>CAZAGK010000003.1:0-63798 GCA_964484775.1 uncultured Gemmatimonas sp. | reverse complement strand
GCCGCGAGCAATGTGCGCATCGCCGAGTTCAACAAGCAGTATGCCGTGATCCGCGCCCCCTTCGACGGTGTTGTGCTCCGTCGCAGTGCCGAAGCGGGGCAGTTGATCGGCGCGGGGACGCCAGTGGTACAGTTCCGCAGCGACCGGCGCGGCCTCGTCCTCCGTGCGGGACTCCCCGATCGCGACGTCGTCCGTGTCTCGCTCGGCTCCCCCGCGACGGTGCGCTTCGATGCCTACGCAGGCGAGACCTTCACCGGTCGGGTCACTCAGATCGCGCCCGCGGCCACGATGGGAACGGGGACCTATGAGATCGAGATCGCGCTCGAGACGCGTGGTCGTCCGCTCTCGTCCGGACTCGTGGGACACGCCGAACTGGCGCCGCGCGCCGGCACGCGCGTGCCGAGCATCCCCGTAGAAGCGCTGCTCGAGGCGCATGGCGACTCGGCGACGGTCTTCGCCCTCTCCCCCGACCGTACCACCGCCAAGCGCGTCCGCGTGCGCATCGGCGCTCTGGTCGGCAACCAGGTCGTCGTGCTCGGCGGCCTCGATACCGACGCGACGGTGGTCACCGCCGGCGGTGAGTGGCTCACCGATGGCGCCCGCATCAAGCTCACCGCGACGGGCGCCTCCAGCGCGACCAAGGCGGCCAAGTGAGGATCGCCGAGTTCACGGTCAAGAACCGACAGTTCACGATCGTCGCCTTCGTGGCGCTGTTGGCCATGGGCGTCGCGTCGGTGATGTCGATCCCGAGCGCCGAGGATCCGGCGTTCCCGTATCCCAACTACTCCGTGGTGGCGGTCTATCCGGGAGCGAGTCCCACCGACCTGGAGCAGCTGGTGGTGGACCCGATCGAGAAGAAGATCCGGGCGCTCGACGATGTGAAACAGATGAAGACGAGCATCCAGGACGGCGTCGCCCTGATCAACACCGAGTTCGAGTTCTCGGTGGATGCCGACAAGAAGTACGACGAGGTCGTGCGCGAGGTGAATGCGCTCAAGACCTCGCTTCCGGCGGATCTCGCGCGGCTCGAGGTCACCCGCTTCGATGCCTCGGACGTGAACATCGTCCAGGTGGCGCTCGTCTCCGAGACCGCACCGTACAGCGAGATGGATGTCCGGGCGCGCGCGCTGCGTGACGCCCTCGAGAAGGTGAAGGGGGTGAAGCGCTCACAGGTGTGGGCGTACCCCAAGCGTGAGGTGCGGGTCGCGGTGGACCTCGGCCGGCTCGCCGAGCTCCGGATCCCTGTGGCCAATCTGCTCGGCGCGATCAACGGCGAGAGCGTGAACATCCCCGGCGGTGGGGTGGACGCCGGCGCGCGAAAGTTCAACGTCAAGACGAGCGGCTCGTATCGCACTCTGGATGAAGTCCGGCAGACGGTGATCGCCGGCAACGGCGGCGCGAGCGTGCGCGTGGGCGATGTGGCCGAGGTGCAGTGGGGGTACGAGGAGCAGGCGGTGCTGGGTCGTTACAATGGGAAGCGCGCCGTCTGGGTCACCGCGAACATGAAGGACAAGGAGAACATCCTCGACGTCCGCGAGCGCATCTGGGCCAAACTCGACGCGTTCGAGAAGGGATTGCCCAAGTCGATCACCGTTGGGCGCGGCTTCGACCAGTCGCGCAACGTGAAGGCGCGTCTCTCGCGGCTCTCGGAAGACTTCGTGATCGCGATCCTCCTGGTGCTCGTGACCCTGCTCCCGCTCGGATTCCGGGCGAGCGGGATCGTGATGGTCTCCATCCCGCTGTCGCTCGCCATCGGCGTGACGTTGCTCAAGGCGACCGGCTTCAGCATCAACCAGATCTCGATCGTCGGATTCGTCATCGCGCTGGGCCTGCTGGTGGACGACTCGATCGTCGTCGTCGAGAACATCGCGCGCTTCCTGCGGCAGGGCTACACACGCACCGAAGCGGCGATCGCGGCCACGCAGCAGATCTTCGTGGCGGTGCTCGGGACCACGGCGACGCTCATCTTCGCCTTCGTGCCGATCCTGATGCTCCCGGAAGGCTCGGGACAGTTCATCCGAGGACTCCCTGCGGCCGTGATCTACACGATCCTGGCGTCGCTTGTGGTGTCGCTCACGATCATCCCCTTCCTCGCCAGCTTCTTCCTGAAGGAGGAGAAGGACGAGCATGGGAACATCTTCCTCCGGTATCTGAATCGGGGCATCGAGCTCACCTACGGTCGCTTGCTCCACCGCGCGCTCGGCAATCCGTGGCGCACGATCACGGTGGCGGCGGTGCTCTTCGTGGGATCGTTCGCGCTGGTCCCGGCGATCGGTTTCTCGCTCTTCCCCAAGGCGGGGACCCCGCAGGTGCTCGTGACGGTGCAGTCGGCGAGTGGGGCGTCGCTCGCCACCACGGACTCGGCGGTGAAGTTCGCGGAGTCGGTGCTGCGCGCGCGACCCGAAGTGAAGCACGTGTATGCGAACATCGGACGCGGGAATCCGTCGATCTACTACAACGTGTTCTCGCACAATGAGGACGCCTCGTACGGCGATCTGTTCGTGCTGTTCGACAAGGTGGACCGGAATACCCCCGCGATGCTCGACTCGCTCCGTGCGGCCTTCGATGCCTACCCGGCCGCACGTATCGAGGTGAAGGAGTTCGAGAACGGGCCGCCGATCTTCGCGCCCATCGCCATGCGGGTGATCGGGAAGGATCTGGATACGCTGCGCGTGCTCGCCGGTCAGCTCGAGGAGCTCATGGCGTCGGTGCCTGGCACCCGCTCGGTGAACAATGCCGTCCGCGTGTCGCGCACCGACCTCAAGCTCGACATCGATCGGGCCAAGGCGGGGCTCCTGGGAGTGTCCACCGCCGAGATCGATCGTACCGTGCGCCTCGGGATCGCCGGTCTCTCGGCGGCCCGACTGCGCGACAACGATGGGCAGGAGTACGACGTCACCGTTCGCCTCCCCCGCGGTGACCGGCAGACCGTGGATGCGCTGGACAAGACCTATGTGCCGTCCGTGAGCGGTGCGCTCGTCCCGCTGCGGCAGATCGCCTCGCTCAAGTTCGAGAGTTCGCCGCCACTCATCACCCACGCCGATGGCGACCGGTCGATCCTGGTGACCTCGCAGGTCTCCACCGGCTACAACACCGACAAGATCACGCGCGAGATCCTCGCCAAGCTCGAGAGCTGGAAGCTCCCCGAGGGCTACCGACTCAAGCCTGAGGGAGAGATCGAGAGCCGTGAGAAGTCGTTCGGCGGGCTCGGCACCGCCATCCTGATCGCGGTGTTCGGGATCCTCGCGATCCTCGTGCTCGAGTTCAAGACCTTCCGCGGCATGCTGATCGTGGCGAGCGTGATCCCGCTCGGGGTGATCGGCGGGCTGGTCGCGCTCTTCCTCACCGGCTACACGCTGTCGTTCACGGCGCTCATCGGCTTCGTGGCACTGGTGGGGATCGAGATCAAGAACTCGATCCTCCTGGTGGACTTCACCAATCAGCTGCGCGAACAGGGGCGCAGCATCGACGAGGCGATCGAGGAGGCCGGGCGGATCCGCTTCCTCCCGATCGTGCTCACAACGATGACCGCGATCGGCGGGCTGCTCCCGCTGGCACTGCAGGGGAGCGGGCTCTACTCGCCGCTCGCGTCGGTGATCATCGGCGGACTGATCAGCTCGACGATCCTGAGCCGACTCGTGACGCCGGTGATGTACAAGCTGCTGCCCCCGGAGATGGGGGCAGAGGAGCACCACGTGATGCGAACCGATGGAGCGCTAGTAGGAGCCGGCTGAGGCGGCGTTGCACGCACCCAACGTGGACGGGATCGGCGCTCGCGTGAGCCGCCAGACCCGTTCCCCGGCCTGCGAGGCGATGCCGCTCGCCTCGCGGCAGCTCGCGGGCATTCCGCGGATCACGCCGAAGAAGTCGTAGAGTGCGCTCCCCGCGAACCGCATCCCGTGATGCGGATCGACGAGCGAGCGCCAGAAGCCGTCCGACCGGAGTCCGGCCGTCACGTCCACGATCTCGATGTCCTCGGATTCCAGCAGGAGCGCACCCCGCGCCTGACCCAGTCGCGGCGTGTGGTTCACGAGGCGCGAGATCGAGAGCATGCGATCGTTGTTCGCCGCGTACACCACGCGCCGCTGCGCGAGGGCGACCACCGGCAGGGCGAGCGAATCGCGGAACCGCGCGGCCCCGATATCGGCCGCGAAGAACACGAGCGCGCGAGCCGGACTCGCGGTCAGCTGGGTCCGGACGTCGGACGCCCCGCGCAGCGACTCGGCGAGCAACTGCGCCCCCATGCTGTGCCCCAGGAGCGTGAGCGTGCCCGGGCGCGTCGCGCTAAGCGCCGTGGCGATCGCTTCGCGCAGCGCGGGCTGGCTCGCGACCGCGGTGGCCGAGTCCTCGCGGTACGCGCCGGAGATCAGGTTGCCCGGCTTGGGCCACTTGGCCAGCGCACGGTTGGCCGGCCAGGAGAAGACGATCACCGGCCCCTCCGTCCGCCCACGGTGCATGATCTCCGACGCCTGCGAGATCCCGCGGCGGAAGCTCGTGGCGTAGCCGTGCACGTACATCACCGCGCCATCACCGGTCGGTGCGATCCGCTCATCGGTCTCCCGGAGCAGGCGCACGAACTCCTCGCGCGACAGGCGGGTGGAGTCGACGATCTGCGACGACACCGGCCGCAGCAGTTGATCCACGAGCGAGGTCGAGGGACGTTCGGTGAAGCGCACCACCACCAACCCGTATTCGAGAGAGTCGGCGATCGCCTTCTGCAGGGTGCCCGCCTTCCGCACGCGGTTCGTGATGTAGAACGTGGTGTCGGCCACCGTATCCGGCTTGACCTTCGGTCCGCCGAAGAGCCCGCCGTCGGTGACGGGCGCACCCCAAGCCGCAGCCGCAGGAGCGGCCGCCAGCACGGCGGTCAGAAGAAGGGTGCTCAGCTTCACGATATACCTACGAGACCGTCTTGGTCTTTCGTTTCAGGAAGTCCATGAGGATGAACTGTCCGAGGGACATCGTGTTGGTGAAATAGGCCCGGCCGCGGGTGATGCTCGAGACCATCTTCACGAACTGGACCAGCGCCGGGTCACGGGCGAGCATGAAGGTGTTCACCATGATCCCGGAACGCCGGCAATCGGTGACCTCCTTCAGCGTCTCCTGCAGCACCCAGGCGTCCAACCCCATCGCGTTCTTGTAGATCTGCCCGTCCGGCATGGTCAACGCACTGGGCTTGCCGTCGGTGATCATCACGATCTGGCGCATGTCCTTCTTCTGCGCCATCAGCAGCCGACGGGCGATCTTCAGCCCCTCGGCCGTGTTCGTGTGATACGGGCCGACCTGAGCTCCCGCGAGCGCCGCCAGCGGGATCTCCTCGGCGGAGTCGTGGAAGAGGACCACCTTGAGCGTATCGCCCGGGAACTGCGTCCGGATGAGGTGCGTCAGCGCGAGTGCGACCTTCTTGGCGGGCGTGAAGCGGTCCTCGCCGTAGAGGATCATCGAGTGCGAGCAGTCGAGCATCAGCACGGTGGCGCAGCTCGAGCGATACTCGGCCTGGCGCACCATCAGGTCGCCGTAGTCGAGGTCAATGGGGACGTCGAGATTCCCGTTGCGGACGAGGGCGTTCTTGAGCGTCTCGTTCACGTCGAGATTCAACACGTCGCCGAACTCGTACGGCTTGCTCCACCCGTCGGACTCGATCCCGGTGGAGAGCCACGGCGTGTCGTGCGAACCGAAGCTCGACTTGCCGAGCGAGGAGAGGATCCCGCGGAGCGCCTTGTAGCCGAGGAAGTCCACGCCCTTGTCGGTGAGGTTGAACTGGACGTCCTTGGCGGCCTGTTGGGCGAGCCCGCCCTTGCCCGTCACCGCCTGGTGACCGGCGGGGACCTCCGGCGGGTTCTCCATCTTGAGGAACCCTTCTTCCATCAGGCGCTTGACGATGTCGTCGAGCAGCTGGGCGAGCTTCTCCTCGGAGAGGTCGTCGCCGTCACCGCGGAGCGCTTCGAGCATCTCGGGGGTGAACTGCCCGCTCTGGATCAGGGCGTCGAGGATCGCCTGACGGAGCCCGTCCATCGACTTGTCGGCGTCGTCCCCGGTCTCCCCCCAGTAGGGGTGATACTGCGCGCCACCGGCGAAGCCCGACTGCAGGAGGAAGTCGGCCAAGTTGTCCAGCAACGACTGGAGGTCCACCTGGTCGGCGGCCTCGGGACTGAACTTGGTGTAGGTGTGTGAGCGCATGCCTTCTCCTGATACCCTGAAATCAAGCGGATGGGCCCCATTGGGGAAACTGACGGTTCGGACAGGGTGTTCCCCAGCGGGCGTACGCTTTCGGTGGGAGAAGGCACTGGCCACCTGCGCGCGCCGCGCGCTGGCCCTGCCACGGACCGGCGTTCCCCGCGAGATTTCATCCATGGCCACCTCCGTCCGCTCATTCAACCCGTTTCGCATCCTCGGGCGGCACCGGAATTTCCGACTCTTCTTCGTCGGACAGACCATCTCGCTGATCGGCACCTGGATGCAGCAGGTCGCGGTCGGCTGGCTCGCACTCGAGCTCTCGAACGACCCCTTCATGGTCGGTCTGGTGAGCGCGGCGGGGTCGTTTCCGATCCTGCTGTTGTCGCTCCCCGCGGGGGTGCTCGCCGACCGCACGCACAAGCTCAAGCTCGTGCGGATGGCGCAGGGCGCGATGCTGATCGAGGCAACCGTGATCTGGTGGTTCGCCTGGTCGGGGCACATGACGATCCATTGGCTGGTCTGGCTCTCCCTCCTGGGCGGGACGCTCGCCGCCTTCGAGATCCCGGCGCGTCAGAGCCTGATCATCGACCTGGTGAACAAGGACGACCTGCTCGACGCGATCGCGCTGAACTCCGGCGGGTTCAACCTGGCGCGCATCGTGGGGCCGAGCATCGCGGCACTGGTGATCGCGCAACTGGGGCTGGCGTGGTGCTTCGGCTTCAACGCCCTGAGCTATCTGTCGGTCCTGATCGGGCTCACGATGATCAAGCTCCCGCCTCGCGATCCCTCGGTGCCGGTGGTGACGCACGGATCGCCGATCGACGGGCTCAAGGAAGCGCTGCGCTATGTTCGTCACGATCGGGTGATGTGGATCCTGATGCGCATGGTGACGGTGTTCTCGCTGCTGAGCATCCCGGTGCTGACGCTGCTCCCGGTGATGGCGCGCGACCATCTGCACCTGGACGCCGGCGGCTACGGCGCGCTCATGATGTGCTTCGGTGCCGGTGCGCTCGCCGGAGCACTGGCGATCGCCGGGGCGGGGCAGCTGCTGCCGCGCGGGCAGATGCTGACCATCTCGAGCCTCGGCATGGGACTCGCGATCGTGGTCTTCGCGATGTCGTCGTCGCCGGTACTCAGCGGGCTCATGCTCTTCTTCTGCGGGCTCGCGGCGATCACGAACAACGCGCTCATCAACTCGCTGCTGCAGTCGCGCGTCCCCGACGCACTTCGTGGGCGCGTGATGTCGATCTACGTGATGATGTACGTGGGGATGAACCCCATCGGGTCGTTCTTCGCCGGCTGGTTGGCGCGTCAGAGCAGCTCGGCGTGGGCGATCGGCGGGATGGCGGCGGTGATGTTCGCGTTCACGGTGTGGGCGTTCCGGAGGTATCCGGAGGTGCGGGAGGCGTGAACGACACAGGCGCCGCGATCGACGCGGCGCCTGTTCGAGTGCTCTACATCTCCTCCGGATTCCCCCGCCGGCGCCGCCCTTCCTCCCGCGCCGCTCGCGCATACTGCCCCTGATCGCTCCGGCTCAACCGCCGCCGCGCCACCAGCGCCTCGAGCACCAGCTCGCACGCGCCCGCCGTGAACGCATCGTCCCGCGGGTTCGCGAGCCCGTTGTTCGTCACCAGGTCGATCAGCCCCGGCACCACCTCGAACGCCTTCCGCATCACGCTCGAACTCGCGTCGTCGCTCACCTGCAGCGCCGAGCCCCCGTCGAACCAGATCACGATGTCGTCGGTGTCCGCGCCCGGCGCATGCTCCTTGAGCACGCCATCGGCCGCGCGACGGATCAGCTCGCGGGCGATCGCCGCGCCGCCCACCAGTTCTCCCTCGTACTCGAGCTCGATCTTGCCGGTGATGGCCGGCAGGGCGGCGTACACGTCCGCGAGGCGCGGTACGATCTCGTTCTCCCCGTTGCGGATCGCCCGACGCTCGGCGTTCGACACCACATTCTCGATCACCGTGATCGGCAGGCGCTGGCTCACGCCGCTGCGCTTGTCGATCCGCTTGTCATTGCGCGCTTCGAACGCCACGCGCTCCACCAACTCGCTCAGCAGTGGCGACAATCTCACCGGACGCTCGGCGCCGCGCTTGGTCCACGCCTCCTGCGCGGTGATGCTCATCCCGAGCTCCACCGTCTCCGGATAGTGCGTGATGATCTCGCTCCCGATCCGGTCCTTGAGCGGGGTGATGATCTTGCCGCGCGCGGTGTAGTCCTCGGGGTTCGCGGTGAAGCAGAGCAGCACGTCGAGTTGCAGGCGCACGGGGTAGCCTTTGATCTGCACATCCCCTTCCTGCATGATGTTGAACAGACCGACCTGCACCTTCCCCGCGAGATCGGGCAACTCGTTCAGCGCGAAGATCCCCCGGTTCGCGCGTGGAGCATCCCGTAGTGGATCGTCAGCTCGTCGCTCAGCATATGGCCGCCGCGTGCCGCCTTGATCGGGTCCAGGTCGCCGATGAGATCGGCCACCGTCACATCCGGCGTCGCCAGCTTCTCCACGTAGCGCTGATCCCGGCTCACCCACGCGATCGGTGTGTCGTCACCGGCACTCGCGATCAGTTCCCGCGAATACTTGGAGATCGGGTGAAAGGGCGAGTCGTTGATCTCGCTTCCCCCGACGATCGGCATCACATCGTCCAGCAGCGTCGTGAGCGCGCGCAGGATGCGCGACTTGGCCTGGCCGCGCAGTCCGAGCAAGATGAAGTTGTGCTTGGAGAGCAGCGCATTCACGATCTGCGGCATCACCGTGTCCTCGTAGCCGAGGACGCCGTCGAAGAGCGCGCCTTCGGCGGCGAGCTTGGTGATGAGGTTCTTGCGCATCTCGTCCTTCACCGTGCGATGCGCACGGTCGGGAGTCGCGAAGGGCGAGCGCCGCAGGGCGCCCAGGGTCGTCGGAAGGGTCGGAGCGCTCACGCGGCGGATACCTCTACCAGGTTGTCGTAGAACACGGGGCCATGCCCCAGATCGGTCTCTCGTTGTGACGTGGTGGCGTTCGCGTTCTCGCCGTCGCCGGTGAGCTTGAGCCACCAGATCGACGGCGCCCACACCACCGTCTCGCGCACGGCGTCGGTCACGCGTGCGATCGCCTGGAACCCACCGCGATCGTTGGCGATGTTCACCCGCGCGCCATCCATGATCCCACGCCGTGAGGCATCCACCGGATGGATCATGCATTCCGGTTCGGCGTTCCGGCGCAGCGAGTCCACATTCACGAAGGTGCTGTTGAGGAACTGATGCCGTGGGCTCGAGATCAACGTCAGCGGATACTTCGCCGCCAACTCGGGCACCAGATCGGGGAACTCGTACGGCGCGATGAAGGCGGGCAGGGGGTCGAGCCCCATCTGCGCCATCCGCTCCGAGTAGAACTCGCACTTGCCGCTCGGCGTCGTGAACCCGCCTTCGGCGTAGGGCAGATACGGGCGCGGCACATTCAGGCGCACCCAGCCGTGCTCCATGAGCGCATCGAAGGTCACCCCCTCCATACGCGATCCCGATGTGTCGAGCGCTTGCTTCACGAGCGTGATGTCGTCGTCATGCAGGCACTCGTGCTCGAGTCCCATCCTGGCAGCGAGCAGCCGGAAGATCTCGGCGTTCGACTTGGCGTCGCCCATCGGCGCGATCGCCGGCTGGTTGAGCGTCGCATACAGATGGCCGTAGGCGAAGTGCACATCCCAGTGCTCGAGCTGCGTCGTGGCGGGGAGCACCCAGTCGGCCCAGTCGGCGGTGTCGGTCTGGAAGTGCTCGAGCACCACCGTGAAGAGATCCTCACGGGCGAGCCCGCGTCGCACCTCGTTGGTGTCGGGCGCGACCGCAGCGGGATTCGAGTTGTACACGATCATCGCCTGCACGGGCGGGCCACCCACGCCGGCGTCGGGTAGGGTGAGCGCCTCGCCCAGCCGGATCATGTTGATCGTGCGCACGGGGGGCGAGAGATCGGGACGCTCGAGCCGCTGCTTGTTGAACTGGAAGTTCGCGCTGCTCGAGAGCAGGACGCCGCCGCCCGCGCGACGCCAGTGTCCGCTCACCGCCGGCAGGCAGGCGATCGTGCGCACCGCCATCCCCCCGCCCGCGTGCCGCTGCAGTCCGTAGTTCACGCGGATGAAGGCGGCTTTCGCGCCTCCGTACTCGCGCGCGAGGGCCACGATGCGCTCCTCGGCGAGCCCGGTGATCTGTGCGACGCGCGCCGGCGGATACTCCTTGACCCGCTCGCGGAGCTGATCGCCGCCCAGGGTGTACTTCGCGATGTAGTCGTCGTCCTGGAGTCCGTCGGCGAAGAGCACATGCATGAGGCCGAGCGCGAGCGCGGCGTCGGTGCCGGGGCGGATCGCGATCCACTCGTCGCACTGGTCCGCCGTGCGCGTGCGGATCGGGTCGATGCACAGCACCCGCGCTCCCTTCTCGCGCGCCTGCAGCACGAAGGGCCAGAAGTGCGGGTTCGAGGTGAGGGTGTTGGTCCCCCACAGGATGATCAGATCGCTCTCGCTGGCGCCCTCGGCGTCGGCGCCGATGTTCGCGCCGACCGTCATCTGCATTCCCGTGGCGCCGGCCGTCGCGCAGATGGTGCGGTCGAGTTTGGACGCGCCGATCAGATGGAAGAATCGGCGGTCCATGGACTGGGATTGCACGTAGCCCATCGTCCCCGCGTACGAATACGGGAGGATCGACTGCGGACCGTGCGCGCTCGCGCGGATGGCGTTGAGCTTCGCGGCGATGTCGGTGAGCGCTTCGTCCCACGTGGCGGGGACGAACTGTCCGCTCCCCTTGGGTCCCACGCGCTTGAGCGGCGTGGTGAGACGGTCCTTGTGATAGGTCCGTTCGAGATAGCGATTGACCTTCGCGCAGAGGAACCCGCTCGTGACCGGGTGGTCCGGATCTCCCTGGATGCGGGTGGCGCGACCGTTCTGGACCGTCACCAGTGTGGCGCAGGTGTCCGGGCAGTCGTGCGGGCAGGCGCCGCGGATCGTGCGCGGCTCGCTGTCGAGGGTCGGGAGGGGGCTGGCCAAACGGTACCTCCGCGAAGGCTGATGAGCGCTGGAAATCTAACCGCGACGCGTGCGCGTTGGTTCCAGCGGGCAAATGCAGGGAATGAGGGTTGTAAATGCTTTATTTCCAATGATTTGACTCGTGATTCGAGGGGAAGCGGGACTCTCCCCCAAACGGCGCATGGACCGGAGAGGGCGGCGGCGGTCCCGGATTTCGAGCGAACATCTTGCGACTATTGGACTTGGGGGGCATCGGGCCCCTTGACCGTCTCCCTCAAAAGAGGTAGATTGGGATGCTGTCCGAGGACTGCGTATTTGGCGCAGTCTCGACTGTGCCAACCAGTACGCTTAAGGAGATTTCCCATGAAGAAGATCGCGCTTGTGGCCTCGGTGCTCGCCATTGCGGCGTGCGGCGAAGCGAAGAAGGAAGAGGCGAAGGCCCCGGAAGCGATGGCCGCCCCGGCCGCCGCCCCGGTCGACACGACCAAGAAGGACACGACCGCGATGGCCGCTCCGGCCGCCGCTGCCCCGGCCGCTGCCGCTCCGGCTGCTGCGACCCCGGCCCCGAAGAAGCCGTAGTCTCGGCTCTCTTCCTCAGACAGCAGAAGGGCGCGATCACCTCGGTGGTCGCGCCCTTCGCCGTTCTCCTGGTATCCTGCTCTTAGCGCCTCACCGAGCTCCCGACGAGGAGGAAGGCCGATGCCGACGGAACCTCCTTCGCTGCTCCGCGCACTCGTTGCCTTCCTGGCACTGCCGGGCGTGGTCGCGTACCTGACACCACTCCTGTTCTTCCGTCCGGCCTCCGACCACCCTTGGCATCACACCGGGTGGGCGGTCGTCGCCCTCGGCTCACTGCTGCTGCTCTGGTGCGTCCGCGACTTCTTCGTTTCCGGACGCGGGACGCTCGCCCCGTGGGACCCGCCACGCGAGTTGGTCGTGTCAGGTCCATATCGCTGGTCGCGGAACCCGATGTACATCGCGGTGCTCATCGTGTTGTTGGGGTGGCATCTGCTCTTCCAGTCGCTCGCGCTTTTCGGGTACCTCGCGGTGGTCGGCCTCTCGTTCCACCTGCGGATCTTGCTCCACGAGGAGCCCTTCCTCGCGGAGGCGCACCCCGCGGAGTGGAGCGCGTACAAGGCCAAGGTCCCGCGTTGGCTCTTCTGACTCCACAGCGCTCCGGACGAAACCGATCGAGCCGCGCTTCGTAGAGAGGAAGGCATCGTTCTTTCCGTCTCCCGGGGGCCCTCATGTGGTTCGCGTTCGTCGAGCTCATACGCTCGGTATTGCTGGCGGTGGCGCACAGCTGCGGCGGCAGCATCGGCGGGAGCATCTTCATCGTCTCGCTGACAGTGCGGTTGGCCATGATCCCCCTCGGCCTGCGACTGGCGCGTCGGGCGCGTGCGAACCAGGCGGCACTCGCCGCGATCAAGCCCGAGATGGATCGTCTGCAGCGGACCCACGCCACTGATCCGGTACGTCTCTACAAGGAGATGGCCGCCTTGCGCCGGACCCACGGCGTTCGGCTCTTCAATCCGACCTCGTTCGCGATGATCGGCGTGCAGCTGCCGTTGCTGAACGGGCTCTTCGCCGCCGTGCGGAGTGGACTCGGCGCGAAGCAGCGCTTCCTGTGGATCACCGATCTCGCAACGACGGACGCGCGACTCCTCGTGCTCGCGACGGTGTTCGCCTCGGCTGCGGCCGCCATGACGCCGGCCGCGCCTGGCTCGCCAGTGGCGCCTCGGGTCGCCGCGATCGTCGCCGGTGCGACGACACTGTTCTTCCTCTGGTTCCTGTCGAGTGGTGTCGCGCTTTCATTCGTGGCCGGCTCCGTGGCGTCCGCAGCGCAGTCGCTCATGCTTCGCAGACAGATCGCGCGCGAGGGGCGTCCGACTCCCAGGTGACCACCCCACGGGGGAGGCGAACCCGCCTCCCCCGTGCCAAATTGGTGGACGCGCCTCACCTGGAGCTCCTATGCGCCACCTCGTTCTCGCTGCGTCCCTCGTCGCCCTCACCACCTCCACCGCGCTCGCCCAGGATCCCCCGGGTGGTCGGCAGGGAGGCGCCCCGGGCGGCGGGCGTGGAGGCGCACCTCGCACCACCATCCAGGCTGGCGAGACCTGCCCGCCCGGGAGCACCGAGGTGCGGCCCCGGAGCTGTCAGGCCCCGCAGTTCCCGGCGCCGAGCATCGTGGACTACCGTCCGCGCTCCACGCTCGTGACCCCGGTGCACATGGTGAAGAGCGCCAAGTACCCGGCCATCGACTACCACGGACATCCGCAGGGGCTGCTCAACTCCCCCGAGAGTGTCGCCGGTCTCATCGCGCAGCTCGACTCGCTCAACGTCCGCATGATGGTGGCCGCCGACAACATGTCGGGCGACCGCATCACGCGTGCGATGGCCGCCGTGAACGCGAACCCCAAGAACAAGGACCGTGTCCGCGTCCTCGCGGGGATCGACTTCCGGAACGTCGGACCGGGCTGGGCGGAGAAGGCGGTCGCGCAGCTCGAGGCCGACGTGAAGGCGGGCGCCGTCGGCGTCGGAGAGATCGCCAAGAGCCTCGGCCTCTCCATCAGGAAGGCCGATGGCACGCGGCTCAAGATCGACGACCCCGATCTCGATCCCGTGTGGGACGCCTGCGCACGACTCGGCATCCCGGTGTTCATCCACACCGCGGACCCGCAGGAGTTCTTCGAGGTGATGGATCTGAACAACGAACGCTGGCTCGAGATCGCGCTCTTCGGTGATCGTCGCTATCCGCCCGATCGCTTCCCGAAGTTCGAGGAGCTGATGACGGAGCGCGACAATCTCTTCCGGAAGCACCCCAAGACGACCTTCGTCGCCGCGCACATGGGGTGGCACGCCAACAACCTCGCCCGGCTCGGCAAGATGTTCGATCAGATGCCGAACCTGTACGCCGAGGTCGGCGCGGTGCTCTATGACATCGGCCGCCAGCCGCGTGGCGCGCATGAGTTCTTCATCAAGTACCAGGACCGCATCCTCTTCGGGAAGGACGCCTACTACCCCGAGGAGTACCCGTACTACTGGCGCGTGTTCGAGACGTCGGACGACTACTTCGACTACTACCGCGGCTATCACGCCTTCTGGAAGCTCTACGGCGTGGATCTTCCCGACGCGGTGCTGAAGAAGCTCTACTTCCAGAACGCCCTGAAGGTGACCAAGGGGCTCCCGCAGGGCGGCTGGCCGAAGTAACGGGCGTCAGGGAACCACCGTAGGGTATTCGGACGGCGGGGGCGGGCGGTATCACTGACGCCCCCGCCTGCGGGATCACGCACTATTCGGTACACGCGTTCCTCGGCGCCATCGCTCCGAGCGTCGAGCCGCGGTGCCACGATCCCGGGAGGCCCCATGCCCAACCTGCTGCTCGTCCCGCTCGACGGCTCCGCCACGGCGGATGCCGCCATCCCGCACGCTGTCGAGCTCGCTGGCCGATTCCACTGCGGGATCCTGCTCCTGCGAGTGCACCAACCGATGGCCGCGATCGCCGGGCCACCGGAGGTGGGACCGATCTTCCCCGATGCGGCCGTCGAGAAGGAGATCCGTGAAGAGGCCGCCGCATGGATCGCGCGCTGCGCCGCGGATCTGGCGAGCACGTCCGGGCTCGTCGTGCAGTCCGAGTTCCGGATCGGGCCGCTCGCCGAGACGATCGTCGAGGTGGCGACCGAAATGGCGGCCATCGCGATCGTCTGCTGCACGCATACCTCCAAGGGATGGGTCCCGACCTGGATCGGGAGCGTCACCGACTCCGTCGTGCGCCATGCCCCCTGCCCGGTGATCGCGATGTCGGAGGAGGCGGCGAGACGCACCCCGCAGATGCGCCGCCTGCTCGTGCTCACCGACGGATCGGAACTGGCCGACGAGGTCATCCCCTACGCGATGTGGTACACGCGGGCCTTCGGCAGCGAGTTGGAGCTGCTCCAGGTGGTCCTGCCCCCTTGGTCCGGCGACGGCGTGGCGATGGCCGCCGAGGCACCGCAGGATCCGTTCGGCGTGAACGTGGTCGCTGCGAACGCCAAGGAATCGCTCGACGAGCTGTGCGCGCAGCTGCACATGAACGGGATCCGCGCCAAGTCGGTGGTGGAGGTCGACGCGAACCCGGCGCGCGCGATCCTGGCCTACATCCGGGAGAGCGATCCCGACGCGGTCGCGATCTCGACGCACGGTCGCGGCATCTCGCGACTCCTCCTCGGCAGCATCGCCGACAAGGTGCTCCGCGAAGGCGGGCGCACCACGATGATCGTGCCGCCCGGTGTGCGGGCCCCCGAATTGCCGCTCGCGCCGGCACGCAACGAGGTGCTCGAGGAGCTCGGCGCCGACTGACCGCTCACGCGATCGGTGGCGCACAGGGCTGCGGTGCCGTCAGGCGCCGCAGCCCTTTCCGATCCAGCGCGCGTCGAAGGTCGCCAGCATGATCGTCGCATAGTCGCCCCCTTCGTACAGCAGGGCGAACCGATCGCGCCCGAGCACGGTGAGCGTGGAGTACGCCGCCGGGCCGGCCTCGACCGTACGGCGGACCGGCCAACTGCGCCCATCGTCGCAGGAGAGCTTGATGGTGAGGTTGACGCGGGCCGTCGTGCTCTCGGTGTTGCTGAACAGGAGCCAGTGCGCACGCGGGTCGTCAGGTGCCGCGTCGGGTGCCCAGCGGATGATCGAGCCGTTGTTGGCCGGGTCGGGGAGCGCGGGTTCGTCGCGCGGGATCGACCAGGTGGCCCCGCCGTCGCTCGAACGCGCCGACCGGCGCATCGGCTTGGCGCGGATATTCAATAGAAGGGTGCCGTCGGCGAGCTCGACGACCTTGTTCTCGTCGCTCCCGGGTCCGACGAGCGCGCCTATATGCCAGTTCTCACCGTGATCGTCGCTGTAGGCGCTCGCCGCCCAATTGGCCCCCTGGTAGCGGACGGCGTACTGCTGGATCAACCGCCCCGCATACCGGCCGCGACGGAGCTGGATCCCTTCGCCGGAGGATGCGAAGAGTCCACCCCACGCCGGATCCTTGATCTGCGCGGTGATGCGACGGTGTCGCCAGCTCAGGCCGTCGTCGTCGGAGTAGCTGTAGTCCGCGTGGAGCACGTCCGGATCATCCGCGCCGATGCCGGTGTGCGCGCCGAAGAAACCCTGGCGAACGCCGGCGGCATGGAAGAGGAAGATGCGCCCCGTCTTCCGATCCACGACGAAGCTCGGATCCCCGAATCCGAACGGAGCGCTGTCGGAACGCACGGTGACCTGCGGCGCGAAGGTGCGACCGCCGTCGGTGCTGCGCCGGAGCATGATCGCGATGTGCGACGGCAGATCGCTCCCTGTGGGTCGCGCATCGTAGGCTGCCAGCACCGTTCCGCGTGGCGTGACAGTGAGCGCAGGTATCCGATAAACCGGTGCTCCGTCGCCGCTACGCGCGAGCGTCTGCGTGGAGAATGGTATCTCGGATACCAGTTCTGCCGACGGTGATCGGGTGCCGAGCGCACAGGCCGACGTCACGAGTGACAGCGCGGCCAGCCGGAGTTGAGAGCGGAACGTGCGAGACGGCATCGTCGTGGTGTGGTAGGTGACGAACGCGCGTGTGTGCGCGGTGCTTCCATAGAAGAGATCCAGCAATCCGGTTACCGGTTAGCTACGTCAGTAACCTGCCCACGTGGTGTGGGCATTTCTCCTACATCGTACACCGTCATCAGGGATATACAATACGAACGTAACGCTACGTTGACACCAACCTCAGGGGCGCGCACGTGCGGATCATCCTCCTTCATCCGAACTATCACTCCGGCGGTGCAGAGATCGCCGGGAACTGGCCGCCGGCGTGGGCCGCGTACATCAGCGGCGCACTCAAGTCGGCCGGGATGACCGACCTGCGCTTCATCGATGCGATGACGAACAACATCGAGGATCCGGCACTTGAGGTCATGCTCAAGGACGAGAAGCCCGATGTCGTGATGGTCACCGCCATCACCCCTGCCATCTACAAGGCGCAGGAACAGCTCAAGATGGCGCGCCGGCTCTTCCCGCGCGCGAAGCTCGTGCTGGGCGGCATCCACGGCACCTTCATGTACCAGCAGGTGTTCTCGGAAGCGCCGTGGATCGACTATATCGTGCGCGGTGAAGGCGAGGAAGTCGTCGTCAATCTCCTGCAGGCCATCGACAACGGCACGATCGACGAGGAGCGCCACAACATCAAGGGGATCGCCTTCGTCGAGAATGACAAGACGATCGCCACGGTCGCGCATCCGCCGATCCAGAAGCTCGACAACCTCAATCCCGATTGGGGGCTGCTCGAGTGGCAGAAGTACATCTACATCCCGCTCAACACGCGTGTCGCGGTGCCGAGCTTCGCGCGCGGCTGTCCCTTCACCTGCTCCTTCTGTTCCCAGTGGAAGTTCTGGCGGACTTATCGCTCGCGTGATCCGATCCTCTTCGTGAACGAGATCCAGCGACTGGTGGAGGAGCACAAGGTCGGCTTCTTCATCCTCGCCGACGAGGAGCCGACGATCAACCGCAAGAAGTTCATCGCCCTCTGCGACGAGCTGATCAAGCGCAATCTGCCGGTGCAGTGGGGGATCAACACCCGCGTGACCGACATCATGCGCGACGAGGAGCTGCTCCCGCACTATCGCAAGGCGGGGCTGGTCCACGTCTCGCTCGGCACCGAAGCGGCGGCACAGCTCAAGCTCGACCGCTTCAACAAGGAGACGACGATCGCCACCAACAAGAAGGCGATCCGTCTGCTGAACAACGCCGGCATGGTGACCGAGGCGCAGTTCATCGTCGGCCTCGAGAACGAGACCGCCGAGACCATCGAAGAGACCTACAAGATGGCGCTCGACTGGGAAGCGGACATGGTGAACTGGAACATGTACACGCCGTGGCCCTTCTCGGATCTGTTCCAGGAACTCGCGAGCAAGGTCGAAGTGCGCGACTACGCGAAGTACAACTTCGTGACACCGATCATCCAGCCGGACTGCATGACGCGCGAGCAGGTGCTGAGCGGCGTGATGAACAACTATCGCCGCTACTACTTCAAGAAGGCGCTCTTCAGCTACCCGTGGGCGCGCGACCCGTACAAGCGGAAGTACCTCCGCGGCTGCCTCAAGGCCTTCCTCAAGGGCAGCGTGCAGCGCCGCTTCTACGACCTCGGCCGCATCAACTACTGGGGCCAGCCGAGCAAGATCGACTGGGGCTTCGACGAGAAGAAGATGATGTCGAAGGATCAGCTCGCGCAGATCGAGAAGGCGCAGCCGAAGGATCCGGCAGCGCGCAAGAAGCGCGAGTCGATGCTGCGCACGGCGTCGGCCTGCGGTCCGACCGAGGTGCATGGCCCGCCGCCGGGATCCGACTTCACCGCCGAGGCGATGGACGATCGCGAGGCGGGGGGTGGGGTCGGCACGATCGAGTCGAGCACGCCGAGTCCGACGATCCAAGTTCCGAAGATCTGAGCCGAGGAGCAGGCCATGGCGCAGGAGCAGGTACCCATCGAGCTGATCGACCGATACGATCGGCCGGGACCGCGGTATACGAGCTATCCCACGGTCCCGAACTGGTCGCCGTCCTTCGGTTCGGTGGAGTACCAGGCGGCGCTGGAACGCACGGGCAATGAGGGGACCTTCGCCCTCTATGCGCACTTCCCCTTCTGTGCCCGCAAGTGTCTCTACTGCGGGTGCAACATGCTGGTCACCCGCCGCGCCGCGCATATCGATGCCTATCTCGACGGACTCGAGAAGGAGATCGACATGGTGCTGGCCAAGCTCGGGCCCTCGCCGCTCGTCACGCAGATGCACTGGGGGGGCGGTACGCCCAACCTCCTCAGCGTCCCGCAGCTGACGCGGGCCTTCGAGATCTTCTCCAAGCGCTTCGACATCGCTCCCGGAGCGGAGCTCTCCATCGAGGCCGACCCGCGGCAGTGCTCGCGGGTGCAGCTGCAGCACCTGCGCGCCCTCGGCTTCAACCGCATCAGTTTCGGTGTGCAGGACCTGGACGAGGAGGTGCAGGAGGCGATCGGACGCCTGCAACCGCTCTCGCTCGTTCGTGAGATGTGCGACCAGGCGCGCGCCGCCGGTTTCGAAGGGCTGAACGTGGATGTGATGTACGGACTGCCGCGGCAGACCCGTGCCTCGATGGCGCAGACGGTGATGCACGTGCTGGATCTGCAGCCGGACCGCGTGGCCTGCTTCGGCTACGCGCACGTGCCTTGGATGCGCCCGCATCAGCGCGCCATCCGGGACGAGGAGCTGCCGGGCGCGCGCGAGCGGTTCGCGCAGTTCGCGATGGCGGTGAATCTGTTCGAGTCGGCCGGCTATCGGTGGATCGGACTCGATCACTTCGCCGCACCGCACGATGCGCTCACGCACGCGCAGCAGGCACGCGCGCTGCACCGGAACTTCATGGGCTACACGACCATGCCGGCGGAGAACCTGCTCGCCTTCGGGATGAGCGCGATCTCCGAGGTGGGTGGGGTGTTCGCCCAGAACGCCGCCGAGTTGAAGGACTGGCGCACGCCCATCGACGAGGGTCGCCTCCCGATCGTACGGGGGCACACCTCGAGCGAGGACGATGTGCGTCGGCAGCACATCATCATGGAGCTGATGTGCAATCTGGAGTACCCGCTCGCGGGGAACCGCGAGTACTTCAAGGATTCCATTGCTCGTCTGCACCCGTTGGTGGATGACGGACTGGTGCGACTCGGTGAGGATCGGATCAGCGTGACCCCACTCGGACGGTATTTCCTCCGCAACATCTGCATGGCCTTCGACGCCTATCTGGGCGAGGCGCCGACGCCGGGGATGTACTCGCGCTCCATATGACCGCGGTCGCAGGGATGGCCAGCGCAGGGCATGCGCACGCCGACGTGGCGGGGCGGATCGGTCCGAACGCCATCCTGCAGACGGTGGCGGTCATCCGTGCCCGCTACGGAGAGGAGGACGCCGCACGGGTGATCGCGGGGACGCCGTGGCGCCTCGACCGACTCCCCACGGAGATGGTGCCGGAGGAGGATGTCCTCTCGGTGGTGCACGCCACGCTGCGGCGGTTCGGTGCCGAGGAGGGGCACCGGGTGATGGATGCCTCGGGGGTCGGCACGGCGCGCTATCTGCTCGCCAACCGCATCCCGAGGATCGCGCAGGTGGTGATGAAGCTCGCGCCGGCGTCGATCGCGCTGCGGATCCTCCTGACCGCGATCCAGCGCAACAGCTGGACCTTCGCCGGGAGTGCACGCTTCGTCGTGCGATACGGCTCGCCGACGGTGGTGGAGTTCCATGAGTGCGCGATGTGTCGCGGCCTCCATGGGGCCGACAGCGAGTGCCAGTTCTACGCGGCCACCTTCCGCGAACTGTTGCTGACGCTCGTGAGTCCGCGGACCCGCGTGACGGAGACCGCGTGCATGGCGGCCGGCGCGTCCTGCTGCCGCTTCGAACTCTCGATCTGACGGGCCCTCGCCTGCGGCGATAACCGCAGTGTAAGTTACGCCGTCCTCCACGTGGATCGGCTCTCATGCTTCGTGCCCGCACCCTGTTGGCAGCCCTCTGTCTCCTGGCCGTGGCGCCCCTCGCCGCGCTGCACGCTCAAGGCACCGATGAGGCGCAGCTCCGCCGGGCGATGCAGGGCTTCATGGGCGCGCTGAACGCGCTGGATGCCAAGGGGATGTCGGCGTATTTCGCGGACGACATCACGGCCTTCGTGCCGACCGCACAGAGCGACCGGGCGAATGGGAAGGGCGCGGTGGACCGGATCTTCAGCGCGTTCGTCGAGAAGGCGAAGCCGACGACCCCGCGGCTCTCGCTCGTGCCGGAGGCGATGCAGATCGACGCGTCACCGACCCTCGGCGTCGTGAACTTCCAGATCCACGAGCCGACCACCGTTCGGCGTCGGACCTTCGTGTGGCGCAAGGTCGATGGCCGCTGGCTGATCAGCCACTTCCACGCCTCGGACGTCCCCGTCGCTAAGCCGTAGCGGCGTCCACCGTGATGGGCGCGCGGGCGCCGTCGGCGGTGACCGCGACCAGTCCCTCGAGGTTCGCGAGACGGACCATGGCGATGGCGAGAGGCCCGTGGCGCGGAGAGATGGCCACGCTGCGGATGTCGCCGACGACATTTCCCTCGGCGTCGACGATCGCAGCCCCGCGTTCGAGCGGAAGAGCGGAGCGCACCACGCGCAGCTCCTTGTTGACGTGGCCGCGGAAATGCACGCGCGCGACCGTCTCCTGCCCCGTGTAGCACCCCTTGGTGTAGGAGATCCCGTGCAGGGCATCGAAGCCCGCTTCCTGCGCGAGGGTGTCGTCGGTCATGTCGACGCCCCAGCGGGGGACCCCCGCTTCGACCCGGGCGATCTCGAAGGCGGTACGCCCAACCGGGCGCGCGCCATGGACCTCGAACGCGGACCAGAGGGCGGCGGCGCGTTCCACGGGGACGAAGCAGTCATAGCCCTCGCCGCCGATGGCGGGCGAGCGCAGGAGATCGATGGGAGCGTCGTCGAACTCGGCGCGGAGATGGTGGTGGGGCGCGAGCGCAATGACCGCGTGCAGGTCGCACCCGAGGACGGCGGCGACGGCCGCCGCGCTGTCGGGGCCGTACACGCCCACGCAACGCAGCACCGCCGACACATCGGAATAGGTCGCGAGCCGCGGGTTCACGTACTTGCGGATCATCGCCGCGAAGGCGGGGCCGCAGTCCTCGCCGGTGTCGACGAGCAGGTCGTCGGCGCGTGCCAGGATGCGTACGTCGGCGATGATCTTCCCCTTGTTCGTGAGCGCACCGGCGAAGTGCCCCTGGCCGGGACGCAGCGCGACCACGTCGTTCGTGACGAGTCCCGTGAGCGTCGCGGCGGGCTGCGCCCCGGCGAAGATCATCCGGAGCCGGCCGCTGCGATCCACCAGTCCTGCCCCTGCGCGGAGCGCCTCATATTCGGCGGTGACATCGCCGAAATCGTCACGCATCGTGAAGCCGGGAGCGAGTACGGTCGGGGTCGTCATTCGGAATGGGCCTCCATGGCCAGGACATCGGACAGCGACAGCTTCTCGAGCGAGGGGATCCATCCGTCGGCGCGGAAGGCGATCGACGCGGCGATCGCACCGGCCGCGAAGACGCGGACCCCGGGTCCTCTCGCGGCGTCGATCCCGGCGCCGGTGCCGCAGAGCGCCACGATCACCGCGGCCGAACCCTCGCTCGCGGAAACGCGTGCGACGAGCCGTCGTCGCACACCCTGCCAGCGTTCGGCGAGGGTGGCGCGGGGACCGCCGTCGTCCTCGCATCCGACGTGACTGAAATGGTCGGAGAGCTCCGCGAGTTCCAGCACCTGCGTCACCTCCGAGCGCGAGGTGGCCGCGACGAGTCCGATCACCGCGCGCGTGGCCGCGCTCCTCACGAACTCCGCCGCGCCGGGCACGAGCCGGATGCCGCGGGAACTCGCGGTGGCCTGGGCCGCGGCGGCGCGCATCGATGCCAGATCGAGCCCGGTCTCGTCGAGTTCCAGCGCCGTCCCGCGTGCGGCGGCGCGCACCGCCTCGCTCATGGTGAGGCCGGCGCAGGTCGTGTCGTACCGGTCGTCGTCGATCTCGATCCCCTCCGGACGCAACGACTCGCGCAGGGCCGCCAGTCGCTGCTCGCGAGTGCCGACGAGCAGGTCGTCGAACTCGAGGAGGAGGACGGGACGGGTCATTCGCGACGCCCCGCACGTGCCCGGCGCGCGTAGGACGCGTCGAGCAACTCCACCGGATGTCGCGCCACCGTCAGGCTCCCGGATCGCGCGAGTCCGGCGCCGATCTGCATCAGACAGCCCGGGTTCCCGGTCGCGACGATCTGCGCTTCCGTCGCGGCGATGTTCGCGAGTTTCGGCGCGAGCACGCGATCCGACACCTCGGGCTCGATCAGATTGTAGATCCCGGCGCTGCCGCAGCACTGTTCACAATCGTTCAGGGGCACGAGGTTCAGCCCTTCGATGGCACCCAGCACGGCGAGCGGTGGATTCACCACCCGCTGACCATGCATCAGGTGGCAGGGTGCATCGTAGGTCACCCGTTTGCCGATCGACGCTCCCGCCTTCGGACCGGCAGCGGCGAGCAGTTCGCTGACATCGCGCACCTTCGCCGCGAACAGCACGGCGCGCTCGTACCACTGCGGGTCGTCGTGCAGGAGGTGGCCGTATTCCTTGAGCATCGCGCCGCAGCCGGCGGAGTTCACGGCGACGAACGCAGCGCCGCTCCGTTCGAACGCGGCGATGTTCGTCCGGGCCAGGTCGCGCGCGGTGGCGGCATCGCCCGCGTGGGCGTGGAGCGCTCCGCAGCAGCGCTGTCCCGCGGCGTGCTTCACCTTGTAGCCGTTCTCGCTGAGTGTGCGCTCGGTCGCGCGGTTCACATCGGCGAAGAGTCCTTCCATGACGCACCCATCCAACGTCGCCACCGTCCCGCGCTCACCGCTCGCACTCGGAGTCCAGGGCATCGGATGCGCGCCACGCCGGGTGGAGTGCAACATCGCCATCCCGAAGCCGGCGCTCCCGGGGAGCCGGGACAGCAGGGCGGCGATCCCCGAGGCGCGCAGCAGTCGGGCCGCCGCCATGGCCGCGAGGAGCGACCACTGTCGCGCGAACGTCCACAGGATGGCGCGCGCCACGAAGGGCAACGGCCGTTCC
This sequence comes from uncultured Gemmatimonas sp., assembly GCA_964484775.1. Classification (GTDB taxonomy): domain Bacteria; phylum Gemmatimonadota; class Gemmatimonadetes; order Gemmatimonadales; family Gemmatimonadaceae; genus Fen-1231. Next base: position 40,005 of record CAZAGK010000003.1, on the reverse strand, counting down.
TCGACGAGACGCTCTCGCGTCTGTTCGATGAGGCGCCCGTACGGCACGCCGGAGGGACACGCAGTCTCACAGGCGCGACACCCCAGACACCGGTCCAGATGCTCGAGCACTGCCGGGTCGCTGGTCGCGAGCGATCCATCGGCGAGCCCCTTCATCAGGACGATGCGCCCGCGCGGCGAATCGTTCTCGTCGTCCAGTGCGAGGTACGTCGGGCAGGCCTGCAGGCAGAAGCCGCAGTGCACGCACAGTTCCGCGCCGGGGAGGAGACGCCGGGCGGCTTCGTTCGTGGGTCCGTTCATGCGCGCACCGCGCCGCTGAGCGCGCCGAGCACGCGTGGATTGAGGATCCCGTGGGGATCGAACTTCGCCTTCACCCGCGCCGCGAGCGGTGTCGCGAAGGCGTCGGCGAAATGTCGCACGTGCGGGTCGAGCGCGCGGTAGCGCGTCCACACGCCGGTCTCATGCTCAGCGATCGGTCCGAGTTCGCCCAATCGACGGAGCGATTCGTCCACGAAGGCACGGTTCCCGCCGACGCGCACCAGCACGCGCGACGTGCCGAGGCCGAGTGCGCCTCCCTGATCCTCACGGAGCAGCTCACAGGCCATCGGCGCGAAGGGCCCGCGGCGGAACGTCGCGAGTCGCTCCATCACAGCGGCATCCTCGGGGTCGCAATGCACGGCGACGGTGCGATCCACCGCCGGGAGTGCGCGCAGCCGCACGCTCACCTCGGTGATGATCCCGAGCGTCCCCCACGAGCCGACCATCAGGCGGGTGAGATCGAAGCCCGCGACATTCTTCACCACGCGTCCGCCGCCCCGCGCGGTGGCGCCGGTGCCGTCGACGAACTCCACCCCGAGGGCGAGGTCGCGCGGTGCGCCGAGGGCGCTGCGGAAGGGGCCGGTACTCGCGGTGGCGAAGGTGGCGCCGAGTGTCCCCTCGTCGCTCCCCCACGGGAGGAGAGGACACCACTGGCCATTGGCAAGCGTCGCGGCGTCGATCTCGGCGAGCGTCGTTCCGGCCCGCGCGGTCAGGGTGAGATCGCCCGGGACATACTCGACGATCCCGCGCAGGGCGCTCGTGGAGATCGGAGTCGCCCTGTCCTGTGCACGGTCGAGCGCGAGCGGCCAGCTCCCCGCTCCGCGCACCGCGAGCCCGCGACCATCCGCAGCCGCGCTGCGCACCATCGCAGCGAGTTCGTCCGTGGTGGCGGGCGTGAGCACGGCGGTCATGCCGAGAACCCCGGCGCCGAGATCCATTCGCGGCAGGCGTGAGAGGGGACGACCTTCCCCGGATTCGCACGCCGCAGCGGATCGAACGCGTCGCGCAGCCGGCACATCGCGTCGAGCGAATCACCGGGGAAGAGCTTCTCCATGTGCGGGAGCTTGTCGAAGCCCACGCCGTGCTCGCCGCTGATCGTCCCGCCCTCGGCCACGCACAGTTCCATGATCTCCTTCATCGCCGCGTGGACGCGCGCGTTCTCGTCCGGGTCGTCGGCGTTGTAGGGGACGTTGGGATGGAGATTCCCGTCGCCGGCGTGGAATACGTTGCACACGTGCACGCCGTAGCGCGTCCCGATGTCGGCGATCTTCGCGAGGATCGGAGCGAGTCGCGTGCGCGGGACGACCGCGTCCTGCACGGCGAGATGCGGCGCGACGCGTCCCATCGCGCCGAAGGCCTTCTTGCGCCCCTGCCAGAGACGCGCGCGGTCCGCGGCATCGCGGGCGACGCGCACCTCGCGGGCGCCGCAGTCGCGGCAGAGCGCGGCGACTGCGGCGGCATCGTCGTCGAGCCCGATCTCGGGCCCATCGACCTCGACGAGCAACACCGCGGCGCAGTCGGTCGGATACCCCGCCGCATACACCGAGGCTTCCACCGCTGCGATCGTCGCTGCGTCCATCAGCTCGAGCGCCGCCGGGAGGATCCCGGCGGCGATGATCGCGCTCGTGGCGCGCGCCGCGTCGTCCATCGACGCGAAGTCGGCGAGCATCGTGCGGATCCCCTCGGGATTCGGGGTCAACCGCACCGTGATGTCGAGCGCCACCCCGAAGCATCCTTCGCTCCCCACGAATGCGCCCATGAGGTCGAGCGCGGCGTCCTGGTCGGACGGGACGGCGAGCGACACGATCTCGCCGTCTGGGAGCACGACCGTCGCCGCCTGCACGTGATTCAACGTGACGCCGTACTTCAGGCAGTGCGGTCCACCTGCATTCTCGGCGACGTTCCCGCCGATCGTGCAGGCCGTCTGGCTCGACGGGTCGGGCGCATAGTGCAGCCCGAACGGGGTCGCCGCCTTGGTGAGGTTCGCGTTCACGACTCCCGGTTCCACCACGGCGAGTCGCGCGACCGGATCGACGGAGATGATGCGCTTCAGTCGATGAAGCCCGAGCAGCACGACGCCATCGGCGAGCGCGCCCCCCGAGAGTCCGGTCCCCGCGCCGCGCGCGACCCAGGGAAGACCAGCGGCGTAGAGCGCACGGACCACGGCCACGACCTCGTCGCGCGTGCCCGGCAGCACCACCAGCGACGGGCGCTGGTGGTAGCCCGGCAGGGCGTCGTTCTCGTACACCAGCAGCTCGCTGCTGCGGGTGAGAACATGGCGGTCGCCGACGATCCGGCGGAGGGTCTCCACAGGCACCCTTCAAGATGCGCGAAGAGCCGAGCCAATCAAAGGCTCGGCTCCTCGCGGGAGATCACGTCGGGCCCTCTCGGGGGGCCCGGCGGGTGGGGTCAGACTGAGGGAGCGCTCAGGTCGGGGACCAGAAGCCCATGAGCGAACGTCCTTCCGGCGAGGTGCGCAGCTTCTCGAAGGCACGCTCGCGGATCTGGCGGATGCGTTCGCGGGTCACGCCCATGAGTGCGCCGATCTTCTCCAGGGTCATCGCCTCGGCCCCTTCGTCCAGCCCGTAGTACAGGTGGAGGATCTTGCGCTCACGCGGGGTGAGATAGCGCTGGAAGACCTTGTCGATCGTCTCGCGCATCAGCTTGAAGTCGGTGACTTCCTCGATCTCGATGCCGTCCTGGCCGGCGAAGCGCTCGCCGAGGGTGCAGGCTTCGCGATCGCTGCGGTCCACCGGGGCGTCGAGCGAGAGCTCGGTGGCCGACATCTGCTTGGAGGCGCGGACCTGCTCCGGGGTCTCGTCGAGGAGACGGCCGAGCTCGTGGTCGGTCGGGTCGCGCTTCAGGACCTGCGCCAGCACCGTTTCGGCGCGCGACAGGCGGATGAGCTGGGAGTTCTGGTTGAGCGGGATGCGCACGGAGCGGGTCTGCTCGGCGAGCGCCTTGAGGACGGCCTGGCGCACCCACCACACGGCGTACGAGATGAACTTCACGCCCTGGTCGGGATCGAACTTGCGGACCGCCTTCAGGAGCCCTTCGTTGCCGATGGCGACGAGTTCGGAGAGGTCGAGACCGTGTCCCTGATACTTCTTCACGTACGAGATGACGAATCGGAGATTCGCCGTCACCAGTCGCTCGGCGGCCTGCTCATCACCCTTTTGTGCGAGGCGGGCCAGGCGGCGCTCCTCACGCACATCGGTGATGAGGGGGAGCTTCTGGATGTCGTGGAGGTACTGGTCGAACGCGGAGGAGGGGGACGAACGGAAGAAACCTTTGGATCTCGACTCAGTCACATGCTGCATACACACCCCGGTACGTCGTTGGGTAGTGAACACCCGATCCTGCTCTGATCGGGTCGCGGGCGGACCTGCGTCGTGCTCTTCTGGACTCGTGCTTTCGAAAAACTCCGAACTGCTCCGAACTACTCCGACGCGGCAGGATATGCAGAAGTACAGCGAGCGGTCAACACCCATCAACCGTGCCAATGCCGGTCCAAGGGGGTGTGAAATGCCCTAAACTGTTGTAGGGGATACGCTTACAGAATAGTCACAAATGTGATAGAACTAACTGGTCCCATCGAACTATTGCGCTCAGTCGCGCAGCGCGTCGAGGACCGCCGAGTCCGGCGCGGGGGTGCCCCACCCGTGCGCCGCCCCCGCCATGGCACCGATCCGCGCGGGGAGCGCGTATTCGACCACGCCGTCGCGCGCCTTCTTGTCGGTCCGCGTCGCCTCGAGCACGTCGCGGGCCTTCATCGCGGTCGGAATCGCGACAGGGAGCCCCACCGCACGGAGCACGTCGATGATCGCGCGTTCCACGTCGGCATCGGCCAGGCCGAGCACGGTGGCGAGACGCGCTTCGACGACCATGCCGATCGCGACGCATTCGCCGTGCAACAATGAGTAGCCGCTCAGCATCTCCACTGCGTGCCCGATCGTGTGGCCGAAGTTGAGGATCTTCCGGAGTCCGCCTTCCTTCTCATCGGCGGCGACGACCCGTGCCTTGATCTCGATGTTTCGGCGCACGAGCTGCTCGCCCAGGGCGTCGGCGGGTCCGCCCGCGCGTGCGATCGCCGCCGCATTGGCACCGACCCACGCGAAGTCGTCGGCGCTCGCCACGACGCCGTGCTTCACCGCCTCGGCGAGACCGTTGCGCAGCTGTTCCACCGGCAGCGTCGCGAAGGTGCGCGGGTCGGCGATCACAAGCGTGGGATGGTGGAACGCGCCGACGAGGTTCTTCCCGGCGCGTGTGTCGACGCCCGTCTTGCCGCCGACGGCCGCATCGATCATCGCGAGCAGAGTGGTCGGGAGCTGCACCACGGGGATCCCGCGCATGTAGGTCGCGGCCACGAAGCCGGCGATGTCGCCCACCACGCCGCCACCGAGGGCGAGGATCGCGGAGTCACGACCGAAGCCGGCGTCGAGCAGTTCGTCGGTGAAGCGCGACCAGGTCTTGCGGGTCTTGTGCTCCTCGCCGGCGGGCATGGTGAGGATCGACTTCTCGCCCAGCCCGCAGCTCGCCGCCACGCGTGCGGCGTACAGCGGCGCGACGGTGTCGTCGCTGAGGATCGCGAGACGGCGAGCGCCGAGCGCAGCGCGGACGAGGGCACCGGTGGAGTCGAGCACACCCGCGCCCACATGGATGTGCGATCCATGCAGTTCGAAGGTGGGGTCGATGGTGCTCACGTCGGCGTCCGCGATCGGGCCGCTGCTACCAGGTCACCTCGCCCGCGCCCGCCCGCTTGTTGGCCACACGGGCCAGCACGAAGAGCAGGTCGGAGAGACGATTCAGGTACACGATGATGATCTGCGGCACATCGGCGCCCGAGTGCTGCAGGGCGATGATCGCGCGCTCGGCGCGACGGCAGACGGTGCGCGCGACGTGCAGCGACGAGGCCTTGGCGGTGCCGCCGGGAAGGATGAACGCCTTCAGCGGGTCGAGCTCTTCCTCGGCATCGTCGATGGCCTGCTCGAGCTGCCCGATCCGCTTGTCGGAGATGCGCGCCTTCTCGAGCTGTTCCTTGTGCTTCTCGCGATTGGGCGTGGCGAGGAGTGCGCCGATCGCGAAGAGGTCGCGCTGGACCGGGGCGAGGACTTCGTCGATGCGGGGCATCATGTCGGTGGAGCGCGCCATGCCGATGATGGCATTGAGCTCGTCGACATCGCCGTAGGCGGAGACGCGGAGGTCGTCCTTGGGCACGCGTCCGCCGCCGTAGAGTCCGGTGCGACCGTCGTCGCCGGTCTTGGTGTAGATCTTGAGGGCCATCCCGAAATCTAACCCAAGCCGGCGACGACGGAGCGGTTCAACCTTCGTCCGCGGACGGGCCGTAGAGCCCCGGCACCGGGATGTCGTTCAGCCGGTAGTAGATGGTGAGCTGACCGCGATGATGGATCATGTGGTTCATGACGAAGCTGCGGAGGACGGCGAGTTTGGGGAGCGTGAAGAAGGTCTGACCGTTGGCGAGGAGCGACCACGTGCCGGCCATGGTCTCGTCCGTCGTCGCCGCGAGGTCGGCGCGAGCGGCCGCCACGTTGGCGTCGAAGGTGGCGAGGAGCGCCTCGGCCGTGGTGCAGAGCGCCGGCTGCGGGAGGTGCACACCACCGGGGGCCATGTCGAGCGAATCCTGCTTGACCGTGTAGCCGATCCAGGTCGGGACGTTCGCGATGTGGGACGCCAGCTTGGCCATGGGCCACGACTTGGCGTGGGGGGTGAACTCGCTGTGGGCGGCCGGGAAGCGCTCCAGCATCTTGCGCGTGCTGGCCATCTCGGCGTCGAACTCGGGGAGGAGACTCTGGGCGATGCTCATTCTGGTTCCGGTAAAGGTTGATTCAGCGTTGGCGCGCGGCGACTATTAACAGATGCGACATGACATCAGAGACCTGACCATCATCGGAGCGGGGCCGGCCGGCCTCTTCGCTCAATTCTACGCCGGAATGCGCGGCGCGTCATCCCAGATCGTGGATGCGCTCCAGGAGCCCGGCGGACAACTCGCCGCCCTCTACCCGGAGAAGTACATCTTCGACGTGGCCGGCTTCCCCAAGGTCCTCGCGAAGGATCTCGTGAAGTCGCTCGTGGCCCAGCAGGGGCAATTCAACTCGCCGGTGCATTGCAACCAGCGGGTCGTCGCGCTCCGGGAGGAGGAGGGCCACTTCGTCCTCGTCACCGAGACCGACGAGTTCCCGACGCGTGCGGTCGTGGTCGCGGCGGGGATCGGCGCCTTCTCGCCGCGTCGCCTGCCGCAGGCGTGCGCCGAGCCCTGGTACGGCAAGGGGATCGACGACCGCGTCTCGGCGATCTCCGCCTACGAAGGGCGGCACGTCGTGATCATCGGTGGCGGCGACTCGGCCTTCGACTGGGCCCATCAGCTGCGCGGCGTCGCCGCGAGCGTGGCGCTCGTGCACCGGAGCGACCGCTTCCGCGCCCACGCCGCCACGGTGGCCGAAGTGCAGGCGGCCGTCGATGCGGGGACCACGTCGATGCACACCTTCCATGAACTCGCCGACGTGATCGCTGAGGACGGCCGCATCGTCGCGCTCGAGCTCAAGGACATCAAGGCCAAGTCCACCAAGCGGATCCCCGCCGACGTCGTGCTCCCGATGCTCGGCTTCGTGAGCGACATGGGGCCGCTGCTCGAGTGGGGACTCAATCTGAATCGTGACGAGATCGTGGTCACGTCGGAGATGGAGACGGGGCGCCCCGGCATCTACGCATGCGGCGATGTCACGACCTATCCCGGCAAGCTCAAGCTGATCGCGACGGGCTTCGCCGAGGCGGCCACGGCGGTGAATCAGGCGGTGCACTTCGTGTATCCGGAGAAGAAGGTGAATCCGGGGCACTCTTCCAATCTGGCGGTGTTCGGCCAGAAGGATGATTAGCGCAGCGCGCACGTTCTGGTCCCTGGCGGCGCTGCTCCTTACGGCAGCGCCCGCCGCGCTCGCACAGAGCGTGGCGTGCAGCAATGGAGGCGCCGAGGTCGGGCGCCTCGAGTTCGAAGGGAACCGGTCGTTCAGCACGGCGATCCTCGAGTCGGGGATCGTCACGGCGCCGAGCACGTGGGCGCGCCGCACCTTCAAGGTGTTCGGCACGCGACGGTGCCTCGACCGGCAGGCGTTCCCGCTCGATGTCGCGCGGCTCCTCAAGTGGTACCGCATCCATGGGTATCGCGAGGCGACCGTCGACACCGTCGTCACGCCGATGGGGCCCGGTCGCGTGGCCGTGCGTTTCCTCGTGCGCGAGGGAGAACCCGTCCGCGTGCGCGACTTCTTCGTCGAAGGGCTCGACTCGGTGCCGGACAACGCCGCCCTGTTGCGCGATCTCCCGCTGACGCGTGGTGCGCCGTTCGACACGGGCGCCATGTACGCGTCGCGCGACACCATCGTGCGGCGCCTGCGGAACAGCGGGTATCCCGACGCCGAGGCATTCGTCGGCTACGACACGCACACGCTCGACCGCCGGGCCGATCTCTCCTTCAGGGTCGCCACGGGACCGCGCGCGCATCTCGGGTTGGTGGAGCTCAAGGTCACGCCGCACCCGGGCGCACAGCGCGGGATCACCGACGCCGAGATCCGGAAGGTGGCCAAGGTCACCTCGGGGGATCTGTACGTGGAGCGCGATCTCGAGGCGGTGAAGCGCGCGCTGTATCGCACGGAAGCGTTCAGCTTCGTGCGTGTCTCCCCCGACAGCATGGTGAATCCGCGCGACTCGACGATCGGGCTGCGGATCGAGCTCACCGAAGGGCAGATGCACGCCGTGCGCACCGGCTTCGGGTGGGGCACGCTCGATTGTTTCCGTGCGAGCGCCGACCTCACCAAGTACAACCTGCTGAACGGAGCGACGCGACTCGACGTGCGCACGCGGGTCTCGAAGCTCGGCGTGGGGAAGCCGGTGACCGGGCTGGAGAATCTCTGCCCGCAGGCCAAGAGCGACGCGTACAGCGCCGACCTGAACTACACGCTCAACGCGACCGTCAGCGCGCTCGCCGGGTGGCATGACTTCCTGCCGTCGGTGTCGGTGTTCAGCGAGCGTCGCAGCGAGTACAACGCGTATCTGCGCACGACCCCCGTGGGCGGCAATCTGAGCTTCACGCGCGCCCTCGGACGCTTGTCGCAGTCGATCTCGTACACGCTGGAGTACGGACGGACGCAAGCGCAGCCGGCGCTCCTCTGCGCGGTGTTCAACGCCTGTACCCAGGCCGATCAGGCGTCGTTCAACAACTTCCGGCGGCTCGGTGTGGCGAGCGTGTCGCTCTCGCGCGAGACCGGGGACAACCCCGTGAACCCGACGCGCGGGAGCGCGCTCCGCCTCGAGCTCCGTTCGGCGGGACGCTTCACCGGATCGGACGACTCCCTGCGCTTCAGCAAGTTCCTGGCCGACGGCGCCATCTACGTGCCTCTCACGTCGGACATCATCCTCGCCGCGCGTCTCCGCTTCGGCGGCGTGGTGGGACCCTCGCTCTCGTTCTCGGATGCCGCCGTGAGCGTTCCGCCGCAGGAACGACTCTTCGGTGGCGGACCGACCACGGTGCGCGGCTTCCGACAGAACGAGCTCGGTCCGGCCGTGTACATCCCGAGCGCCTACGACACCGTGCGCGCCAACGGGACGCGCGGCGGGAATCCCGCCCTGCCTTCCGACACGGTCTATTTCCGCGCACGCCCCGACTCGGTGAGCATCCGCACCGTGCCGACGGGCGGCAACGCGCTGGTCGTCGCGAATCTGGAAGCGCGCTTCCGCAGCCCGATCTATCCGGAACTGATCCAGTGGACGGCCTTCGCCGATCTCGGGCAGGTCTGGAACCGCGGCACACCGGGCTCGACGCTCGCCTTCAAGTCGTTCGTGCTCACGCCGGGGCTCGGGGTCCGCGTCTCGTCGTTGATCGGGTTCATCCGCATGGACGTCGCGCACAATCCGTATCAGCGGGCACCGGGCGCGGCGTACTTCGATGCGCCCCTCTCGCAGGGCGGCGCGCTCTTCTGCGTGAGCCCCGGGAACACGCTCCGCGTGACCGCCGACGCGAGCGGCCGACTCTCGCAGGTGGCGGGGAGCTGTCCGGCCGCCTTCCAACCCTCGCGCGAATCGTCGTTCTTCCGGCAGCTCACGCTCAACTTCTCGATCGGGCAGGCGTTCTAGGATGCAGCCCCGTCGCCAACTCGTCGTGCTCTACAGCGCGCTGCTGATGTTCGTCATCGGCGCGGGAGCGATCGGCGGGCTCGTGGCGGCGACGCAGAGCGACGGTGGCCGCGACTGGATCCGGCGACAGCTCGAACGACAGTTCGTCACCGGCATGAAGGGACGCGTGCACATCGGCAAGATGAGCGGCTCCTTCCTCACCGACATCCGGCTCGACTCGCTCAACATCACCGATCCCGAGGACTCGCTCTTCATCGCGAGCGGGCCGGTGCGCCTCACCTACGACCCGCGCGACATCCTCGACGGACGCATCATCGTGCGTTCGGCCGATATCCAGCACCCCAAGGTCATCTTCCGTGAGGAGAACGACCACCGCTGGAACTTCCGCAAGGTGTTCCCGGTGGAAGCCGAGGGGCCGCCGCGGCCACGGGGCCCGCGGACCGCGTTCGGATCGCTCGTGCTCTTCCACAACGTGCGCGTGCATGGGCTCGACTTCCAGCTCACCCTGCCGTGGGAGCCGGACGACACGCTCAAGGGCGTGAAGCGCGACAGCGCGGTCGCGATGAACCTGGCCGAGAAGCGCCTCGAGATCCGTCGGGTGCTGACCAAGGGGAAGCCCGGCTTCCAGCGCACCTGGCGCTGGACCGACGCCAACACGACGCTGAACCGTATCCGGTTCCGTCATCCCGACAGCACCGGACGTCAGTTCGATATCGCCCGCCTCGACGTGGTCGAGCACATGCCCCCGTTCGAGTTCCGCAACATGAACGGCGGACTCTACTGGCTCGGCGACACCATCTGGCTGAATCTGCCGCACTTCGAGCTGCCGAACTCGGTGGCGCGCGGGAAGGGGACGATCCGCTGGGGCACGGGGCCGGTGCTGTACGACATCAAGATCCACAGCGATTCCATGGGACTGAAGGACATCGCCTGGATCTACGAGACCCTCCCGCGCTCCGGCGGCGGGAAGATGGATCTGCACATCAAGAACCAACCGAAGGACCATCGGGTGATCGACTACGCGATCACCAACATGGATCTGCGGACGAACGGTTCGCGATTGCGCGGCGACATGACCTATGGCGTCGGCGGCCCCGTCCTGCTCGTGAAGGACGTGAACATGGAGTTGCTCCCCGCCAACTTCGCGCTCCTCGAGACGCTCAACGGCAAGCCCTTCCCCTATCCCTGGAAGGGGGACATCACGGGGACGGTGAAGGCCCGAGGCGGCCCCGTGCATCATTTCGTGGTCGACGACGCGCGCCTGACCTTCCGCGACGCGAACGTTCCCGGCGCGATCACGCGCGGGACGGGGCGCGGTGAGATCGACATCCTGCACCCCGGCGACGCCAAGTTCCACGGCTTCAAGGTCGATGTGGCGCAGTTCGATCTGCGCACGGCCCAGTTCGTGAACCCCGACTTCCCGTCGCTGCGCGGCTTCATCGGCGGGACCGCGACCCTCGATTCGATCTGGACCGATCTCCGTTTCCGTGATGGCGACCTCACGCATCGCGATGGCGACGACTCGCCGATCTCCCGGTTCCGCGGGAACGGCCGTGTCACGCTCGCGCAGAGCGTGATCTTCGACGTATCGGCGGTGGCGCTCCCGCTCGCCGTCACGACCGTCGCCAAATCGTATCCGAGCATCCCGCTGCGCGGCGATTTCAACGGCGCGCTGCGGGTGAAGGGGACGGTGAGCGATCTGTCGGTGACGGCGGACCTCACCGGTGAGGCGGGACGCGTGCAGCTCGACGGCGCCTTCGACGCGCTCGCGCCCACCTATCGCGTCGTGGCGAACGGATCGCTGAGCGGGTTCGACCTCCGCACCGGCTTCGGGAAGCCGACCCTGCCGACGAGTGTGCTCAACGGACGCTTCGCACTCGACCTCGAAGGCGATTCGCTCGCGAACCTCTACGGCAGCGCGCGACTGAATGCCGATCGCTCCGTGGTCGACAGCGTGCGCGTCTATACGGGCCTCGCGCAGCTCCGCTTCTCCGACGGGAAGGTGCGCATCGACTCGCTCCGCGTCGAGACGCTCGCCGGCCTGCTCACGAAAGCGGGCCAGTCGGACGCGCTCGGCCTCACGCCCGGCATCCGCGATACCCTCAAGTTCTCGGTCGACGTCGACTCGCTCGGTGGCTTCCGCCGGTACCTCGCCCGGACCGCCGCACCCGGCACCAGCGCGGAGGCCGCGGCGCTGGCCGATTCGCTCGAAGGGACAGCGCGCGTCGATGGCGCGATCGTCGGTTCGATCGGCGCCTTCGACATGCAGCTGCGCCTCGACGGACGCGACATGCGCTACGGTGCGAGCACGGCGCGACATGTGGTGGCCAGCACGGCCCTGCGCGGCTTCCCCGAATCCCCGCTCGGTCCGTTGACCGTGCTCCTCGATACGCTGCGCACGGGCGATCTCTCCTTCGCCCGCGTGGCGGCGAACGTGGAGCTGCTCGAGGGGCAGCGTGCGCGCGGGACGATCGCCGGCGAGATGCCCCGCGGCGCCCGCGCCCGCGCGAGTCTCTCGGGCGTGCGCCATGGCGACAGCACCGACGTGCGACTCGACAGTCTCGCCGTCGTCACCGCCGCCGATGCCTGGTCGCTCGACCGCACGACCACGGCGCGGATCGTCGGGAAGTCCCTCTCGTTCGACACGCTCGCCCTCACCGGCGCGACCGGCGGCCATTTCTCGGCCCGCGGGAGCGTCCCGGAGCAGGGGCCGCTCGCGATGAGTCTGCGCGCCGACCGGATCCCGCTCGCCGATTTCGGTGAGCTCTTCCAGCTGGAGACCTCGCTCAAGGGCGCGGCCTCGTTGCAGGCGGAACTGAGCGGCACGCGCAGCGAACCGGTGATGCGCCTGAGCGCGCAGGCCGAGGATGCGCAGGTCGCCGGGCTCCGTCTCGATCATGTGCAGGCGCAGGGGACGTACAGCGGACAACGGCTGACGACCTCGCTCGAGTACACGCGGCTCGGGATCCCCGCACTCCGCGTCACCGGGAAGCTGCCCCTCGATCTCGCGCTGCGTCCGGGCGTGGTACGTCTGCTCGAAGAGCCGCTCAGTGTGCAGGTGCGCACCGACACGGTGGGACTCGTGCTGCTGGAGTCGTTCTCGCGCGCGGTCACGGGCGCACGCGGCGGGATGTCGCTCAATCTGGATGTGTCCGGCACGTGGAAGCACCCGAAGCTCGTCGGCGATCTGCTGGTGCGCGAAGGGGCGATGACGCTCGCGCCGATGGGACGATCGGCGCTCACCGGCATCGAAGCCGATGTGCGCTTCCTCGGCGACAGCGTGGCCATCCGCCGGCTCTCGGCGCGGGCCGGCCCCACGCGTGGGGCGCAGGCCAGCGTGACGGGATCGCTCAAGATCGGCGACATCGAGAACCCGACCTTCAACCTCGGACTCACGGCGCGCAACTTCAACATCCTGAACCGTCCGGGCTTCGCCGACCTCGACGTGAGCGGATCGCTCGCGCTGACCGGGAGTCTGGACCGCGCCGTGCTCTCGGGTGACAGTCTGACGGTGGACCGCGGCGTGCTCAACGTCAGCAACCTGTTCACCAAGAAGCTGATCGCGCTCGACGAGAACGAGGTCGCCGGGGTGATCGACACCTCGGCCTTCGCCGACCGCCGCATCTTCGTGCAGGGCTCGGGGCGATTCGTCGACAATCTGACGATGAACGGCCTGCAGGTCACGATGGGACGCGACGTCTGGCTCCGGTCGGAGGAAGCGAACATCAATCTGGGTGGACAGCTGAACGTCACCCGCAGTCGGTTGCAGCGCGGCGCGGGGAGCGCCACCTCGCAACTCGCGCTGGTGGGGACGCTCCAGACCGTCCGCGGGACCTATCGACTCAGTGTCGGCCCCGGTGTGCAACGCGCGTTCGAGGTGGAGACCGGCGACGTCCGCTTCTTCGGCGACGCCGATCTGAATCCGACCCTCAGCATCAACGCCCTGCACACGGTACGACAGTACAGCACGCAGTCGGCGCGTCCGGACGTCCGTGTCCGCGTCCATATCGGCGGTACGCTCGCGTCGCCCACGGCCGAGCTCTCGAGCCCGGACTCGCTCCGCGTCACCAACGGCGACCTGATCAGCTATCTCGTGACCGGTGGACCGAGCGACGAGATCGGCGGACGCAACGGCGACTTCAGTTCGACCGCAGCGCGCGTGCTCGTCTCGTCGTTCGGCACCTTCCTCGGCGGCAAGGCGACCGGCACCCTCTGCGACGACGCCCAGCTCAGCACCGCCGGGCTCGACGCCTATCAGGGCCGTTTCGCGGACGTCGGCGCCGGATTGCTGAGCGGCACACGCTTCAACTGCGCCAAACAGGTGGGGACCAATACGTTCGTGCGACTCGACGCCGGTCTCTGCCAGGTCGGGCAACTCCTCCAGTCGGGCGGTTCCACGGGGGAAGCGCCGACCTTCGCCGATGCGCTCGGCGTGAAGGTCGACTACCGCCTGCGCTCCAACCTGACGCTGTCGTTCGGTATCGAACCGCCCACGAGCGCGGTGCTCTGTTCCCGAGATGCCAACGCGCGCGGGTTCGCGCCGACACCACGGCAATTCGGTATCGACATCTTCCGGCTCTGGCGATTCTGATCCGCTCGGTGCTGCTCGTCGCCAACCCGGTCGCGCGCCGCGGAGCAGCCGGCGAGGCCGAGGCGTGCCGTGCCTTCGAGGCGGCCGGTGTACAGGTCGACGTGCATAGGACTCGTGGGTCCGGTGATGCCGGCAGGATCGCACGCGAGCATTCCGCGGGGCACGAGGCCGTCTTCACCCTGGGCGGCGATGGCACCGCGATGGAGGTCGTCGGCGCACTGGCGGGGAAGGGACCTCCGGTCGGTGTGCTCCCCGGCGGGACGGGTAACCAGATTGCCCGTTACCTGAGAACACCTCTTTCTATCGGTCCGGCCGTTCGCGCCCTGCTCGCGGGCCGCGAGTTCCGGATGGATCTCGGGCGCCTCGCGGACGGGCGTCACTTCGCGCTGACCGCGGGGTTCGGTATGGATGTGGCGATGATGCGCGATGCGACCCCGGCTTTGAAGCGGCGTTTCGGCGTCGGCGCCTATGTCTGGTCGGGGCTGCTCGCGCTGATGCGGAACGAGCGCGTGCCGGTCCGTGCGACGGTGGACGGTGTCGTCTACGAGCGGCGCTGCGGCATGGCGATGATCGCGAATGTGGGTTCTCTGCTCGACGGCTTCATCGCGACCGGCCCCGACGTGCGCACGGACGACGGCCTGCTCGACCTCTGTCTGTACTTTCCCGAAACAGTCCCGCAGGCCATCGCCGTCACGATTCGGTGCATCCGAAAGGATTTCCGTCCGCATCCATCGATGCTCTTCGCCCGGGGCCGGGAGGTCATCCTGGAGGCATCCGACGGCTACCCGGCACAGGCGGATGGCGAGATCCTGGGCCCTGTCCGGCTGGTCGCGACTGCCGAGCCTCTTGCCGCTGTTTTGCTTCGTTCTGTCAAGGATTGATTCACCAGACAGAATGTCTTATGTTGAAAGTTGAGACAGTGGATAGGGCCTAGAGACCAACTACCGTACACAAGTCATGGCGAACATCCTCATTATAGATGACGAAGTCGCGATCGCTTCTGCCTTCGCGATGTTCTTCCGTCATGACGGATCCAATGTGGTGACCGAGGCGCACACGGGCGCTGAGGGAATCGAGGCCTATCAGCGCCTTCGTCCCGATCTGGTCCTGCTCGATGTGCGTCTCCCCGACATGACGGGGTTCGACGTCCTCGCCAAGATCCGCGAGGACAATCCGGTGGTCATCATGGTCACCGCGTACGGCGATGTGCCGATGGCGGTCGAGGCGCTCCACAAGGGCGCCGAGAACTTCCTCACCAAGCCGGTCGATCTCAACCACCTCGCCGCCGCTGCCGAGCGCGCGCTCGAGAAGGCGTCGCTTCGCCGCCTGAACCGCTACCTCTCGGAGCGTCGTGGTGCGGGCAAGTCGCTCGTCTTCGGCCCCTCCGCCGCGATGCGCGAACTCGCGGCGCAGGTCGCGCTGCTGGCCGCCAGCGATCGGACCACGGCACTCATCGTGGGCGAGAGCGGCGCCGGCAAGGGACGTGTCGCCGAGCTGCTCCATGCGCAGAGTCCGCGTGCGAACAAGCCGTTCGTGGAAGTGAACTGCGCGGCCCTCACCGCGACCTCGCTCGAGTCCGAGCTCTTCGGCGTGGAGTCGGGGGCTGACGGCAGGACGGGGCCGAGCAAGCGTGGGTTGTTCGAGATCGCGGATGGCGGCACGGTGTTCCTCGATGAGATCGGCGATCTCGACCCCGCGCTGCAGCCCAAGCTGTTGCGGGTGCTCGAGGGGAAGGGGTTCCGCCGACTCGGCGGCACCAACGAGATCACCCCGAATGTCCGCGTGGTCGCCGCCACCGGGCGCGATCTGGTGAGCGAAGTGACCGCGGGACGATTCCGCGAGGACCTGTACTATCGTCTCTCGGTCATGCCGATCAATCTCCCGCCGTTGCGCACCCGTTCGCGCGAGGATCTGCTCGAACTGGCGGCGCATCTGCTCGACGAACTCGGCGGCACGCTGGCCGGGGCCCCCACGGTCCTCTCCGACGACGCGCTCGACGCCATCCTGCGCTACTCGTGGCCGGGCAATGTGCGCGAGCTGCGCAACGTGCTCGAGCGCGCCATGCTGATGGCGCGCGGACAGCCGCGCATCGACCTGCAGCATCTCCCGCGCGAAGTGCACAACGCGAGCGGCGCCGAGGTGGTGCACCACGAGCCGCGATCGCTGGCGGACGTGGAGAAGGCGCACATCGACCGCACGTTGCGCGCGAACCAGGGGAACCGGACGCACGCCGCCAAGGAACTCGGCATCTCGCGCGCGACCCTGATCAAGAAGATCCGCGAGTACGGATTCTCCGACAAGACCCACTGACGCCCGTGAGCACCGACCGGATGATCTGTCGCGCCTGCGGGCGCGAGGAGCGGGCCTCCGAGGGCTACGAGTGCCGGGGGTGCCGCACCTTCATCTGCGTGCTCTGCAGCATGCGCGGCGTGGAGTACTGCACCAAGTGTCAGGCGGCTGAGGCCGCGCCGCCGATCCCGGCGGCACCGCCGGCTCCGTCCGCACCGCCGAAGCCGTGAATCGACGCGCCGATCTCGACGCGCTCGGGTTCGGCATCGCGGTCGGCCATGCGACCGACGAGGCGGGGGCCACCGGATGCACCGTGGTCCGTGGGGTCGACGCCCCGTTCCGTGCGAGCGGCGTCGTCATCGGACGGGCGACCGGCACCCGCGAGGTCGCACTCCTCGACCCGGACGCCTCGAACGAGCGTGTCGATGCGATCCTCCTCACCGGCGGCTCGGCATACGGCCTCGACGCCGCGGCCGGGGTGATGCGGTGGATGGAGCAGCGCCAGCGCGGATTCCCGATCGCGGGCGGTGTCGTGCCGATCGTGCCGGCGGCGGTGGTGTTCGATCTCGCACCGCTCGGCCGCTTCGACGCGCGCCCCACGCCGGAGATGGCGTTCGCGGCGTGCGATGCGGCGGTCACGGCGGGGATCGCTGAAGGGGATGTCGGTGCCGGCACTGGGTGCACGGTGGGGAAGGTGCTCGGCTTCACGCGCTGCATGAAGGGTGGATTCGGGGTCGGCGTGAGCGGCGACCGGAGCCTCGGCGCGGCGGCGTTCGTCGCGGTGAATGCGTTCGGGCACGTGCGCGACGCCGATGGCACCATCATCGCCGGTGCCCGCGCGGACGACGGCACGCTCGTGGATACCGAGGCGTTCCTGCGCGCGAAGCGCGCCGAAGGGAGCGCCGCGGCCAATACGACGATCGCGGTGGTGGCGCTCAACGTCGCGCTCACGAAGCGCGAGCTGCAGCAGGTCGCCAGAGCGGCATCGACCGCGTTGTACGACCGGGTCGTGCCCGCAGGCACGGCCTACGATGGCGATGTGATCTTCGCCATCGCGCCGATCGACGGAAGTCCGGGCATCGTGGCGGAGTGTGAAGCGCTGGCCACGTCGGCGCTAGCCGAGGCGATCGAGCGGGGCGTACGAGCGGCGAAGGGACGGGACGGGATCCCCGGCCTCGCCGACTAGCCAGGACCGCTCAGCTCACCAGTCCGTTCGTCGGCAGCGTGGGGGCGCCGATCCGCACGTGCAGCGTGAGCTCGGCCCGGAGTTCGCCATCGAGATCCACACGCATCGTGTGGGCACCCGCTGCCTGGATCGGCAGGTCGATGGCAGCGATCACCGGGATGTCGATGTCGATCGCGCCCGGCGGCGGATTGCCGACCTCCAGCTCCCCCGAGCTCGACCAGATCTCCTCGCCGGCGGGGCTCGTCCAGCCGAACGCGAGCGTGTGGAGACCGGCGTCGGTCTCATCGGCCTTGAGACGCACCACGAGTGTCGCTCGCGGATGCACGGCCGGAAGGCTGCCGATCTGCAGAGCGTCGAACACCCCGAGGATGTTCAGCTTCCCTTCCTGCGAGATGTTGGCGGCGTCGGCGAAAAGCGCGAAGGAAACATGCATGGCCCAAGGTACTGCTCCGCACCGCAGGTCGTCAAAGGGACCGCGGCAGGGGTCGAGTGGTTACCTTTCACGGAATGCCCGACGCCAAGACCAAGCACCACCGTGAGATCGTAACGACCGAGTTGCTCCTGATCGCCATGGCGGTGATCTGGGGATGCAACTTCACGGTCAACAAGTACGGGACGCAGGTCCTGGAACCGTTGGTGTACACCAGCATCCGGATGGTCGCGGGCACGCTCGCGATGCTCGCGGTCGCCTCCCTGGGCCGAGGCGCCAAGGCGACCTTCGCCGAGAAGAAGCGGCTCGTGACCCTCGGGCTGCTCGGGCATGGCGCGTATCAGCTGCTCTTCATCTATGGCATCTCGCGGACGCGTGCCGGCACGGCCGCGCTGGTGATCGCGTCGAGTCCCGCGATCATCGCCCTCGTGATGCGGACCTTCCGGAACGAGCGGCTCGCGCCGCGCGCACTCCTCGGGATCGCCTTGTCGATCGTCGGGATCGGTGTGGTGATGGCCGGTTCGGCGCAGGAGTCGCATGGCGGCGCGTCCGTGATCGGTGACATCATGATCCTCGGCGCGGTCGTCTGCTGGGGATTCTACACGATGTGGCTCAAGCCGCTCACGCACATCGAGGGGACGCAACTCGCCGCGTGGACGCTGCTCGGCGGCACCGCGCCGCTCGTGCTGATCGCCGCGCCCACCATGATGCGGACGGACTTCGGTGCGATCGTCCCGCTCACGTGGGCGGCGATCGCGTACAGCGGTCTCCTCTCGATGGGGCTCGCGTACCTCTTCTGGTATCGCGGCGTCCGCGTCATCGGCCCGACGCGCACCGCGATGTTCTCCAATCTCCAGCCGATCGTCGCCGTGCTCGTCTCGTGGCCCCTGCTCGGGGAGAAGCCGACGCTGTGGCAGGCCGTCGGCGCCGCGGGCGTCATGGTCGGCCTCTGGTTGACCCGTCAGACCCCACCTGCCGAACCGGCACACGGCGAATGAGGATCGCGCTCTTCGACATCGACGGCACGCTCGTCTGGACGCAGGGGGCCGGCAAGCGGGCCATGGAACGCGCGTTGCTCGCGATCGTCGGCAACGTCGGGCCCGAGGGACATCGGTACGACGGCAAGACCGATCGCCAGATCGTGCGCGAGGCGATGCTGCTCACCGGACATCCGGAGACGCTCGTCGAGGAGCTGATGGAGCCGATCATCGCGCGCTATCTCGAGGAGCTCGAGGTCGAGCTCGATCGTGCGGACCACGGCGCGTTCGCGCTCCCCGGCGTGCACGAGCTGATCGATGCCGTGCACGCCCACGACGACATCGTCCTCGGCCTGCTCACCGGCAACGTGACCCCCGGTGCGGAGCGGAAGCTGCGCGCGGTGGGGATCGACCCGTCGCGCTTCGTGGTCGGCGCGTTCGGCAGCGACCACGAGTCACGCCCCGAGCTGCCGCCGATCGCGCGCGCGCGCGCCGAAGCGGTGCTCGGTCGCGAGGTCCTCGGTTCCGACTGCGTGATCATCGGTGATACGCCGATGGACGTCGCCTGCGGACGTCCGATGGGTGCACGCGCGATCGCCGTCGCCACCGGTCACTACGACGTGGCGGCGCTCTCGGCCTGTGCCCCCGATGCCGTCTTCGCGGATCTGCGCGACACCGCCGCCGTGCTGGAGGCCATCCGTGTCGCGTGAAGTCGAGCTGAAGGGGATCGCCGAGGACCCGGATCGCGTGATGGCGGCACTCCGGGCGGATGGCGCCGAACTCATGTTCGAGGGGCGCCTGCACGACCTGCGCTACGACACCACGACGCGTGCGCTCGCCTCGCGCGACTGCGTGTTGCGACTGCGCGTCTACGAGAACGAGAGCGGGATCACCGCCGGACTCGATTGGAAGGGCCCGACCGGCTACGAGGACGGCTACAAGGTCCGTCAGGAACTGACCACCGGCGTCGGCGATCCGGTGGCACTCAAGCGCATGCTCGAGGATCTCGGGTACGTCGTCACGCGCGAGATCGACCGGCGTATCGTGCAGTTCCGCTGTCGCGAGGCGGTGGTGCGGATCGAGCACTATCCGCGGATGGATGTGCTGGTGGAGGTCGAGGGAGAGCCGGAGGCGATCGAGGCGGCGATCGCGGTCACCGGAATCCCACGCGCGAGCTTCACGACCGGTCGCCTTCCGGACTTCGCGCGCGCCTACGAAGCGCGGACCGGGGTGCGTGCGGCGGTGTCGGATGATGAACTCCGCGGCATCTATCGGTATAGTATCTCCGATGCCTGACCTGCCCTCTGCCCGCCCGCTCCCGGAGTTCACCCGCTCACTGCGGGGCTTCGCCGCGGTGCACGCACTCGGTGACAAGCGCCACGATCTCGTGTTCGTTCCGTTCATCGAGGCGCGGCGCGTGGCCCACTCGGCACGCACCCTGGGCGACCAGCTCCGCGCGCTCGATGCCGCGACGCTCAAGCTGAACCTCGAGCAGGCCATCGCGGAGATCGCAGCGGACCGCTGGCCGGCCTCACTCCCGGATCGTCGCGCGATGGTAGCGTATCTGACGGACGCGGCCGCTCCGGTGTTCGCCGCCCTCGTGCGCGCCGATCGCGCCTCGCGCTGGCTCTCCGGCGCGGGCGACGCCGATCGCGACGGTTGCTGGAACGGTTGGGTGGAGGCTCTCAGCCTGCTCTACCGCACCCTCGACGGCTTCTGGAGCTCGATCCAACCGACCGTGGCGCCGCTCCCCGAGCGGCTGCTCGCGCCACTGGGAAGCACGCGCTCGCCGGAGGTGCCGAAGTGATCGCAGGGATCGGGCTGGATGTGGTGGATATCGCGCGCGTGGATGCGATGCTCGCCGACAAAGGCGACCGGATGCTGAGCCGCCTGTTCACGGAGGCGGAGGCGGCCTACGCGAGCGAGCGGGCGCGCCCGGCGTTGCATCTGGCGGCCCGCCTCGCGGCCAAGGAAGCGGCCTTCAAGGCCCTGGCGGGCTCCGAGGAGGCTCGGCTGATCGGCTGGCGGGAGGTCGAGGTGGTGCCACGGGCGGGGAACTCCCCGACGCTCCGATTCACGGGGCGGGCCGAGGCGCGGCTCCGCGAGATGGAGGTCCGGCAGGTCTGGGTGACGTTGACCCATACCGACCTGACAGCGGCCGCCGTGGTGATCCTGGAGCGGGCCTAAGCCCAGCGATCGCATGGGGGTAGCGTTGCGGACACGCCTATCCCGAGTATTTTACTAGTATATGCTTTTGAGAACCATTCTCAACGGCTCGGTCGTGCTGGGGATGGCCCTTTCCACGCCGTCGCCCATCGGCGGATCGGAGCCCCAGGAGCCGCCGGCCAAGCGGCTCGCGGCGATCGTGGCCGTGGCCACGGAGGAGTACGCCAAGGGGATCGACGCCAACGGGCGGATCCTCTCGTCCACCGAGTTGGACGAGGCGACGGGCTTCCTGCGCGATGCCAAGGACGTCGCCGCGCGCCTGGCGACGCCCAATGCCTCGGCCATCCGCGTGGCACTCGATTCGATGCTCGCGGCGGCTGATCGACGGGCGCCGTCGGTGACGCTGTTGCGGCTCGGGGCCAAGTTCTCGGATCTCCTCGGCGTGGCCGGTGCGCTCGATCTGCCCGGTCGGCGGGTGGACCTGGCGCAGGGCAAGCGGATCTTCGAAACGCGGTGTCTGGAGTGCCACGGGGCCACCGGCGCCGGCGACGGGCCGCGCGGCAGGACCTTTACCCCGCGACCGGCGGCGATCGGTACCGCGTCGACGATGCACGACGTCTCGCCGGCGACGATGTACCGAATCGTCACGGTCGGCATGCAGGGGACGATGATGCCCTCGTGGAGCTCGGTGTTGAGCTCCGACGAGCGCTGGGCCGTCGTCGGCTACGTGAACTCCCTGCGCGCGAGCGAATACGACCGGGCCGCCGGCGCCGAGCTGCTGAAGTCGCGGTGTCCGCGCTGCGCCTCCGACGCCGCGATCGCGACCTTCGCCTGGCAGGCCGAGCGGAGCGATGATGTCATCACGGCGGCGCTGATCGCGGGTGACAGCAGCACCGGGCTCGCGGGGGCGATCACCGATCCTGCCGCTGCGGCGCGTGCGGTCGCGGCGCTCCGCGCATCACCGATCGTGGCGCCGAGTGCGGCGAGCGGCGCTGTCGCTGCAAGCGCCGCGACCCCGGATCCGCGGAGTGCGGCGCGTGAGACCGTACGGTTGATCGACGATGCACTCGCGGCGGCACGAGCGGGGAAGATCGCCGAGGCGGGGGACCTCGCGTTCGATGCGTACATCGCCTTCGAGCCGCTCGAGGGGCCCGCGCGGATGCGTGATCCCGGACTCGTGGCGGTGATGGAGCGTCACTTCGCCGACTTCAAGGGCGCGGTGAAGGCGCGCGAACTCGCGAGTGCGGAGAACCAGCGCGCCCAGATCGCGGCCGGGATGCCGGCGATCCTCGAGCTCGCCGCGCCGACCTCGACGCCCTCGGGGATCTTCCTGGAGTCGTTCCTGATCATCGTACGCGAGGGGTTCGAGGCGATCCTCGTCCTCGGTGCGATCGTGGCCTTCCTGATCAAGACCGGGAACCGCGCGCGGCTGCGCGACATCTGGATCGGCTCGGGGCTCGGACTCGCGGCGAGTGCGGTGCTCGCGGTGGTGCTGCGGACCGTGCTCGCGAAGGTGCCGGCGAGCCAGGAGATCATCGAAGGGGGAACGATGCTCGTCGCGGTCGTCGTGCTCTTCTCGGTGAGCTACTGGCTCCTCTCGAAGGTGGAGGGGGCCAAGTGGCAGCGCTTCATCCGTGAGAAGGTGAATGCGGCGCTGTCGAGCGGTGGACGCGTCGCCCTCGCGTCAGTGGCCTTCCTCGCGGTGTTCCGCGAGGGGGCGGAGACGGCACTGTTCTATCAGGCGCTCTTCACCCGGAGCGCCGACGCCTTCGCGCCGGTCACACTGGGACTCGCGGTCGGCGCCGCCACGCTCACGGTGGTGTTCGTGCTCTTCTACCGGTTCGGCGTGCGGATCCCGCTGCGGCCGTTCTTCGCGGTGACGAGCGCTCTGTTGTACTACATGGCCTTCGTGTTCGCCGGGCGCGGCATCAAGGAGCTGCAGGAGGGGAACGCCGTGTCGCAGACGCAGATCCCCGGCTTCCCGCACATCGAGTCGCTGGGGATGTATCCCACGGTGGAGACGCTCGCCGCGCAGGGCGTGCTGTTGGCGCTGCTGCTCTTCGCTCTCTGGCGGACGCTCACGCCGTCATCGGACGTCGCGGCGCAACGCTCCTAGGCCGACGCGTAGATCCCGGGCGAGCCGTCGCGCGGGGTCCGCTTCATCTGCATCCAGATCACGCCGCAGACGACGAAGCCCAGGGCGATCGTCTGCGCGAGCGTGAAGCCGGCGAAGAAGCGGTCGTCCTTGGCGCGGAAGAACTCGACGATGATGCGCTCGATCCCCGCCATCACGCAGTAGACGCCGAACAGCCACCCTTCGGCATGCTTGTGGTCGCGCATCCGCCAGAGCAGCGCGAACATGATCATCCCCATCGCGACCTCGAACAGCTGCGTGGGATAGACGCCCATCACGTCGGTGTAGTTGTGTCCCTTGATGCCGGCGACGTTGAACTGCGACATCATGTTACCGACCGTGGACGGCGGGGCGCCGTCGGGGAACTTCACCGCGAGGGCCGAGTCCCAGGGACGACCGTAGTCGTCACCGACGGCCCAGCACCCGCTGCGCCCCACGGCGTACGCCGCCGCCAGCCCGATCGACGTGGCGTCGCTGATGCGGGTGAAGGGGAGCTTCTTCAGGCGGATCACGAGGGCCGTCGCGCCGATCCCGCCGATGAGGCCGCCCCAGAACACGAAGCCGCCGCGGCTGAAGAACGACTCGTGGAAGAGGATCATGTAGTAGATCTTCGCCCCGAGCAGTCCGCCGATCACGGCGCCGAGCACCACATCGCTCATCGCCTCCGCGGCCTTGGTCTGCCCGCGGCGCTCGAGTTCGCTGGTCGCCACGAACTGGCCGATCAGGAAGGCGAGCAGCATCGCGATCCCGAACCCCGTGATGGGGAGCGGGCCGATCACCGGCACGGGGATCAGCACTTCGAACTTGTGGATCGTGGTGCCGAGGAAGTCGGACGTCGTCGGAGGCATCTGAGGAAGCTAAGGCCTTGGCGCGGCGGGGAGGAGGCCGGGGATGGGCTGTGACGCGAATGCGTTGAGCGACGGCTCGGAGCGCTCGCCGCGCTCGAGGCGGAAGAGTCCCGCCCGGGCGATCATCGCCGCATTGTCGGTGGCGAGCCGCAGACTCGGGGCGAAGACCCTCGCCTTGCTCCCGCGCGCCCGCACGAGCTGACGCGCCATCTCGGCCACCAGCGCCTTGTTGCACGCCACTCCGCCGCCCAGGACGATCCTGTCGCGCCCGAAGGCCTGTGCGGCGCGGACGGTCTTGGCGGACAGCGTGTCGATGAGCGAGTCCTGGAAGCCGCGCGCGATGTGCGCCGCCTCCGTTGCCAGCGTGCCCGCGGCCTCCGCTGCCCGCACCGCGTGCAGGACGGCGGTCTTCAGGCCGGAGAAGGAGACGTCGTAATAGTCGTCGTCGCCCGGACGCTGGCCGCCGTTGAGCATCGGGCGCGAGAAACGGCTCCGCGCCGGGTCCCCCTCGCTCGCCAGACGCTCGATGTGGCGACCGCCGGGATACGGGAGCCCGAGCAACTTGGCGACCTTGTCGAACGCTTCGCCGGCGGCGTCATCGCGGGTCGCGCCGAGCAGCCGATATTCCCCCCACGCGGGCACATCGAGCAGCAGCGTGTGTCCACCGCTCACCAGCAACGCGGTGAACGGAGGCTCGGCGTCCGCGTCGTCCAGCGACGTCGCGAACAGGTGCCCTTCCATATGGTGCACGCCGACGAGCGGCACGCCGAGTGTGGCCGCGAGGCTCTTGGCGTAACTCACACCGACGAGCAACGCCCCCACGAGTCCCGGCGCGTTCGTCACCGCGACGGCGTCGATCTCCGAGAGGTCGAGCTTGGCCTCGGTGAGCGCGTGCGTCACGACCGGGCCGATGGCGGTGAGGTGCGCGCGCGACGCGATCTCGGGGACCACGCCGCCGAAGATCGCGTGCACATCCTGCGACAGGATCGCGAGCGAACGCAGGGTCGCCGTGCCGGCGTGCCCTTCGACCACTGCGGCCGATGTCTCGTCGCAGGAGCTCTCGATGCCGAGGACGCGCACGCTCGTCCTAGCCTCGCGCCGCGTCCGTCACGACGCGGGTTCGGCGAGCAGTTGGCGGATGAGCGCCTTGTGGTTCTCGGCGTTCCAGTCCGTGCCGCCGCTGATGCGCTTGCGGATCACGCCGTCGCGGCCGATCACGAAGGTCTCGGGGACGCCGGAGGTGATGTACTGCAGCTGGATCTTCTGCGTCGCGTCGTAGAGCACGTCGAAGGTCAGCCCGAACTCCTTGGTGAAGTCGCGGATCGGCTGTTCCATCCCCGGCTGATCCACGCTCACGGCCACGATCTTCAGCCCCTGCGGGCCGAGTTCGTTCTGCAGCCGCTGCATGCTCGGCATCTCGGCGCGGCACGGGTCGCACCAGGTGGCCCAGATGTTGAGCAGCACGACCTGCCCTTTGTATGCGGCGATCCCGCGCGGCTTCGCGTCGGCGACGTTCGCGACGGGCACGGCGCTGAACTCGGGCGCTTTGGCGCCCGCTTCGACGAGCGGCACGGAGTCGCCGACATTGCGCGCACCCAGCGCGAGCCCGGCGCCCACGATGGCGACGATCCCGCCGACGAGCATCCACTGCGTCCGACTGTTCATGCCGTCTCGCTGCACAGCGCGCGCAGGGCGCGGATCTCGGCGGCGGGGTCCTTGGCCGAGAAGACCGCGTTGCCGGCGACGAAGGTGTCGGCCCCCGCCTTCCAGCAGGCGGTGATCGTGTCGCGGCTCACGCCGCCATCGACTTCGAGACAGGCCGAGCTGCGGTCCGCGTCGAGCATCGTGCGGGCGCGCGCGATCTTGTCGAGCGCCCCGGGGATGAACTTCTGTCCGCCGTATCCCGGATTCACGCTCATGATGAGCAGGAGGTCGATGTCGCCGATGATCTCGCGCACGCTGTCGAGCGGGGTGCCGGGATTCATCGTGACGCCGGCCTTGCAGCCGAGTTCACGGATGCGCGCGACCTGCCGATGGATGTGTGCCGCCGCCTCGGTATGGATCGTGATCACGCTCGCACCCGCCTTGGCGAAATCCTCGATCTGCGTCTCGGGATGGTTCACCATCAGGTGCACGTCGATCGGGAGCGACGAGAGCTTGCGGCAGGTCTCGAGGATCTTGGTGCCGAAGGTGATGGGCGGCACGAAGCTGCCGTCCATCACGTCGAAGTGGAGCCAGTCGGCGCCGCCGGACTCGAGCATCGCCAGGTCGTCCTTCAGACGGCCGAAGTCGGCGGAGAGGAGTGACGGGGCGATCCGAACGGTGGCAGCGCGCGACATCACGAACTCCTGCGGCGCATACGGGCCGCGAAGGCGCCATCGGTACCGTGGCGCTGGGGAAGGACACGGAGCCGCCCGGCGTCGAGCACCGTCGCCGGCACGGCATCGGCCGGTGGCGGTTCGAGCACGAAGTCCGGGTGTTCGGCCAGAAAGGTCTCGATCTGCGAGTCGTTCTCCTCCGTCTCAAGCGAGCAGGTGCTGTAGATGAGGAGACCGCCGGGCTTCACGACCGCGGCGGCGGCGCGCAGGATGGAACGCTGCGCGGCGGAGAGCACGGCGAGGTCGCTGGTGCGCAGGCGCCAGCGGGCGTCAGGGTGACGACGGAACGTCCCGGTCCCGGTGCACGGCGCATCGACGAGTACGGCATCGACCGGCGCGATCGCCGGCAGGCGCGCGTCGGTGACCATCGCGGCGACGTTGTCGAGTTCGAGGCGCGTGATCGTCTCGCGCACACGGGCGAGACGCGCCGCCGATGCGTCGGCGGCGATGACCGTCTTGGCCACGCGCGCGAGTTCGACCGTCTTGCCGCCGGGCGCGGAGCAGAGATCGGCGACGAGCGCTCCCGCCGGGACCGCCGCATACTGCGTGACGAGGGTCGCCGCCGGGTCCTGCACGAAGAACAACCCCTGCTGGAAGGCGCCGAGTTCGGTGAGCGAGGCCCCGCTGATGGTGATCGAGTCGCGTACCAGCGGCGCGTCGCCGACGTGGACGCCCGCGCTCTCGAGCATCGCTTCGAGCTGCTCGCGCACGATCCCCCACGGGCGGATCACGAGCGGCGCTTCGCGGTTGTTCGCCTCGAGCAGGGCGCGCGTGTCGTCCTCGCCCCACCGCGCGACCCAGCGGGCCACGAGCCAGCGCGGGTGCGAGAACTCGGTGGCGATCCCCTCGAGCGGGTCGTTCGGCGTCGGCAGGACGAGGGAGTCGCGCTCCCGATCCAGACGTCGCAGGACGGCGTTCGCGAGCTTGCTCGCCCCCATCCCATGCCGCCGCTTGGCCAGCTCGACGGTCTGGGCGATCGCGGCGTAGGGCGGCACGCTCCCCATGTGGAGGAGCTGGTAGGCGCCGAGCCGCAGCAGGTCGGTGAGGTCGGGGTCGAGCCGGGCGAGTCCGCCCCGCACACGGTCGCTCAGCAGCGCGTCGAGCGTGCCGCGCCGACGCAGCATGCCGTACACCAGCTCCTGGGTCCACCGACGGTCGCGCGCGTCGAGCTGACCGACGCGCCGGTCGAAGGCGGCGTCGAGCAGGAGCCCGCTCCGCAGGTCGGCCAGGATGTCGGCCGATGCGAAACGCGCTTCGGTGATGCCGCCGCGGGTGGTGGTGCCGGAACCGGAGGGGGACTGGGCCATGCGTGGGGTCTGGGGAGGGAAGCTCCTCTCAATATAAGGGGGCCGGGAGGGGGGACGGGGTGGCCCGCCGTGACCTCCGGCCCCGTCCGCCCGTCAAAGACTGTAGCAACCCTTGGCTCCGGGCTCCTCGCCCGTGCCTGGGGCGTTGGAGCATGCAGCTCTGGACTCCCTATTCGGCTGAGGTCGAATGATGTCGCGACGTGGTGTTGCCTCGAGACGTGTGATGGGCCTGGTCGCCGCCGTGGGTGCGGCGGTGGTCCTCGGCTGCATGGATCGGACCGTGACCGGGCCGACACCACTGGGCGTCAGCGACTCGCTGCGGGTCGTGTCGGGGAGCAACCAGAGCGGCATCATCAGTACCGCGCTTCCGACGGCGGTGGTGGTCCAGGTGAAGAACGCCGCCGGGGCGGTCATCAAGAACGCCACCGTCACGTTCTCGGTCGCGAGCGGGGGCGGGAGTGTCAGTCCCGCCATCATGTCCACCGATGCGACCGGAAGTGCGCAGACCACCTGGACTCTGGGGTCCACGACCGGGCAGCAGTCC
Source organism: uncultured Gemmatimonas sp. (assembly GCA_964484775.1). Classification (GTDB taxonomy): domain Bacteria; phylum Gemmatimonadota; class Gemmatimonadetes; order Gemmatimonadales; family Gemmatimonadaceae; genus Fen-1231. Next base: position 11,694 of record CAZAGK010000003.1, on the reverse strand, counting down.
CTCACCGCCTCGGCGGGTTCGAACACCGTCACCATCGTTGCCACGGCAGCGGCCTCCGCGAGCAGCGGAGGCGGTACGACGACCACACAGACGCCGACGCAGGTCGCCCTCTCGCAGGGCGCCGGGCAAAGCGGGACGATCGGACAGCCGCTCGGCATCCCGATCGTCGCCAAGGTCCTGGATGCGGGGGGGAACACCGTCGCGGGCGTGGACGTCGTCTGGTCGACGCCGGTCGCGAACGGCACCGGTAGCTTCGCTTCCCCGGTGACCTCGCGCACGGACGCGGCCGGTCTCGCGACGACCACCTGGATCCTCGGCTCCAAGGTCGGTCAGCAGCTGATCACCGCGACCGTCGGCTCGCTCACGCCGCTGACCTTGAGTGCCACCGCGCAGCTCGGGACCGGTGGCGCGATCCTGATCGACAATGGCAACAATCAGTCCGCGAACATCAGTGCCGCGCTGCCGACCTACCTGCGCGTTCTCGTCGTGGATCAGAACGGGAACCCGGCGCTCGGCGCACGGGTGACGTGGAACGTGCAGTCGGGCGGTGGGACGCTCAGCAAGGCCAACGGAACGACGAACGCGGCCGGACTCGATTCGATCCAGTGGACTTTCGGCCCGACGGCCGGACAGCAGGCCGTCTCGGCGCAGGTCTCCAACGGGACCTTCGTCACCTTCTTCGGTAGCGCCAACACGTTGGCCGCCACGCCGGCGCAGGTCGTGATCGGGAGCGGCAACGGACAGCTGGCCTCGATCGGTCAACCCGCCCCCCTTCCGGTCGTGGTGAAGGTGCTCGACGCGAACGGTGGTCCGGTGTCCGGCACGCTCGTGTCGTTCACGCCGGCCGCCGGGAACGGTGGCGGCTCCACCTCGCCGGCCTTCATCAAGACCGATGCCGCCGGCCTGGCCACGACGGAATGGATCCTCGGGAGCAAGGTCGGGCAGCAGACGTTGCAAGCCTCGGTGAGCGGTCTGACGCCGCTGTCGCTCGTCGCGACCGCATCGGTGGGCGCCGGCGGGGCGATCCTGATCGACAACGGGAACAACCAGTCAGCGAACGCGAGTTCCGCGTTGCCGAACTATCTCCGCGTCCTGGTGCTGGACGGCAACGGGAATCCGGCACAGAACGCGCGCGTCTCGTGGCTCGTGACGCAGGGTGCAGGATCGATCTCGCAGAGCAATGGCGCCACCTCGGCCGCCGGCAAGGACTCGGTGAGCTGGACGCTCGGCAGCTCCGGAACGCAGAACGTCACGGCGACCGTCAACGGCATCGGATTCGTCACCTTCGTCGGCAACGTCACCACGGGATCGCTGGTCCCGTCGCAGATCGTCGTGGCCTCGGGGAACGGCCAGAGTGGATCGGTCGGTCAGCCGCTGGCGCAGCCGGTCATGATCAAGGTCGTGGACGCGAGCGCCACGCCGGTGAGTGGTGTCACCGTCAACTTCACCCTCCCGGTCGGGAACGGGGGCGGCTCGGTGTCACCCTCGTCGGGCAAGACCGACGCCTCGGGTCAGCTCTCGACGCTCTGGACCTTGGGCAGCAAGGTCGGGCAGCAGACGATCAACGCCTCGGTCACGGGGCTCACGACACTCTCGATGATCTCCACCGCCACGCTCAACTCGAGCGGCGCGGTGCTGGTGGACAATGGCAACAATCAGGCCGGCGGCAGTGGCGGCACGCTGACGAACTATCTCCGGACGCTCGTGGTCGATCAGGGCGGCAACCCGGTGCTCGGCGCCCGCGTCTCGTGGGCGGTGGCCTCGGGCGGCGGAACGCTGAGCAAGACGACCGGCACCACGAACGCCGTCGGTGTGGACTCCGTCCAGTGGACGCTGGGCTCCACGGTCGGTGCGCAGACCGTGACGGCGACGGTCCAGTTCGTCGGGGCCGCGACCTTCACCGCGACCGCCTCGACCACCTCGGGTGTCGCCACGACGCTCCGCATCGTGAGCGGCGACGGCCAATCCGGTCAGTCGGCGCAGGTGCTTCCGCTGCCGCTGGTGGTCGAGGTGCGCGACGCCGGCGGTAACGCGCTCTCCGGTGTGGCGGTGTCGTTCACACAGGCGGCCGGCAACTCGGACGGTGTGACCTCGCCGAGTCCGACCACGACAGGTGTGGACGGTCGTGCCTCGGTGACGTGGAGACTCGGCACCAACACCGGTTCGACCGTCCAGACGCAGACCGTTACGGCGGCGCTCACGGCCTTCCCGGCGGTGACGTCCGTCAGCTTCACGGCCTCGGCGCGGCCGCAGTTCCGCATCCGGATGGTCGACCTCAAGGACACGTTGCAGGTCGATACGACCGGTGCCACGCTGAAGGACTCGCTCCTCGTGCAGGTGTACGATCCGGTCACCAACAAGGGTGTCCAGGGGGTCCCGGTCACGTGGGGCGTACAGTCGGGCACCTCGGTCGATGGATTCCCCGTCATCGCCGGCGACACGACGGACAACAACGGCTATGCCCGCACGCGATGGGTTCTGCGATCCAGCGCCAGTGGGGCCGCGATCCCTCCGTCCGTCGTCTCCAAGCGCATGGTGGCGACGGCGACCGGCGTCGGACAGGTCGAGTTCAAGGCACGCGTCTATCCCGGATCGCTCCGCGCGATCACCCTGAACCTCCCCTCGACGAGTCAGACGGCGGGTACCACGGCGTCGTTGTGCGCGACCGCACTCGACGGGAGCAGCTATCCGGTCGACAGCGCGAACACCACGATCACGGTCGTCGTCGGCGGGGTCACGACGACGTACACGGACAAGACCAAGCTCGATGGCACCGTCTGTGCGAATCACCCGGTGACGACGTCCGGATCGATGTCCGTGACCTTCTCGATCACGTCCACCGTCCGGCCGTACACGTTCACGGCGTCGGACAGCAAGACGGGTTCGGTGGTCGCGGTGCCTGGGAACGCCTCGACGGTCGTGATCATCTCCGGCAACAATCAGAGCGGAACGGCAGGGCGCGCGTTGGCCGCGCCGCTCATCGTCGAGGTCCGCGATGCCTTCGGGAATACCGTCTCCGGCGCATCCGTCGCGATCGCCGTCGTTGGCGGTGCAGGCACCGTAACGGTCGGCGGTGGCGGCTCGTCGAACGTCTCCACCACGTCCGGCGGAGCGGGACGCGTCTCCTTCTCCTGGACCCTGGGCGCAGCGGCAGGAACCAATACCGTGTCCGTGATCGCTGGAGGAACACTGGTCACCTTCACGGCGACCGGGACATAGCGTCCTCGGCTGCTCGAATGTGAAGGAGGGCGGTCCCGCAAGTCGGGCCGCCCTCCTTCGTTCTGCGCCTTTGCCTCTGCGCCGACTCAGCGGAAGCGGATCAGCGGAAGTGCTCGCCCTCGGTCACGCCGCGGCCACGCAACCACTCGGCGACCTGCTGGCGTCGTTTCCCGGCCGGATGAACCTCCGCGATCCGTACCGCCCCCGTGCCACAGGCCACGACGACCCCTTCAGGCGAGGCCTGGAGGACCGTCCCAGGGGCTCCCGACGCATCAGAGACGGTCGGACCGAACAGCCGCACTTCGCTGTCGCGGTGCACCGCCCAGGCCCCGGGCTTCGGGTCGTAGGCGCGGATGGCACGGGCCACCAGCTCCGCGGGCGCCGAGAAGTCGAGCCGCGCATCCGTGCGCTCGATCTTCTTGGCGTAGGTCGCCAGCGCATCGTCCTGCGGCGTCTCCTTGGCGAGACCCAGTCCGATGAGCGCGAGCGCCTCGACGATCGCCGTGGCGCCGAGTTCCGAGAGCCGGAGCTGCAGCTCGCCCGCGGTCTCATCGGGAGCGATCGGCGTCGCGAGCGGCAGGATGATCGGGCCGGCATCGAGCGCCGGCACCATGCGCATGATCGTCACGCCGGTGCTCTCCAGCCCGTCCCGTACCGCGGCCTGGATCGGCGCCGCCCCGCGGTACGCGGGAAGGAGCGACGCATGGATGTTGAGGGTGCCGAGCGGCGGGAGGTCGATGACCTCGCGCGGGAGGATATGCCCGTACGCCACGACGACCGAGATATCCGGCTCGGCGGCGCGCAACGCCTCGAGGAACGCCGCGTCGCCACGGGGGCGTTCCGGCTGGAGCACAAGGAGCCCTTCCTCGAGTGCGACGAGCTTCACCGGCGACGGGTCGAGCTGCGAGCGCGAGCGCCCGCGGGGGCGATCGGGCTGCGTGACGACCGCGACCACCTCGTGTCCTTCGCCGATCAGCGCGCGTAGCGGCGGTGTCGCGAACTCAGGAGTCCCGAAGAACGCGATGCGCATCGGTCAGAGCCTCTCGTCGTCGTCGAGTCCCTCACCGGGGACGATCGTGCGGATGAGGTTCGGGTACTTCCCCTTCTCCTTTTCCCAGTTCGACAGCGCCTTCTGCCGCTTGAGGAAGCTCAAGTGGTCGATGAACAGCTTGCCGTCGAGATGGTCGATCTCGTGCTGCATGCAGACGCCGAGCAGTTCGGTCCCTTCGAGCTCGAAGCTCTCACCGTGCCGATCGAGCGCCTGCACCACCACGCGCTTGCTGCGCATGACATCGCCGTAGAGCTCGGGGATCGAGAGGCAGCCCTCCTCCCACTTGAGCTTCCCTTCGCGTTCGACGATCTCGGGGTTCACGAGGACGTAGGGCACGTCCTTCACCTCGATCACGGCGAGCCGCTCGGAGCGCCCGACCTGCGGCGCCGCGAGGCCGATGCCGTGCGCGGCGTGCATGGTCTCGAACATGTCGTCGATGAGCTGCTGCAGCCCCGGACCGAAGTCCGTGACCGGCGTCGTCGATTGCCTGAGGACGGGGTCGCCGAGGACCCGGATGCCGAGCAGCGCCATTACTCCTTCGCTTCGCTCCCGTTGGAACCCATGACCTTCGCGATGCGGCCGCGCTCGATCACGATCTTGCTCTCACCGCTCTTGATGGTGACGCGGTCCTCGAGCGTCTTGCTCGGCGTGCCGTCCTTGACCGTCTCGCGCATGCTCACGATCTCGCCCACGATGCCGCCGGCGGTGACGATCTCGTCGCCCTTGCGGATGTTCAGGAGGGCGGCCTCGTGCTTCTTCCGCTGCTGCTGCTGGGGCCGGATCAGCAGGAAGTAGAAGATGCCGAACATCGCGACGAGGATGAACAGCTGCCCCGTGCCGCTCGTCCCCTGGAGGGCGGCGGCGAGGGCCGGATGGATCGTCGGAAGGAAGCTCATTGGCTCTAGGGAGCGGAGTGGTATCGCGCGAGCCAGTCACGGCTCCACGTCTGGAAGGTCCCCTCCTGGACGGCCGCACGGGCCCGCCGCATGAGGGCAATCAGGAAATGTACATTGTGCAGGCTCAGAAGCCGTAGCCCGAGGAGCTCGTCGGTGACGAAGAGGTGCCGGATATAGGCTCGCGAGAAGCGCCGGCAGGCCGCGCACCCGCACGCCTCGTCCAGCGGGCGTTCGTCGGTCCGATGCCGGGCATTCCGGAGGTTGAGCCGCCCGTCGGCGGTGAAGGCGGCGCCGTTGCGCCCCATCCGCGTGGGGGCCACGCAGTCGAAGAGGTCCACGCCGCGCGCGACCCCCTCCACCAGATCCTCGGGGAACCCGACCCCCATCAGATAGCGGGGGCGGTCGCGCGGGATCGCGTCGTCGCAGACCTCGAGCATCTCGTACATCGCCGGCTTCTCCTCGCCGACGCTCAACCCACCGATCGCGAAGCCGTCCCAGGCCCCCGCGCCGGCGATATGCGTTGCCGCCTCGCGCCGCAGGTCGGCGTGGATCCCGCCCTGCACGATCGGGAACAGGGTCTGCCGCGGCGCGCCGTCGACGGCGTGCAGCCGGTCGAACTCGGCGCGGCAGCGGGCCAGCCAGCGAAGACTCCGCTCACTCGCGTCCCTGGAGGCGGAGTGCTCGCTCTGCCCCGGGATCACGTGATCGAACTGCATGATCACGTCGGCGCCGAGGTTGGTCTCGATCCGCATCACCGACTCGGGGGTGAAGTGCCGCGCCGATCCGTCGATGTGTGATTTGAAGGAGACGCCGTCCTCGGTGACGTTGTTGAGCGACGCCAGCGAGAACACCTGGAACCCGCCCGAGTCCGTGAGGATCGGCGCGTCCCAGGCCATGAAGCGGTGCAGCCCGCCCATCTGTCGCACGAGTTCGTCGGTGGGACGGAGGTGCAGGTGATAGGCGTTCGCGAGGATGATCTGCGCGTGCATGGCGCGCAGATCGTCGGGGTCGAGCGACTTCACGCTCGCGAGCGTCCCGACCGGCATGAAGACCGGCGTCTCGACCGCGCCGCGCGGCGTGCGGAAGACGCCGGCACGCGCCCGGCCATCCGTCGCCTGAACGTCGAAGGAGAAGTCCATGCTCACAAGATCACCATCGCGTCGCCGTAACTGAAGAACCGATACCGTTCGCGGACCGCCTGCGCGTACGCCTCGCGGATCAGCGCCGTCCCCGCGAAGGCGGAGACGAGCATGAGCAGGGTGGAGCGGGGGAGATGGAAGTTCGTCACGAGGCGGTCCGCCCCGCGCACGACGTACGGGGGGTGGATGAAGATCCGCGTCTCCCCCTCGCCGGCGTGGAGCGAGCCCGTCGCATCCACCACGCTCTCCAGTGTGCGCAACGAGGTCGTGCCCACCGCCCAGACGCGATGTCCGCGCGCACGGGACTCGTTCGCCGCCCGCGCCGCCGATTCACTCACGCGGTACCACTCCTCATGCATCACGTGGTCGGCGAGCTCCTCGACCTCCACCGGCTTGAACGTTCCGGCACCCACGTGCAGCAGCACATCGGCGAAGGCCGCGCCCTTGGCCTCGATCGCGCCGAGCAGCTCGGGGGTGAAATGGAGCCCGGCCGTCGGTGCTGCGACCGATCCCGATTCGCGTGCGTACACCGTCTGATAGCGCTCCACGTCCGTCGCCGCATCACCGCGCGTGATGTACGGCGGGAGCGGGATACGGCCATGGCGCTCGATCAGCGCGTCCACCGGCGCGTCGCCGCTCAACCGCACGAGGCGCGTCCCACGCTCGGTGATCGCGTCGATCCGCGCGTCGAACCCCGGGGCGATGTGCACGATCCGTCCGACCTTAAGCTTGGAGCCGGGATTCACCATCGCTTCCCACTGGTCCCCGCCGACGGGCTTGAGCAGGAAGATCTCGGCCGGCGCGCCGGAGTCGCGCGTCCCCAGGAGTCGCGCACGGAAGACCCGGGTGGTGTTCCGCACCAGCACATCGCCGCCGTCCACGTAGTCGACCAGGTCGGTGAAGCGGCGATGCTCGATGGTCCCGGTGGCGCGATGCACGACCATCAACCGGCTCTCGTCGCGGCGCTCGGTCGGCGCCTGCGCGATCAGCTCGGCCGGGAGTTCGAAATCGAAGTCGGCGGTCCGGCTCAGAAGAGTGACGCCTGGTCGCGCTGCGGCGGCGTGTACCCGAGATGCCGGTACGCCTGCGCGCTCGCCACGCGGCCGCGCGCCGTCCGCTGCAGCAGTCCGTTCATCACGAGGAAGGGCTCGTACACCTCCTCGATGGTGTCCGCGTCCTCACCGATCGCCGCAGCGATCGTCGCGACCCCCACCGGCCCGCCCTCGAACTTCTCGATGATCGTGCGCAGGATCCGCGCGTCCATGTCGTCGAGTCCGAAATCGTCCACGTCGAGGAGCTTCAGCGCCTCGCGCGCGACCTCCTGCGTGATGACGCCCGCCGCGCGGACCTGTGCGTAGTCGCGCACGCGCCGCAGCAGGCGGTTCGCGATGCGCGGCGTGCCACGCGAGCGGCGTGCGATCTCCCTGGCACCGTCGTCGTGCAGCTCGACCGCGAGCACCTCGGCGGTGCGGCGCACGATCGTCTCGATCTCCTCGGGCGGATAGAAGTCGAGGCGCATCGTGAGGCCGAAGCGCGCCCGGAGCGGGGAGGTGAGCAGCCCGTAGCGCGTCGTGGCGCCCACCAGCGTGAACTTCTCGATCGCCATCGTCACCGTCTGGGCGTTGGGCCCATCGGAGAGACGGATGTCGATCTTGTAGTCCTCCATCGCCGGATAGAGGAACTCCTCGATGATCGGGCGGAGGCGATGGATCTCGTCGATGAACAGGATGTCGCCGGCGCGCAGATTGGTGAGCGTGCCCACCAGGTCCCCCGGCTTCTCGAGCGCGGGACCCGACGTGGTGCGGATGTTCACGCCGAGCTCACGCGCCATGAGTTCCGCGAGCGTGGTCTTGCCGAGTCCCGGCGGACCGTGGAACAGCGTGTGATCGAGCGGCTCGCGCCGCCCCATCGCGGCCTGGATGGCGATATCGAGCGCGTCCTTGGTCTTGGGCTGCCCGATGAACTCGGCCAGCCGCTGCGGACGCAACGAGAGCTCGACGACGCTCTCCTCGCTCAGGATCTCGGGGGTGGTGATCTCGGCGCGGGACATGGAGAAAGCTTAACGCTTTTGCAGGAGCGCGAGCGCCTGTCGGATCACATCCGACGTCGCCTTGCCGTGCATCCCGGCCCCGACGGCCTCACGCACCGCCTTCTCGGCGTCGGCGGTCGTGTAGCCGAGTGCCATGAGCGCGCGCACGGCGTCGGCGCTCCCGGCGTCGGAGCGGACCACGGCACCGGTGCCTCCCGCCTTCGCGAACTCCTTCATCTTGTCACCGAGTTCCACGCAGAGCCGCTCCGCCGTCTTCTTGCCGACGCGCGGGACCCCCTGCAGCGTGGCGATGTCGCGGTCCACGATCGCGCGCGACAGTCGGCCGATGCCGAGCGCGCTGATGAGTCCGAGCGCCAGCGAAGGTCCCACGCCGCTCGCACCGAGCAGGGTGAAGAAGAGTGCGCGGTCCTCCTGCGACTCGAACCCGAACAAGGTCCAGCCGTCCTCCTTGACCACCATCGCCGTGTGCAACGAGACGTCGTCGCCCACGCGTGGCAACGACTCCAGCACGCCGAGCGGGATCAGCATCTCGTAGCCGACGCCGCCGGGGGTCATGATCTCGATCCGATCGATCCCCTTGTCGGTGAGTTTGCCCATGATGCGCGAGATCATGCGAACACCTTGGCGCGCACGGCTTCGAGCTTGGCGGCGAGCAGGCAGGTGAGGGCACAGGCGACGCCGTCGGCGGCGTCGGAGGGATGCGGAGCGGTCTTGAGGCGGAGCAGACGCGCGACCATGAACTGCACCTGTTCCTTCGTGGCGGCGCCACGGCCGACGATCGTCTTCTTGATCACCGCCGGTGCATACTCGTGGAGCGGCAGTCCCGCGCGCTGTCCGGCGAGCAGGATCACCCCGCGGGCGTGGCCGAGGACGACCGTCGTCCGCACGTTGCGGGCGTAGAACACCGACTCCACGGCCATCGCGTCCGGCTTGTGGCGGGCGATGACCTCCGAGACGCCGTCGAAGATGTCCGACAGTCGCTCGGCCAAGGGCGTGGCCGCACCGGTGCGGATCACCCCGCACTCGAGCAGGCGCGGCGTCCCCGCCTCGGAGACGACCACGCCGTATCCCGTGGCAGCGGTCCCGGGGTCGATCCCGATGACGATCACGTCGCTCGGTCCGGTCGCTGCCGCAGGAGCGTCACGCCTCCGACATCTCCGACTCGTCCATGTCGAAGTTGGCGTCCACCTTCTGCACGTCGTCGAGCTCCTCGAGCGCCTCGATGAGCTTGAGGACGCTCTGCGCCGTCGCACCGGCCACCGCGACGGTGTTCTTCGGGATCCAGGAGAACTCGGCCGAGTCGGGCTTGAGGCCGACCTTCTCGAGCGCCTGGCTCACCATGTGCAGATCGGAGGTCGCGGTCGTGATCACGAAGACCTCGTCGTCCTTCACGAAATCCTCGGCGCCGACCTCGAGCGCCTTCTCCATCGCGCTGTCCTCCTCCCACTTGCCGACCGGGACGACGATCTGTCCCTTGCGGTCGAACATGAAGGCGACGGAGTTCGTCGAGCCGAAGCTGCCGCCCAGGCGGGAGAGCTTGGCCCGGACCTCGGCGACGGTGCGCGTCGGGTTGTCGGTGAGCGCCTGGATCATGATCGCGACGCCGCCCGGGCCGTAGGCCTCGTACAGCACCTCGACGTAGTCGACCCCTTCCAGGTCGCCGGTCCCCTTGGCCACGGCGCGCTCGATGTTCTCCTTGGGCATCGACACCGACTTCGCGTTGTCGATCGCCGTGCGGAGGCGCGGGTTGCCAGCGGGGTCGCCGCCGCCGGTCTTGGCGGCAACGGTGATCTCACGGATGAGCTTCGTGAAGAGCGCGCCGCGCTTCTTGTCGGCGGCCGCCTTCGCGTGCTTCGTCGTCTTCCATTTGCTGTGACCAGCCATGCTCGTGCCCGGTTGCGGTGTAAGTCCTGAAAGATAAGCCCGCCCCGCCCTCGGGGGCAGACGCCCGGTCCGGCGGTCGCCGAATTGCGGAGGGCGCTCCGGTTCGCGGAGCGCCCTCTGCGGACCGAGGCCCCGTGGTGGCTAGTGCCAGCGGATGAGCAGGTTGCCGCGGATCCCCTGCAGATCGGCCGACGGGCCACCGACCGCCGAGTGCAGCTTGCCCAGCGCCACGGTCGTGCTGGGGACCACCGTGAAGGCGCCGAAGTTGAACTGCGCGCGCATCCCGAAGTTCGTCATGTCGCCGGCGCGCGAGCCGCCGACCTGCCAGATGCGTTGCTCGATCGAGGTCTGCAGATACAGGTACGGGCTCTTGATTCCGAACCCGACGCTGAGGTTGGCGAGATTCTCCCAGGGCGACTTGGCACCGATGAGCTCGCCGGGAGCACGGTACATGTCCCAGAAGCCGACGGAGAGGTCGGTGATGCCGAAGGGCAGGGCGAGTCCCGCCTGCAGCATCGTGCGGTCGCCGGTGGCGAAGGCCGAAGAATCGATGACGTCGGCCCCGAACTTGGAGAAGTTGATCGAGCCGTTGAATGAGCCCTTGCCGACCGGCCGATCGAGGCCGACGCGGATGCGGTACTCATCGCCCGGCTGGAAGCGCAGGACGCCGGTCGTGAGCTCGTAGGCGTCGAAGCGCCCCGTCTTCCGGACGCTCCCGGAGACGCCGAGGTTCCAGTTGCCGAGGCGCTGCGCGACGGCGAGTCCCATGGTGCCACCCGGTCCGACGCCCATGCCGCCGACCGGCATCAGGAGGAACGCGTTGCCGATCTGTCCGGCCGCCTCCTGCTGGTCCGCGGTCACGGTGTAGCGGCCGGTGGGGACGTTGAGCCCGAAGGTGAATGCCGCGTGCTGGTCGAACATCACCAGGCTCCCGCGGACCTGCGTGTCGGTGAGTCCCGCGATCGAACTCGTCACGGCGCCGCCGGCCGTCACCGTGCTCGCGGCGTAGGAGGTCGAGATGTCGAGCGTGAAGGTCTTCGTCATCGGGAAGATCCACGCCAACGGCGACGAGTACTGATCGACGCGCTTTTCGTTGGTCCCGCTCCCGATGGAGTACACGGCGTAGGTCGGCGCGACGATGATCGCGCTCGCCCCGAGGCCCGTCCCCTGCGCGCGTGCGCGGCTGGGGGAGCTGACGGAGAGTGCCGCGAGCGCGGCGAACGAACAGAGGACAGCGAGGGATCGACGCATCACGGCTTCCGGATGACGATGGTGACGTTTCCGGTGCGTGCGGCCGGGGTATCGGTCCCGGTCTTCTCGCCCGCAGCGTCCCGAGTGACGGGTGGGGTGCTGGTGGTCGTGGTCGTGGTGGTCGTCGTCGCCGTCGTGGACGTGGTGTTGGTGGTCGTGGTCGCGGCCACCGTATTCGTGATCGTCGGAACGACCCCTCCCGAC
>CAZAGK010000002.1:0-108239 GCA_964484775.1 uncultured Gemmatimonas sp. | reverse complement strand
GGGTGGGGCGGGGGTGTGGGGTGGGGCGTGGGGCGGGTGGGGCGGGGTGCTTCTGGTGGCGCCGGTGCTGGTGAGCCGGACTTTCGTTCAGTATTTCTGTTAACTAGCTAGATGATAGCCCTATTATGGCTTGATAGTGGCGCTTACTATGTGCCATTGGGACACATTTGTCCCATGATGGCGCATGGGACATTTCTGTCCCAATGGGCGCGATGGGACAGAAATGTCCCACGGCCGAGCGCAAAGAAAAGCGGGGCGCCCTTTCGGGCGCCCCGCCTTCCTACACACTGCGTGAAGCCAGGTGCGGTCCCGAGCTTACTGGACCGTGACCTTGATCTTCATGTTCATCGCGAGGTGCGGGGTGCAATGGAACTCGTACACGCCCGGCTTGATGCCGCCGAAGGAGAGCGTCACGGCCTCACCAGCGTTGAGCAGCATCTTGCTCGAGAGCTCGCCCATCTTGTCAGCGCCGAAGTTCGCGTCGAGGACACCCTTCACGTCGGCCGGCACGACGGCCGGATCGATGGCGACGTTGTGCGGGCCGCCCGAGACGAAGGTGAACTTGATGCCGTCGCCGGCCTTCACGGTGATCGCGGCCGGGACGAACTTGTAGCCCGACGCATCGCCGACCATCTGGACTTCGTGGGTCGTCCCGGTGATCGGGGCGGCACCACCCGGGGCAGCGGCGGCGGCCGGAGCGGCCTCAGCGGCCGGGGTGGCGGCAGCGGCCGGAGCCGCATCTTCCTTCTTCCCGCCGCAAGCGGCGAGCACAACGGCGCTCGAGAGGAGCGCGAAACGGATAGCACGCATTCTGTGAAGCCTCCAGTACAGTCTGTACAAAGGGGTTGGAATTCCAACGCCGGGGGGATCAAGCCCCAGCCTTGTGAAATTATTCACAACGAGAGCTAAACGCAACTACGGCAACGAGGGTTCCTGAGCGCGGCCGGACCGGTTCCGACTATCTCCCCTTCACTTTCGCAACCGAATCCTGCAGCTGCTTCAGCTTCACCGAGTCCACCACCTTCTTGGTCGGGATCGCCATCGGCGGGGGCGGCGCGGTCTCCGGCTTCCCGGCCTCATAGGCCTTCAGCACCTGCTCCATCCACCCCCAGTCCTGCGCCCCGAAATAGGCCTTCCCGTTCACCACGAACGCCGGCGTCCCGCGCACCCCGGTCTGGCGGGCCACGTCATCCGCCGCATCCAGACGCCGCTGATGCTCCTTGCTCGCCGCGCAGCGGCCGAACTTCGCCGAGTCCATCCCCATCTCCACCGCGTAGGCCTGGAGCGCCGCCGGGATGTCCACCGCACGCTTCCACGTGTCCTGCCGCTCGAAGAGCCGCTCGTGCATCTCCCACCACTTCCCCTGTTCGGCCGCGCAGACGGTCGCCGCGCTCCCCGCCACCGCGCCGCGGTGCCACGCGAGATCGATCACCGTCAACTGCAGCTTCTTGGTGGCCACCCACTGCGTGCGCAGCGGTTCCGCGGCGTTCGCCGAGAACTGGCGGCAGTCGTCGCAGACGAGATCGTCGAAGTAGGTGAGCTTCACGGGGGCGGAGGGGTCGCCTTCCATATGGGCGATCGCGGCCGCCATGGTGTCGGCCTTCACCGGCGCGGCCTTCTCGCACGCGGTCACGCCGAGCCCTGCGCCGAGGAGCGCACACACCATCAACGATCGCGCACCGCGCCGCGCACTATGCCGTGCTTTGCGCAGCACGCCGCGCACCGACTTCACCGTCATACGGACTCCGGAAACAGGTTGGGGCGTTGACCACGCCATCCCTAGAGACTACACTTCATCACACAATGCGCCAGACGTCCATCCACCATCGCCATCATCATCACGCCCCGACGGGACGTGGTATTGACGCGTGTGTCCGGATGTCCGCCTAGCCACTCGGCGACACTCCACCGCCCAATGCCCGGCCCGTCCACTCGCGGACGGGCCTTTTTCATTTTCGGACCATTCCTCAGGATCTCTCCATGCTGCGAATCGCTCTGCCCAACAAGGGACGCCTCAATCTGGACTGTCGCGACCTGCTCGCCGACGCCGGACTCGAAGTGCGCGCCACTTCCGATCGCGCGCTCACCGCATCGCTCGGCGGGGAGTTCGAGGCGATCTTCGTGCGGGCGCAGGACATCCCGGAGTTCGTCGCCGATGGCGCGGCCGATGCGGGGATCACCGGATGGGACCTGGTGCGGGAGTCGGAGCGGCCGCTCACCTCGCGGTTGGATCTCGAGTTCGGGCGCTGTCGGCTCGTGGTGGCCTCGCGTGAGGACGGCGGGGTGAAGTCGGTCGAGGAGATCACTGGTGTGCCGCGCGTCGCGACAGTGTTCCCGAATCTCACCAGGCAGTTCTTCCACAACGCGGGGAAGCAGATCGACGTGGTGCCGGTGAGCGGCGCGGTGGAGGTGACGCCGCACCTGGGGATCGCGGATCTGATCGTCGATCTCTCGAGCACGGGGAGCACGCTCAAGGTGAACGGGCTCAAGGAGATCGCGTCGGTGCTGCAGTCCTCGGCGCGCCTGATCACGTTGGCCGCCCCATCGGAGGACATCTGGCGCGCGGCGGCGCTCGACGAGCTCACGGCGTCGCTGCAGTCGGTGGTCGCCGCTCGCGGCAAGCGTTACGTGATGGCCAACGTGCCGCGTGCGCGCCTCGACGACGTGCGCCGCATCCTCCCGGGGATCACGGGCCCGACGGTGATCGACCTCATGAACGGCGGCGTGATGGTCGCGGTGCACGCGGTGGCCGACGCCAAGGGGATCTACCGCACGATCAACGACCTCAAGAAGATCGGCGGTGAAGGGATCCTCGTGACGCGCATCGAGAGGCTCACCGCATGAGTGCCGTCAGGTTCGCAGCACTCGGACCGCTGGCCGCACTGAGCGATGCGGCGCGGTCGGCGATCATGGATCGCGCCACGAGCAGCGATGCGGGGATCCGCTCGCGGACGGCGGCGGTGGTGGAGCGCGTGCGGCGCGATGGCGACCGCGCCCTGCGCGAGATGGCACGCGAGTTCGACGGCGTGACGCTGGAGTCGCTCGAGGTGCCGCGCGCGCTGTGGAAGGCGGCGCTGGAGTCGCTCGAACCCACGCTGCGTCGCGCGCTCGAACGTTCGGCGGCGAACATCCGCACGGTACACCAGGCCTTCCTCCCGGTGGCCCAGGAAGTGACCACCGCCGATGGCGTGCGGATCGGCCGTCGTCCCGATCCACTCGGACGCGTGGGAGTGTACGCGCCGGGTGGGCGCGCGACGTATCCGAGTTCGCTGCTGATGGGCGCGGTGCCGGCGCGCGTCGCAGGAGTGGGCGAGGTGATCGTCTGTTCGCCCCCCGATTCCTCGGGACTCCCCTCTGCCGTGCTGATGGCGGCGGCGGAGATCGCGGGGGCGGACCGGATGTTCTGCATCGGTGGCGCCGGCGCGGTGGCGGCGATGGCCTATGGCACGGAGTCGGTGCCGTCGGTCGACCGGATCGTCGGGCCGGGGAATGCGTACGTGGCCGAGGCCAAGCTGCAGGTGGCGGGAGCGGTCGCCATCGATTCGCCGGCGGGGCCGTCGGAACTGCTGGTGATCGCGGATGATTTCGCGGATCCGGTCGTGGTGGCCACGGAGATGATCGCGCAGGCGGAACACGATCCGCTCGCCTCGGTGGTGCTCGTGACCTGGTCGGCGGGGATCGCGGCGCTGGTGCTCGCGGAGCTGGAGCGGTTGGTGCCGCTCACGCCGCGCGAGAGCATCGTGCGCGAGTCGTTCGCCGCCAAGGGGGGCGTGGTCACCGTCGGGACGCGCGCCGAGGCGATCGCCTTCGGATCGGCGTATGCGGCGGAGCATGCGCTGATCGCCACGCGCGATGCGCTCGACGTGACGGCGGAACTGCGCAACGCGGGCACGGTGTTCGTCGGGGAGACGGCGAGCGTCGCGTTCGGGGACTACATGTCGGGCGCGAACCACGTGCTCCCGACGGGTGGGATGGCTCGGAGCTATTCCGGACTCTCGACGCTCGATTTCTATCGTTGGACCACCTGGCAGGTGATCGATCGTGCGGCGGCGGGACGACTCGCGGCCGACGTCGGTTGCTTCGCCGATGCCGAAGGGCTCCCCGGTCACGCCGCGGCGGCCCGTCAATGGATCACGACACCATGACCCAGCGCGCGCCGACGGAATTGCATCGCTCCGGCTTCGAGACCATCCCGCGATACGGTTCGGGATCGAAGGTCGAGGTGAATCTCTCCGACAACACGAACCTGTGGGGCACACCGCCGCATGCGGCAGCGCTGCTGCGCGCGGGAGTGAGCGTCTCGGAGTATCCCGACCTCTACGGGCAGTCGCTCAAGGAGACGGTCGCCGCATCAGCGGGGATCGATCCCGCCTGCGTGGTCACGGGGAACGGCTCCGACGACATCCTCGACTGCGCGATCCGCGCCTTCGCCGAGGCGGGGGACACGATCGCACATCCGGATCCGACCTTCGTGATGCTCCCGGTGTTCGGTCGCATCAATGGAGTGAAGCCCATCCCCGTTCCGCTTACCGCGAGCTACGCGATGGATGTGGATGCGCTGCTCGCCACGCGCGCGCGGATCATCTATCTCTGTCAGCCGAACAATCCGACCGGCACGGTCACGCCGGCGGCGGATATCCGTCGCGTGATCGAGCAGGCGCCGGGGCTGGTGATCCTCGATGAAGCGTACGCCGAGTTCTCCGGTGACGATGGATTGCTCGCCGAGGCGCCGTCGCTGGGGCGTGTGGTGGTGGCACGCACCTTGTCCAAGGCGTACGGACTCGCCGGACTGCGCGTGGGCTATGCGACCGCGTCGCGCGAGATCGTGGAGATGATCGAACGTTCACGCGGACCGTACAAGTTGAACGCGATCGCGGAGCAGGCGGCCGTCGCTGCCATGACGCTCGACCGTGCGTGGGTGATGGAACGTGCCGCCGACGCGGTGCGCAGTCGAGATCGTCTCGCCGCCGCACTCGCGGAGCGTGGACTGATCGCGCTCCCCTCGGCGACGAACTTCCTCTGCGTGCCGACGCCGCGCGCCATGGAATACGCTGACGCGGCGCGCGCGCGCGGGATCGGGATCCGCGCCTTCATCTCGTTGCCGGGGATCGGCGGGGCGCTGCGCATCACCGCCGGCCCGTGGGAGATCATGGAACGGCTGCTCGCGGCGATCGACACCGTGGGTGCGGCACGCTGATGCGGATCACGCTGTTCGACTACGGGGCAGGGAATCTCCACTCGCTCGCCAAGGCACTCCTCGGCGAGGGACGGCAGGTGGTGCTCGAGACCGACCCGCGCGCCGCGCTCGCGACGAACGTGCTGGTCCTGCCCGGTGTCGGTGCCTTCGCTCCGGCGGCGGCCGCGCTCGCGCCGGCGCGCGCCTCGATGCGCGATGCGCTGCGCGATGGATTGCCGTGCCTCGGGATCTGTCTGGGCATGCAGTTGATGTTCGACAGCAGTGACGAGGGCGCTGGCGAAGGACTCGGACTCTTCGCCGGACGCGTCGCGCGGATCGACGCGGTGCAGCTCCCGCAGATCGGGTGGAACACGCTCGATGACGTGACCGACCGCGACATCCGTGCCGCCCGGCTCGACACGGCGTACTATGCGAACAGCTTCGTCTGCAGACCCGATGATCCGGCAGTTGTGACCGCCTGGTCGTCGCACGAGCGTGATCGATTCCCGGCCGCGGTGCGTTCGGCACGTACGCTGGGCGTCCAGTTCCATCCCGAGAAGAGTTCGGCGCCGGGTGTGCGCCTCATCCAGTCATTCCTCGACTCCATCTGACATGTTGGCCATTCCGGCGATCGATCTTCGTGAAGGGAAGGTGGTCCAGCTCGTGGGCGGCGACTACGCCAACGAAGCGCTCCGTCTCGACAATCCGGTGGAGGTCGCGCGCGAGTGGGTGCGCGCGGGCTTCTCGCGACTGCACTGCGTCGATCTCGACGCGGCCACCGGTCGCGGGAGCAACGATGCCGCCATCCGCGCCCTGCTCGATGACGACGAGGCTCCCTTCCAGATCGGCGGCGGTGTGCGCACCGCGGATCGGGTGCAGGAGCTGCTCGACGCGGGTTCGGGCTTCGTGGTCGTCGGCACACGCGCCATCGAGGAGACGGACTGGATGATCGAGATGGCCGATGCGCACCCGGGACAGATCATCGTCGCCGCCGACGTGCGCGACCGGAAGATCACCACCCGCGGCTGGACGAAGGACACGAGCATCCACGTCGTGGATTTCGTCGAGGAGTACTCCAGCCTTCCCCTTGCCGGCTTCCTCGTGACGGCGGTGCACCGCGAGGGGCTCATGGAAGGGACCGACATGCGCCTGATGGAGGATGTCGCCGAGGCCAGCGCGCATCCGGTGTTCGCGTCGGGAGGGATCTCCTCGCTCGGCGAGCTGCGCGCGCTGGATGATCGCGGCATCGCCGGCGCTGTGCTCGGCATGGCGCTGTACACGGGAGCCTTGGATCCGCGCGCGGTCGCGGAGGAGTTCGGACAGTGAAGACGCCGTCAGTGGTGGAACGGGTCACGAAGGAGACGACGATCCGCGTCGAGGCGGTGGTCGGGACCGGGATCGCGGTGGTCGATACCACCGTGCCCTTCCTGGACCACATGCTCACCGCGCTCGCCAAGTACAGTGGAGTGGATCTCACGGTGAAGGCGACAGGGGACCTGCGGCACCACATCATCGAGGATGTGGCGCTCACCGTGGGGCAGGCGATCGCGGGGATCATTCCGGTCGGGGCCGCACGGTACGGCGAACGCACCGTGCCGATGGACGAAGCGCTCGTGCAGGCGGTGCTCGATGCCGGTGGACGACCGTTCTATCAGGGACCGGTGCCGAGTTCGTTGTATGAACACTGGTTCCGCTCGTTCTGCGACGCGTCGCGGTTCACGCTGCACATCCGGGTCTTCCGCGGGAAGGATCGTCATCACATCGTCGAGGCGGCGTTCAAGGCGCTGGGCTTCTGCCTGCGACAGGCGCTGGCCGACACGGGAAGCGTGTTCAGCACGAAGGGGTCGGTCTCGCTGCAGAAGGACGCACCGAAGGGGGGTTCGTGAGTCTCACCCGACGGTTGATCGTCTGCCTCGATGTGCAGAACGGACGCGTCGTGAAGGGGACGCAGTTCGTCGGCCTGCGCGACGTGGGCGATCCGGTGGAGCTCGCCGAACGCTACGAGCGCGACGGTGCCGATGAGCTCGTCTTCCTCGACATCACGGCGACGCATGAGGAGCGGGCGACGCTGTTCGACCTCGCACGTCGTACGGCGGAGCGCCTGTTCATCCCACTGACCATCGGGGGAGGTATTCGCTCCGCCGAGGACATAGGGCTCGCGTTGCGCGCCGGCGCCGACAAGGTCGCCGTGAACTCCGCTGCGGTGCGCGATCCGTCGATCTTCACCGCGGGCGCCGATCGATTCGGCGCGCAGTGCGTGGTGGCGAGCATCGACGCCAAGCGTGAAGGCGACGGTTGGCGCGTGTACACCGCGGGGGGTCGCAAGCCCACCGGACTCGACGCGGTGGCGTGGGCCGTCGAATGCGTCTCGCGCGGAGCAGGGGAGATCCTCCTCACGAGCATCGACCGCGACGGTGCGCGCGACGGCTATGATCTCGAGCTCACGCGTGCGATCTCACGCGCCGTTCCGGTCCCGGTGATCGCGAGCGGCGGGGCGGGGAATGCGGCGCACATCTGTGCCGCGATCACCGAAGGTGAGGCCGACGCGGCGCTCGTCGCCGGCATCCTGCACGACGGCGTGACCACGGTCGAGTCGCTCAAGGCGGCGATGCGCAACGCGCACATCCCGGTCCGGGCGGTGGCGGCATGACGCGCGCGGCGATCGAGTCCCTCATGCAGGCCGCCGGCGAGGCCGCTGCGCTCGCGGCCGCCTTCGCCATGAAGCACTACCGCACCGGAATCGCGGTCGAAACCAAGGGCGACGGGAGCCCCGTCACCATCGCGGACCGCGGGGCGGAGGAGCTGGTGCGCGCCTGGATCGCCGAACGTTTCCCCGGCGACGCCGTGCTCGGCGAGGAATTCGGTGTGTCATCCGGCAGTACCGGACGACGTTGGATCATCGACCCGATCGATGGCACCAAGGCCTTCGTGCGTGGCGTTCCGCTCTGGGGTTCGCTCGTCGCTGTGGTCGAAGGCGACACCGTGATCGCCGGTGCAGCGCACTTCCCCGGCGTCGGTGAGTCGCTGGTCGCGGCCAACGGCTGCGGCTGCTGGCACAACGGCGCGCGCGCTCGGGTCAGCACGGTGGATTCGCTCACCAACGGGACGGTGCTCATCACCGACCCGCGCACCAACTGTGCACCGATCACTGTCGGCGGGTGGGAGCGTCTCTCGCGCGCGGCCGGTGTCTGCCGGAGCTGGGGCGATGCCTATGGCTACCTCCTCGTCGCCACCGGTCGCGCCGAGGTGATGATCGATCCGATCGCCAACGCGTGGGATGTGGCCTGTTTCCAGCCGATCATCACCGAAGCCGGTGGTGTGTTCAGTGACATCTCCGGCGCCGCGACCCCGTTCGGCGGGAACGCGATCGCCACCAACGCGGCCCTCGCGCACGAGGCGCGGGCCCTGCTCACGAGCCCCGATGCTTGATCTCGATACGCTGGACTTCACCAAGGGGAACGGCGTGATCTCCGTCGTCACCCAGGACGCGCGCTCCGGTCAGGTCCTCATGACCGCCTTCGCGGATCGCGAGGCCATGACGCGCACGATCGAGACGGGGGAGATGCATTACCGCTCCCGCACGCGCGGACTCTGGCACAAGGGCGGGACGAGCGGGAATGTGCAGCGCGTGGTGTCGCTCACGGCCGACTGCGACGGCGACGCCGTCCTCGCGCGCGTGGTGCCGGCGGGTCCGGCCTGCCACACCGGTGCGGTCACCTGTTTCGGTGACCTTGCCGCGGAAGAGCTCGGGGAGCTCGACGCGACGATCGCCTCGCGCCGAAAGGCGGAGGCGGGTGCGAGCTACACCGCGAAGCTCTTCGCCGACCGGAACCTCCGGCTCAAGAAGATCGGCGAGGAGGCCAGTGAGTTCGTGACGGCCTGCGCCGACAGCGACCTCGAGCGCGCCACCGAGGAGGCCGCCGACCTGCTGTACCACACGATGGTGGCACTCCAGGCCGTCGGCGGTTCACTCGACGGGGTGCGCGGAGTCCTGCGACGGCGCGCGCGCTGATCCGCGCGCGCCGTTTCGCGCTCAGAAGTCGAGCAGACGCTCGCGCCGGATCCTTGAAGGATCCCCGATGTACGCCCAGCGGATGTTCTTGAAGTAGCGCTGCATCACGCGCTGGATGTCGGCGCCGGTGACATTGCGCAGATCCTGCACGAAGCGCTCGCCGGCGCGGAAGTCACCCCGATACAGCTGATTGCGCGCCAGGAAGTCCGCCTGCGCGCCGATCGTCTCGTTCTCGAGGAAGTACTCGGTGATGAACTGCTGGATCAGCGGACGGAGCAACGGCGTGTCGAGCGTCACGCTCTTCATCGTGTTGATCTCGTTGCGCATGATCGTCACCACCGCTTCGGGATCGGTGGTGGTCACGTAGAGGCCGAGCGAAGTCAGTCCGTGGTCACGGAAGCTCGACGACACGGCATAGGTGAGGTTCCGCTTGCTGCGGATCTCGCTGAAGAAGCGCCCCGAGAGCACTGCGGTGGCGACGCGCAGCGGTGCGGCATCCGGCGAGTCCGCGCGCGGGCCCAGGAAGTAGCCCTGCAGGTAGTTCGTCGGGAGCTGGCGCCGCAGATACACGACGTCAGCGCGCGGCGTGGCGAGCGTGTCCGGCGCGCTCCACTGGTACGCGCCGGCCGGAAGCTTGCCGATGCTCCCCTTCACGAGCGCCTCGACCTTCTCCTTCGACACATCGCCGACCACTACGAGCATCATGCGCGAGGTGACGATCTCCGCCTTGTGATACGCGCGCAGCTGCG
Organism: uncultured Gemmatimonas sp.; assembly: GCA_964484775.1. Lineage (GTDB taxonomy): Bacteria > Gemmatimonadota > Gemmatimonadetes > Gemmatimonadales > Gemmatimonadaceae > Fen-1231. The sequence continues at coordinate 98,302 of CAZAGK010000002.1, read as the reverse complement.
CGGCCGTGATCTTCGACACCGACGCCGTCGACCCGATCGGGTCGATGGCGAAGGGCGAACCCGCGAAGGCGATGCTGTCGGCGAGATAGTCGAGCGTCGCGTCCGGACTGTCCGCGCGCTGACGGATCCCCGTCACGAGCTGGTCGCGGATGAACTCCACATCGCTCGTGTCGAGGTTCGGACGCATGAGACGATCCGCGAAGATCGCCCAGGCAGAATCCAGCTCCTGCTTGGTGGTGCGCACACCGAAGAGGGTCCAGTCCTCCTTGGGCGTGACGACGATCTCGCTCCCGGTGCGCGCCATCGCACGGCGCAGCGCGTCGCGCGAGTAGCCCTTGGTGCCGCGTTCGGTCGTCGCGAGCAGGAAGGTCTCGATCCCGGCAGTGGTCGGGGTGAGCTGTCGCACGCCCCCCAGCAGATACAGGTTGGCGACGACGATCGAGGTGTTCGTACGGCGATGGATGACCTTCACCCCACTGACGGTATAGCTCGTCGTGGCGGTGTCACGCGGCACCTGCGCTTCGGCCGCCGTCGCTGCTCCGCAGAGCAGCGCGATCCCCAGGATCAACCGCTTCATGGCACCGTCTCCCCGAGCCGAGCCAGCTCGTCCGGGGTGAGCTTGAGCTTGGCGCGGTCGGCAGCGGTCATCATCACGCCGACGATGTGCGGCTTCCCGATGATGTACTTGCTGGCGTACGAGCGAAGGTCGGCCGGCGTGCGCTTGGCCATCTCGTCCACGTACTTCATGTAGTACTCGAGCCCCGACGCCGCCCACCAGAAGCCGATGGTGTGGGAGAAGTCGCTCGCCTTCTCGCGCCCGAAGGCGCTCGACACCGCTCGCGACGCCTTGGTGGCTTCGAGCTCTTCCTGCGTGAAGTAGCCGGGCTTGGACGACGCCTCGAGTTCCTTGTAGAGCGCGGCCATCGCGGTGCGCAGCTTCTCGGGGGACGTCTGCCCGCTCACGGAGATGGGTCCGACGTTGTTCAGGGTGTAGTAGTTCACCACCACGCCCTGCCAGAGCCCGCTGTCCACCAGCTTCTTCTGGAAGCGCGACTGCTGGTTGTTGAGCACGTCGGAGTAGACGTCGGCCACGAAGGTGGCCTCTTCGTCCTTCCGCACGCTGGGGCCGTGCCACTGGATCACGACGGTCACCGCGTTCACGTCCTCTTCGACGATCACCCCTTCGCTCTTGGTCAGCGGCGGGATCGGCGGGACCGGCGCCTTCACGAACGGATCGTCCCCGCGCTTCCACGGGGCGAAGATCCGTTCCGCCAGCGCGAACGCCGCCGCGGGGTTCACATCACCGGTGATGATCAACACCGAGTTGTTCGGCACATAGTAGAGGTCCCGGATGTAGCGCATCTTCTCCGGGGTCGTCGTGCTGATCACCTTGCGGTCGCCGATCACGTTCTTGCGGCTCCATTCGGTGGTCCAGAGCTTCTTTCCCATCGCCTCTTCCAGACGGAAGAAGGGGGACGACTCGTTGCGGTCGTACTCACCGATCACGACCTGACGCTCACGCTCGAGTTCGTCGGTCCGGAACTTCGGGGCGAGCAGCGGCGCCACCAGGAACTTGAGTCCGGCTTCCAGGGAGTCCGACGACAGCGTAAGGAAGTAGTTCACCTGCTCCTCACGCGTGCTCGCGTTGAACACCGCTCCGAGCTCCGACGCCCGGTCGATGTACTGATCGGGGTTCGGGAACTGGTCGTTGGCCTTGAAGTACATGTGCTCGTACAGGTGCGCGAGCCCGGCGTACTCCGGCGTCTGCGTGAAGCTCCCGTTCCGCACGGTGATCTCGGCGGTCACGATCGGCACGCCATGCGACTCGAAGACGATCACCTCGAGCCCATTGGGGAGCACTTTGCGCTGGATGACCTTCTCCAGCTCGGCCCGTTGGGCCTCCGCCGGCCGCGCGGTGAGCGTCCCCGCGGCCACTGCCGAACCCGCGAAAGCCGCGAAGATGGTGGTTGCGCTGGCGATACGTCGCAAGCGCTTGTTGATTTCCTTCATCATGTCCCGTGAAGTCTCCGCCCCGGCCCAGTCGCCCGACGCGATGCGTGAAGCGCTCCGCGGCGCGATCGCCGTTGAGCAACTGCGAACTGCTGTTCCGCTGGCCCCCTACACCTCGTTCAGGATCGGTGGGCCCGCTGACCTCCTGTACGATGCCACCACGGCAGACGAACTCGCCAGCGCCGTGACCGCCGCCCGGGCGGCCGGCATCCCCTGGTTCGTCCTCGGACTGGGCGCCAACATCCTGGTCGGCGACAAGGGGTTCCGGGGGCTCGTCATTAGAAACACTGCGGGACACGTGGAGTTTCCCGCCCCGGACCGGATCCGGGCCGAAAGCGGCACCAGCATCGCCGATCTCATCAAGATCGCGGTCGGGAAGGGGCTTTCCGGGCTCGAGCACTACGTGGGGATCCCGAGCACGGTCGGCGGGGCGGTCTGGCAGAACCTCCATTTCCTCTCCCCGGCCCCCGAGCGGGAGCGGACGATGTTCATCGCCGAGGTCGTGGAGTCGGTGGAGCTCCTGCTGCCCGACGGCTCGCGCCGGACCGTGAGCGGCGAGGAGATGGCCTTCGGCTACGACACCAGCCGACTGCACGGCTCGGGGGAGATCGCCCTCGCGGTCACCTTCGAACTGGCCCCGGGCGACCCCTTCGTGATGCACCGCATCCTGCAGGAGAACCTGAGCTGGCGCGGATCGCGGCATCCCTGGCTCGACATCCACCCCAGTGCCGGCTCGATCTTCAAGAAGATCGAGGGGGTCGGCGCCGGACGCCTGATCGATCAGCTCGGGCTGAAGGGGTACCGGATCGGCGGGGCGCAGATCTCGCATATCCACGCCAACATCATGGTGAATCTGGGCGGGGCGACCGCCGCCGACGTGCGGGCGCTGATCGCCCACGCCCAGAAGGCCGTGTTCGACAAGTTCGGCGAGCGCCTCGAACCCGAGATCGGGTTCATCGGGGAGTTCTAGCCGGGCGGAGCGGTCCGCGAGCGCGGACCGCCGTAGGCGCTAGAAGACCTTCCCGAACTGCCCCTGCACGCGCCACGGCGCGTTGTGATCCACCGGCCGCGCCAGATTCACCCCGAACGCGCCGCCGAAGAAGCGCAGACCGAACGCGACGCTCGTGCGCGCGTTGCCGGTGACGGTCGAGGCGAACGGACTCTTCGCGCACAGCGCGAAGGCCGGGCAAGCGACCGGCGTCAGGCTGTTGAGCCCGATCTGCTGCGCGATCGAGTTCTTGTCGATGTCCGTCCACCCGCTCTGCACGCTCACCGCCAGCGCCGGCGAGATGGCCGGCAGCCAGATGCGCGAGGTCACGCGGATCGGCGCCTGCCACAACCCGGTGTTGTAGAGCAGAACGCTCCGCAGCAGCACCGCTCGCGTTCCCGCGAACTCCTTGTACTCGTAACCAGCCAATCCATTCTCGCGTCCCATCTCGAACATCTGCTGGGGAGGAACATCCTCGCCCAGGAGCGCGCCCGCGTCGAAGCGCGAGGCGAAGGTCCAGCGGCCGAAGTTCTGACGGTCGTTCAAGCGCAGCTCCACGCGCTGGAACTTCACATTCCCGTCGCCACGCACGTACCGCACCTGCGCGCCGAACCCGGGACGCATGAACTCCGCGTTCGCGTCCGGATGCCACTGCCACACGAGTTGCGTGCGCAGATAGTCGCCGGCGAGGATCCCGCGGTTCGGGAGATAGGGGTCGGCCTTCGAGCTCAGCGGCGTCCGGGTGAGCGTGTTCACGGTGTTCTCGTCGCGCATCCAGCCACTCTCGATGATCAGCCGCGATTCCCCCTCCCCCAGATTGCGCGTCGCCGACGCCAGTGCGAAGCCGCGGCTCACATAGTCGTAGTTGTCGCGTCCGAACAGCGCGCCGATCGACCCCGACGAATCGAACTGGTTCCGGAAGTCGTTCGTGTTGTCCATCACGCGCCCGGCACGGAGTGCGTAGCTCCAGAGCCGCTCCTGCTTCTCGATCGCGATGCGCCCACGCACCGTCCGCTCGTTGAGCGCCACACCGCCAAGCAGGCGCACCGTCACCCCGGGCGCCAGATCGCGGAGACGTGCCGTCACGCCGGCACCGAGCCAGAACCCCTCCACGCGGTTGAAGTGTGCGATATCGGTCACCCGCTCCGTCTGCAGCGCGACGATCGGCGCCCCTTCGCCGCGCCACTTGGTCGGCGCCACATCCTGGAAGTCGTCGGCTCGGCTCGTCGCGGTGGCCACACCGATGTTCTCGCGCCATTTGTCGTACGCGCCGAGTGAGTCGCGCGGGGCGATCGAGATCACATGCGGACGCGCACCGAGACTGTCGGTCGCCGCGAGCTGCACGGCCTCCGGCGGCACGATCTCATAGTTGCGGAACCGCGACACGATCCGGAACACGGCTTTGGCATCGCCGATCACCGGCGCCATGGCCTGCGCCTCGAAGCGCTGATAGCTCGGGAGCCAGAACTGCTGCTCCACCTCGCTGTTCACCAGCTCGACATACGCGATCCCTTCCAGGCGCGTGGCCTTGAGCAGCCCACCGAGCGGCCCCTGCGGTTCGTCGCCGGCCACCGAGAACGCCCCGCGCAGACGCACGATGTGCTTGCGGTCGGCATCGAGATCCATCTCCCCGCTGAACACCACCGATCGCGCCGGGAGTCGCCCGCGCGGCACCACGTCCACCCGCACGATCCGGATGGTGCGGTCACCCACCTTGAGCAGCTGGATCGTGTCGCCACCGGTGTAGCGATAGTACTTCTCGCGATCATCGCTCAGCGGGTGCACGGCGAAGGTCGTGCGGCGATCGTTGTTCCCGCCGCCGATGCGCCGCTGGGCCGTGTCGCGTCCGAAGAGGAGCGCCAATCGATTCCCGTACAGCGACGGCACCGCCCACGCGTTGCGGAAGAAGCCCAACGTCGCGAACTGCATCCCCATCGCCTGCTGGCGATACCCCACCACATGCTGCTCGAACTCACCGGTGCGCTTCCAGCTCAGTTCGCTGGCCACCTGTTCCAGCCCGACCGCCATCTCGTAGCCGGCGCCGTTCTGGTTCCCGATCGAGATCTCACTCTCGAGCTGCGCCGTGTACTTCCCGAGCTTCGACGGCACGATATGGTTGAGCCGCGTCGCCTCCAGCACGAAGGCGCGAACGCTGCTCGATGAATAGGTAGCCGTGTCGACACCCTGCGTCACGCCGGTGACGGCGATGACCTGCAGGGCCAATGCGAATCCGATCATGCAACTCCGTTATGCGGTGGCGAAGGGCTTCTCGAGGCTGGGACTCTGCGGCGTGAACAACTCGGCGCCGTTCTCGGTGATCAGCATGTCGTCCTCGAGACGGATCCCGAACTCGCCGGGAATGTAGATCCCCGGCTCATCACTGAACACCATACCGGGTTGGAGCGGGAGTTTGTTCCCGCGCACGAGGTAGGGCCACTCGTGGCCGTCCATCCCCATGCCATGTCCCACGCGGTGTCCGAAGAACTTGTAGTCGGGGCCGAATCCGGCATCGACGATCACCTTGCGCGCGGCGGCATCGACGGCCTCGCACGGCAACCCGGGGCGCGCGGTCTTCACCGCCGTCGTCTGTGCCTTGTGCTCGATCTCGAACACATCCTTCATCCGCTGCGTCGGCTTGCCGAGCACGAAGGTGCGCGAGATGTCGCTCGAATACCCCTCGACCTTGCATCCACCGTCCATCAGGAGGATCGATCCTTCGCGCACCACCTGCGGCGTGGCCGATCCGTGCGGGAGCGCGGAGTACTTGCCGACCTGCACGCCGGCGGAGCCGGAGAAGCCGAGCTGCTGGTGCGCCTGCGCGACGAGCGACGCGAACTGATCCTGCGTCATCCCTTCCTTGAGCGACTTCCACGCCGCCTCGTACGCCTTGAGCGTCACCTGGCTCGCGAGCCGCATCAGCGCGATCTCATGCGCATCCTTCACCATCCGGCACCCTGCGGTCACCGGAGTGCCGCTCACGACCTTCACCGCCGGCAGATGCTGCGCGCCGTCCACATACTGGAAGCGCACCGTCTCCTCGGCGCCGATCGTCGCGCTGGAGAGCCCGCGCGACTTGAACCCCTTGGCGATCAGCTCGTAGGGGCTTTCGTCTTCTTCCCATGCGTACACATCGGCGTCCTTGCCGAGCGGGCCGAGGTGCGCCTGCTCCATGGCGCGCTCTTCTTCGAACTTCGGCGTCACGAGGAAGGCCGAGCCCTTCACCGGGATGATCGCGGCCAGCAAGCGCTCACTCACGCCCCAGCGGATGCCGGTGAAGTACTCCATCGAGGTGCCGCCGGTGAGCATCAGCGCGTCGATCCCGTTGGCCTTCATCAGGGTGCGCGCCTTCTCGAGACGGCCGCGACGTTCGTCCACCGTGATCGGCTTGGCCTGCGCCTTCATGGACTTCAGCGCCTTGATGGCGGGCGGGAGATCGGCGGCGGGCGCCTTGCCCTGCGCCTCGGCGGTCTGCGCGCCGAGGGCGAGCGCAGCGGCGGAGGTCGCGGACGCGGTGAGGAAGTCGCGGCGGGTGGTCATGGTGGGGGAGGGTGGGGTGTTAGCGCACGCCCTTGGCGCGCACGACGAGAATGGTGACATTGTCGCTCCCGCCGCGCTCGAGCACCAAATCCAGCAGCGTGCGCGCGAGTTGTTCGGAGGAGCTCATGCTGCGGATCGCCGCCTCGATCTCGGCGTCGGTCACATGCTTGGTGAGACCGTCACTGCACAGCAGGAAGAGACTGCGCGCGGTGATGTCGACTGTGGTGACCTCGGGGGTCGCTTCATCACTGCCGATCGCGCTGGCCAGGACGTTGCCGAGTGGTGAGACGGCCGCGCTCTCCTTGGTGAGCACCCCTTGGTCGAGCAGTGCCTGTGCGACGGTCTGATCGCGCGTCAGACGGCGGAACTCGCCATTCTGGTAGAAGTAGCACCGACTGTCGCCGACCTGCACGATGTACGCCGTGGGCCAGATCGCCAATGCGATGGTGAGCGTGGTGGCCATCGTCCGGCGCTCCGCACGTGCCACGCGTTCGGCGCGCACCGCGTCGTGCGCGGCGAATGCGGCGTCGAGCAGGTCGTCCTTGAGTGAATCCGATTTGGCTCCGGCCTGGTGATAGCAGCGCAGGGCGGCCGTCACGTATTGCGTAGCGGTGCGCACCGCGAGACTGCTCGCTTCCGCACCGTTCACACCGCCACCGACGCCGTCGGCGACCATCATGAGGGTCGCGACACGTTCACCGGTGAGCGGCAGCTCGGAGTTGAGCGGAAGACTCGAGCCGTGCACGATCACCCGCGGATGCACCGTCGCCAACAGGAACTGGTCCTGGTTCTCGCTGCGCACCTTGCCGACGTGCGTCAGTCCGAACAGGTCCAGCTCGTCGTCTTCCGGGCGCAAGTTGTACTCCGCGGACGGTGTGGTCGTTCGCAGGCCGGTATCATCCATCGGTCTCCCCCGGTCCAAGGTGGTGCGACTCTCTTCTATTATACGGTACCGCCGCCATCCGTGATTCATCCCCTCCCGCAGGAGCCCGTTCCGTGTCCGAAGGACTCTTCACCCTCGACGGTGTCCGCCGCTGCGGCTGGTGCAAGGCCGGCCCCGACTATGTCGCGTATCACGACACCGAATGGGGGTTCCCGGTCCGCGACGACCAGCGGCTGTTCGAGAAGCTCTCCCTCGAAGGGTTCCAGAGCGGACTCAGCTGGCTGACCATCCTCCGAAAGCGGGAGAACTTCCGTCGCGCCTTCGAGCGATTCGACATCGAGAAGGTCGCCCGGTTCGGTCCGCGCGACGTCGAGCGACTCCTCGGCGACGCCGGGATCGTGCGGCATCGCGGGAAGATCGAGAGCACCATCAACAACGCCCGGCGCTGCCTCGAGCTGCTCGAGGTGGAGGGGTCGCTCTCCGATTTCGTGTGGCGCTTCGAGCCCGAGCCGCATACGCGTCCCTCGCGGATGACCTGGGGCGCCCTGCGTGGGATGCCCAGCACCGCGGAGTCCACCGCCCTCAGCAAGGAGCTCAAGGCGCGCGGGTGGACCTTCGTGGGCCCGACCACCGCGTACGCCTTCATGCAGGCGATGGGGCTCGTGAACGACCATTTGCATGAGTGCCACGTACGGCAACGGGCGGAGCAAGGACGCTCCGCCCGCTGAGTCCTTCGCGCCGCGACTCGCTTACAGCTTGTCGGCCCGGATCATCCGCACCCCGAACACGGGGACGATCCGTCCGTTGGGTGCTGCCTGGAAGCGCACGGTGACCTTGCTCTTCCCACGGACGAGCGCGGCAGGGATCGGATAGCGGCCGTCCACATAGCCGCTCCCGGTGCGGATGGGTGCGTACTTCCCGATGCTCTTGCCATCGATCTGCACCTCGAAATTCCCGAGCTGCGGCGGGAGTCCGACCTCGTTGAAGTAGGTGACGAGCACCGCCATCTCGCTCGCGGGGTCGACCGGCATATCGAAGGAGAACCACCCGGTGCCACCGCGATTCCCTCGGCCGTTGGTACGCTGGGCGGGGCGATCCGCGGGATCGCTCTGGTAGTTGAAGTCGCGCTCGGGCTGCATCTCTCCCGGCTGCACCACGGCGACCGTCGCCGCTTCGAGCTTGCGCTTCCGCTCCGACTCGGCGGCGATCGCCGCACCGCGCGCGTCGAACTCCGCCGGCGTCAGGATATCGAAGTACGCACTGTACGTACGACGGTGAGTGCGCCAGAACGGCGTGAGCGACACATCGATCGGTGCGTCGGTCGCGCGCCCCGGGATGCGCCCGACCTGCTTGGCACTGAAGTCGCCGACGCGGGAGCCGGCGACGATCCACTCGTTGAGCGGACGTTCCGCAGCGACCAACACCGGGATCGCCGGTTCGGCATTGCGCGACGCACGCCCTTCACGACGCGGGCCGAGGTCGCCGGCGAGCACGAGTGGTCCCCACATGATGGCGGCGACACTCTTGTTGTCGGGGGTCGGCTCGAGCTGCACCGACTTGGGGAGTGCGATCTCGACCTTGTCGCCCGACTTCCACGTGCGCGTGATGTCGATGTACGACCCGGCGAGTGGAATGCTGTCCTCGTTGCCGAGTGCGCGTCCGCCGGCGGCGCCGGCGCGGAGCGTGGCGAGGGGCGGGATCTCCACTGCGGCGCCATTCACCTTCACGGTGAAGTGGTCACCAGCCCATGACGGGCGGCGCAGATGCAGGGTGAACTCCTTGGCGCTCGGCAGGTTCACGGTGAGTGTCGCCGAGTCGCCGTCGGGGAACCCGGTCTCCATGGAGAGCTTGGCGTTGCCGAGTGCGAGTTGTGCGGTAGACGGGGCGTAGATGTTCACCCACGCGGCGGTGGCCGATTCGTAGTAGATGCCGTCGCCGTGCAGGGCGTGGCTCTCCATCCCCGAACCGACGCAGCAGGTGAAGTCGCGCTGCATGTCCTGGTATTCCTGCTGCACCCCACGTCCGACGGGGACCATGTAGGAGGTGCGCCCGTCATTCGGGTCGATGGAGGCCAGGATGTGATTGAAGAGCGTGCGCTCGTGGAAGTCGGCGTAGAAGGCGTCGGGGCGGAATCCGAAGAGGCGACGCGTGAGCTTGAGCATGTTGTACGCGTTGCACGTCTCGCAGCTGCGTCCGTCGATGCGGTCGCTCAGTTTGTCCGGCTCGCCGAAGTATTCTGAGAGTCCGTGGCCGCCGGTGGCGTACGTGTGATGCTGCACGACGCGATCCCAGAAGAACGATGCGGCTTCGATGTCCGCCGAGTCGCCGGTGTAGCCGTAGCGTGCGGCGGATCCCATGAGCTTGGGGATCTGGCAGTTGCCGTGTTTGCCGTCGAGGTTGTCCTGATGGCGCTTGAGGGCGTCGGTGAAGGCGCGGTGCTCGAAGCGGAGGGAGAGATCGAGCCAGCGCGTGTCACCGGTGTCGGCGTAGAGATCGGCGAGCACTTCGTTCATCCCGCCATGCTCGGTGAGGAGCATCTTCTGCACCTGGGCGTCGGACATCGGCGCGAGCACCGACTCGGCCCACTTGGCGTACTTGATCTCGAGCTCGAGCGCGGTGGCGTTCCCCGTGTGGCGGTACGCGTCGCGGAGTCCGGCGTAGGTCTTGTGGAGAGTGTACCAGGGGGACCAGAGCCCGTTGAGGTCGAACCCGCCGGACTTGATCTCGCCGCGTGAGACAGCGGCGAAGGCTTCGCGTCCTCCTTCGAGGGCGCCGAGGTAGCCGTCGCCGTTCTTGTCCTGCACCTCTTTCATCTCGCGGACGAGATAGTCGGCGCGGGTCTTGAAGCGCGTGTCGCCGGTGGCGGCGTACATGAGGCTGACGCCGGAGAGGTGATGCCCGGCGATGTGTCCGGTGAGGTTGCGCTTGTCGCCATCCCACCCCGTGTATCCCTCGGCCTTCTTGGGGAGCCCCGCGCGGGCGCGGTAGTAGGCCATCATGCGGTCCGGATCGAGCGCCAGCAGATAGGTGCCGTTGAGCTCCTGCGCCTGCTTGAGCGGTCCACCGGTGACGCGGACCTTGGCGAGCGGGACCGGGCGTGCGCGGAGGAGTCGGGCCTCGAAGGCGCGGATCTGGGCGGGGGTGTCGGCGGCGGCGGTCGCGTTGGGCTCGGCGTTCTCCAGCGATGCGGCGCGGGCAGCGACCGGGGTCAGGGTCGCGGCGGCGGCAGCGGCGGCGGAGCGCTGGAGGAAGGTGCGGCGGGAGGTGGGCATGGGGCGTTTTGGTGGAAAGGATCTCTCTCGCTAGCCGTTTGGAAGATCGTACCGAGAGTGGTGTGAGCGCTAGGAATGGTAGATCGCGGGCCTGGCGGCAGTGCGAATTTGCTGCGATGATCCACAAAGCGCGGTGTGCCTCGATCGCCGAGGATCTTACGGAAAGTGCTCTCTACATGAGGCGAATCAATGACCGATCAAAGCCGCCCTGGATGGGATTCGAGCTTCCCGGAATTCGAGAGCACCGAGTCGGATGAGATCGTCGACCGCTTGCGTGAGTTCGTGAGAGACCCGTCGCGACAGCAGCAGAATGCCTGGTACGACAGCATCCCGCTTCTGCAGTCCGAGGTCAGGGAAGTGCTCAGCAAAGAGGTCGCGGCGGAAGACTATTGGGTGCTTTGTGAGTACGAGCTACCCTATGAAGCTCGACGTCCCGATGTTGTGTTCTTGCTGAACGGTGCGGTGCTTGTCATCGAGCTCAAGGGGAAGCGGAATCCCTCGTCGGCGGATCTGGATCAAGCGGCCGCATATGCGCGCGACTTGCGCTGCTATCACCGCGATTGTCAGGATCGGCCGGTACACGCGGTGCTCGTACCAACCGCGGCCATCGGCTATCGGGGTCAGGTCGATGGCGTACATATCGCGGGACCTGACTACCTCGACACGTTGGTGAAGGAACTCGAGCGTGATCACACCGTTCCGCCACTTACCCCGGCTCAGTTCTTGGAGCTTGAGGCGTACCAGCCCCTGCCGACGCTCGTAGCCGCTGCGCGCCATCTGCTCGAACATGGAGATCTACCGCGCATTCGGCGCGCACACGCGAATACGCAGCCGGCGATCGATGCGATCACGCGAATCGTGCACCAGGCACATGCCACACGATCACGCCGGCTCATTCTGCTCTCCGGAGTTCCCGGGGCTGGTAAGACGTTGGTCGGATTGCGAATCGCGCACGCGAGTTTTCTCGACGATCTCGCCTCACCTCGCGCCAATGGCAAGAAGCCTGCGACGCCTGCCGTGTTCCTCTCGGGAAATGGACCGCTTGTCGAAGTTCTCAAATTCGAACTCAGGGCAGCGGGCGGAGGAGGAAGCACCTTCGTTCGTGGGGTGAAGGACTATGTCAAGCGATACAGTCGGGCAAAGTCATCGACTCCTCCGGAGCACGTGCTCATCTTCGACGAGGCCCAGCGCGCGTGGGACGCAGCACAAGTCCGGCGGAAGCACGAAGACAACAGCCTTGCCAGTGAACCGGAGCAATTCATCGGATTCGCGGAGCGCGTCCCCGACTGGTGCGTTGTGATCGCTCTGATCGGAGGTGGTCAGGAGATCCATGTCGGAGAAGAAGGCGGAATCGGACAATGGTGCGAGGCGGTTCGCACGAGTCCTCGCGCTGAGGAGTGGACAGTCCACGGCCCCGAGCGATTCGCAAGTGCGTTCGATAGCACGCGATTCGTGCAAGAGGGTTCGCTGAGTCTTGATGTCTCGATTCGCTCGCACGCCGCCGAGAAGCTCCACGAGTTCGTGGCCGGAGTCGTCGACGGACAGTCGGCGGCGAGTCTCGCTGGAACAGCGACGTTCATCCGCAGTCAGGGCTACTCGCTCCGAATCACTCGAGACGCAGATGTCGCTCGCGTTCATATGCGCGAGCGGTATGAAGGACAGCCACAGGCTCGCTACGGATTGCTCGTGAGTAGTCGATCGAAGGACGGAGTCGATGACGATATCAAGCGTCACGAACGGAGGGATCGATGGGATCGCGTTCCTGTCGGTCCTTGGTTTGCTCTGGGTCCTCAGGATCCAGCTTCATGCTGCGCTCTCGACTTGGCGATGTCCGAGTTCGAGGTTCAAGGTCTCGAACTCGAGGGCGCCCTCGTCTATTGGAGTCGAGACTTTGCGCGATCGGACAGCGGTGATTGGGAGATTCTGTATGGCAAGAAACTCAGTCGCCCCAAGTTGTTCAAAGACCCGCTTCAGTTGCGGCGAAACGCGTATCGCGTGCTCATGACACGCGGGCGTGACTCGCTAGTGCTTTGCGTGCCGTCACTGCCCGAGTTGGATGCCACGTTTGATTATCTCCGCGCCTGCGGATTCCAGGAGATCGTAACGGACGCTATGGGTTAGCGCGCTAACCCGTCCCCTCCGCCCGGCCCCTGCTCTTGCTGTTAGACATGCGCTTCGGCCTGCGTTACCTTGAAGGTGACGTTCTTCCGGAGTCGCTCATGTCGTTGCCCATCCCTCTGATCTCGTCGAGTGCTACCCGACTTGGCGGCGAGCCCTGCTTCACCGGCACGCGAGTGCCGGTGCGTACGCTCATCGACTATATCGAGGCGGGACACGATTTAGCCGAGTTTCTGGCTGAGTTCCCTGACGTCTCGCGAGAGCATGCGATCGCGGTGTTGGAGCTCGCCCGCCAGGCGCTGGTCGGTCAAGCGGAACCGATCGTCGCATAGGAGCGCTCGTGCGCATCGTGCTGGACGCCTGCGTCCCTGCAGGATTCGCGAGATTTCTCTCCGGCCATGAAGTCACGACGGTCGGTCGCCTGTTCGGCACCTCGAACATCGATGATGGACCTCTTCTCGATCGCCTGGCCGGCGTCTGCGATCTCTTCGTCACCGTCGACAAGAACCTGCCGTTCCAGCAGACGCTGTGTGGTCGTCCGTTCCCGGTAATCCTGCTTCGAGCGCACTCGAACAGCTTGGAGCATTTGGCCCCGCTCGCCACACGAGTTCTGTTGTTCGCCCATCAGACCAAGCCCGGCGAGTTTCGGATCATCGGCGTCTGACTTCCGTCAGTCCCCCGCTCGCCTCACATTCCGCTCCGACCCCTCGTGCGTCTCCCCACGCCCGCCGCCTTCGCCTGCGCCCTCTCGCTCCTCCTGGCGCCCGCCCTCGCGTTCGCACAGGGGCCCAATAGCACACGCAAAGCCGCGGCCGACCCCGTCGCCGCCTTCATGCAGCACGGCGTCTCCAAGGAGCTCGCCACCGCACGCTTCGCCGCCATCAGCGACGTCCGCTACGACCTCGCCCTCGACGTCACCGCCCCCGACTCCGCCTTGGGCCACGTCGCCATCCGCTTCATGCGGCACGGCGCCGGCGATGTCATCGTCGATTTCCGCGGACGCCGCATCACCGGCATCTCGGCCAATGGCAACCATGTGGACGCCGGCGCGGCCAACGGCGACCACATCCGCATCCCCGCCAAGGCGCTCCTCAACACCGAGAACAGCATCGAGGTGGACTTCGTCACCGACGTCGCGGCGAGCGGGGCGAGCATCATCAAGACCCACGACAGCGACGGCAGCGACTACCTCTACACACTGCTCGTCCCCGCCGACGCCAATCAGCTCTTCCCCTGCTTCGATCAGCCCGACCTCAAGGCGCGCGTCACCTTCCACCTCAAGGCACCGCTCGAGTGGAACGTGATCGCCAATGGCTCCGTCGCGAAGATCGAGACCGGCGCCGGAGTCCGCACCACGCACTTCACGGAAACGCGCCCCCTCTCCACCTACCTGATCGCCTTCGCCGCCGGCCCCTGGCAGCGCGCCACCAGCACCGTCAACGGACGCACCATCAACCTCCTCGTGCGTCGCTCGCGCTTCAAAGAGGCTGACGCCGACACCATCCTCGCGCTCAACCACCGCGCCATCACCTGGATGGAGCAGTACTTCGATCGCGCCTATCCGTTCGAGAAGTTCGACATGCTCCTCGCCCCCGCCTTCCCCTTCGGCGGCATGGAGCATCCGGGGCTCGTGATGTACAACGAGAACTCCTTCATCTTCCGCGACCGCCCCACCCTCGCGCGCCGGCTCGGACGCTTCTCCACCGTCCTCCACGAAGTCGCGCACCAGTGGTTCGGCGACTACGTCACGATGAAGTGGTTCGATGACCTCTGGCTCAAGGAAGGGTTCGCCACCTACATGGCCGCCAAGGCCCAGTGGTCGCTCGACTCGACCACCGGCGCTTGGAAGACCTTCTATCAGGGCAACAAGCCCTCGGCCTACGGCGTCGACCAGACCACGGGTACCAACTCGCTCTGGCAGAAGCTCGCCAACCTCGATCAGGCCAAGTCCAACTACGGCCCGATCGTCTACAACAAGGCGCCGAGCGTCCTCAAGCAGCTGAATTATCTCGTGGGCGAGAGCGCCTTCCAGAGCGGCGTGCGTTCCTTCCTCTCCACGCACGCCTACGCCAACGCGACCTGGCAGGACCTCCTCAATTCCATCGGCAATGCGGCCGCGAAGCCCGCGACCAAAGCCGAGTGGTCCCGCACCATGGACGCGTTCGGCAAGAACTTCATGCTGCGCCCCGGCATGCCGGTCGTCGAGCAGCATCTCACCGTGAAGAACGGGAAGATCACCGCGCTCGATCTCGTCCAGCGCCCCGCGCAATCGCTCTCCGGCACCGGCCCCTGGCCGATGCGCACCGAAGTTCTGCTCTCCTACGCGAACCAGCCGGCGGTCCACATCCCCGTCGAGCTCCGCGGCAAGACGACCTCCGTCACCGCCGCCATCGGCAAGCCGGCCCCGCAGTTCGTCTTCGCCAACAGCAACGACTACGGCTACTTCCTCACCATCCTCGACTCGGCGAGTGTCACCGCCCTCGAGGAAGGTGCACTCGGCGCGGTGCAGGATCCCTTCCTGCGCACGATGCTCTGGGGCGCGCTCTGGGATCAGGTGCGCGACGCGCAGTACGACCCCATCCGCTTCGCGCGACTCGCTCTCCGTGAACTCCCGCGCGAGAAGGACGAACAGATCTTCCCGAACATCCTCGGGCGACTCGTCCGCTCCGCCACGACCTACGCCGCCGACAGCGCGCGTGAGATGCTCCGCCCGCGCATCGAGGATGCGCTCTGGACGGGCGCCAGCGACGCCGCACTCCCCTTCGGCATCCGTCGTGCGTACATCGACGCCTACATCGGCGTCGCCAAGAGCGACGAGGCGCTCACGCATCTCACCACACTGCTTAACGCCGACAGCGTGGCCGGCGAACCGATGCGCGATCCCACGCGCTGGAGCATCGTCGATCGTCTCACGGTGGTCGACCACAAGGACGCGTCGCGCCTGCTCGCCACGCAGATCCTGCGCGACACCACCCCCGACGGGCGCCGCCGCGCCTTCACCGCCGGCGCGGGACGCAAGAACGCCGAGGTGAAGAAGGACTATTTCAACCGCTACTTCGCTGACAAGGCATTGAACGAGGACTGGGCCAGCGGATCACTCGGCATCTTCAACAGCGGCGATCACGCCGAACTCACGCTCCCCTATCTGCGCCCCGCACTCGACTCGCTCCCCTTCATCCAGGCGAACCGACGGATCTTCTTCCTCGGCAGCTGGCTCGGCGCCTTCATCGGCGGGCAGAAGAGCGAGGCCGCACTGAAGACCGTGCAGCAATACCTCGCCGACAATCCCAAGCTCCCGCTCGACCTCCGTCAGAAGGTCCTGCAGAGTGCGGATGATCTGGAGCGGACGGTGAAGATCCGGCGGCGCTGGGGGGCAGGCGCGCCGCTCTGAACCCGGCAGCGGCGCGTCAGTAGCGCGTCAGCGTCGCTTCGGCAGCGCCTATCGCTTGCGGGGCCGGATCTCGAAGTGACGGGGGTCTACCCACCCGTCGATCCCGTCGACCTTCACACGGCGCCATCCGGTGATCGACTCACCGAGCATCACGACGTCGTCGGGGACCAGGACCAGCAGCGCCTTGGACGCGCGGTCCGGCTTCTCGCGCACATTCACCGCGATGGTCACCACCGCGCGCTGCCAGGTGCTGTCGCCGACCGCGCGGGGCGGCGGCGCGACCTGCGGAGCTGGGGCGGTCGCGGTGGTCGGCTGAGCATTGGCGCTCAGCGTCATCGGCGCCGCTGCTGCTCCCCCGGGCGTGATCGCCGCGCCCCCCGTGACCCCGAGGGAATCGGGCTTCGTCCCCACCTGCGTCGTATCGGGAGCGGGAAGTGGTTCGGTCGGCACGATCCGCGCTGCGGCCGCCTTCTTGTCGGCCTCTGCCTTCTTCGCCGTGCTCCACGCCACCCAGCCGCCGGCTCCGAGCAACACCACCAGCCCCGCGATGTACCACGGGGCCCGACTCTGGGGAGCGCGCACGGGCGCGCTCGCCCGCTGCTCCTCCCGTGTCGGGAAGGGGTGCTGGCAACGCGGACAACGCGACGCAACCGCAAGCGCCTTGGCGCCGCAGGCCGAACAGGTGATGTAAGCCATTTATCTCGTGCGAGGGACTCCCGAGCAAGTGACGGGCGACCCCCGCGTTACGTCACGACTCGGGGTCATCGAGCACCCCCGGGCCGAGCTCGAGCAGGCGTTCCGCCGCCGCTCCCGGCATCGCCTCCACGTCGCGCAGCTTGCGCTCCATGGCGCGGGTCCGGCGCCCAGTTTCCTCGAGCGTCGTCCCCACCGTGGCGAGCTGCTTCTGCGCCCGCGCGATCGTGTCGTTGAACTTGCCGAACTCCGCCTTCACCGCGCCGAGCAGCTCGCGCACCTCTCCGGCCCGCTGCTCGATGGCGAGTGAGTGGAAGCCGACCCGCAGACTGGTGAGCAACGCCGCGAGCGTCGTCGGGCCGGCGATGTTCACCCGATACACCCCCTGCATCTCCTCCAGCATCCCCGGCTCGCGCGCGACTTCGGCGAAGAGCGACTCCGTCGGCAGGAACATCACCGCGAAGTCCGTCGTGAGGGGAGGCTTCACGTACTTGGTACTGATGTCCTTGGCGGCTTTGCGCACCGCACGCATGAGCCCCTCGCGCGCGGCACGTACATCGTCGGCGTTCCCGCGCTCGGAGGCTTCGACGAGTCGGAGGAAATCCTCTTGGGGGAACTTCGCGTCTATTGGAAGGTGGATCGACGAAGTCGATCCACCATGCCCAGGGAACTTCACTGCGTATTCCACCGACTCGCGCGACGTCGGGTCCGGCACGAAGTTCGCCACGTACTGCGCGCTCGTGAGGAACTGCTCGAGGATCGCGCCGAGCTGATACTCCCCCCAGATCCCGCGCACTTTCACATTGCCGAGCACTTTGCGGAGATCGTCCATCCCGGAGGTCAGCGCCTGCATCTCCCCGAGTCCGCGCTGGAGTGCGGTGATCTGCGAGTCGAGTCGCGCGCTGATCTCGGTGCGCAGTTCGCCGGCGGTGCGCTGCTGCTCGCCGCGCGCCTGTTGGAGTTCGTCGCGCACGCGTTGCATCGCGGCGTCCATCTGCGCTGCGGGATCGGCGGGACGCCGCATCAGCAGCACCGCGAGGATCACGAGCTGCAGAACGATCGCCGCACCGACGAGCAGCTCAAGACTCACGGCTTCTTGTCATAGATGGTTGTGGCCTTGATGTCCTTCTTCAGCGCGTCCGCGTTGACCCAGTACGCCGGGCCGAACGGCACCTGCTTGGGCCAGAGTTCGTCGAGCGAGAATCCATCGTAGAGCCGCCCGCCCTTCATCACGAACTTGATGTCCAGCGTGTTCCGGATGTTCTCGAGCGGATTCGTGTTGAGGATCATCAGATCGGCGAGCTTGCCGACCTCGATCGATCCGAGATCCTTGTCGGCACCGAGGAACTTCGCCCCGTGCAGCGACGCCACCTCGAGCGCGCCGTGGTTGCCGAGCGCCGAGGCTCCCATCCAGACCTCCCAGTGCGGCGCCAACCCGTGGTGCTCACCGTGCGACCCGAGAGCGCCGTAGCCCCCGTTGGCGATGATGTCGGCCATCGACTGCGCGAGCAGCGGGTAGCTGTAGTCCGTCTCCGGGCGCAGCGTGCGCGAGCGGAGCTGCGGCACCAGAGCGCGCCACGGGAACCAATGCCGCTGCTTGTCGTCCTTCCACCAATCGGCCATCCCGAACCAGTACTCGATGTTCCACGACTGCGGTCCGGCGACGACGAGCGTCGGCGAGTAGGTCGCGCCCGCCATGCCGAGGAACTTGGCGCCGTCGGAATACATGGGGACTTCACTGAACGGATGCTCCCACCCGGTCTGTCCGTCCATGATCATCCCGAGGTCCTCGAAGAAGTCGCTCCCCTCCGAGGTCACGTTCACGCCGGCGACGCGCGCGGCATCGGTGATCCACTGCCGCTGATCGCGGCGGGGCTGCGCGTACTGCTTGATCTGCGTCGCCCCCCAATCGGCGAGACGCCGCACCGTGGCCTGCGCCGCCGCGTAGTTCGAGATCTCGTTGGTGCGCGCGCCGTCGCCGCCGCTGACGTTGTCGCCGGTGCTGAATCCGCGCGGACCGATCATCGCGCCGGTCTCGATCATCTCCGCGGTCGGGAAGACGTTCTGACTCCAGGTGCTCACGTCCATCGTCGTCGTGACGCCGTACGCGAGGTAGATCGCCTGCTCGAAGTCATGCGCCGGTCGCATCCCCCGCCACTCGCGGTAGTGATGCGAGTGCATGTCGATCCAGCCGGGAATGATGGTCTTCCCCTTGGCATCGATCACCTTGTCCGCACCGGCGGTACTGCACGTCCCGACGCAGCTGATCCGGCTTCCCTTCACGACGATCGTCCCGCGCTCGATCACCTTCCGATGATCCAGCGTCACGATCCGGGCCCCGGTGATCGCCACGGTTCCACTCGGCGTCGCCCGCGGCGCGGTGACGGAGAGCGTGAGCGTATCGGTCCGCTTGCTCTCGAGATGGTACACGAAGAAGCGATTGCCGCTCCCCCATTCCAGCGTGCGCGTGTCACGCCACCGGGGGAAGATCCCGCCGTCGCGGGAGAGCTGCGTCACGGGGAAGGCCCCACGCCGCTTCTGCACGTCCTGCGGCGCTCCGCCGATCCCTCCCCAGGCCAGCGGCGTCACGAAGACGTTGTCGCCCTCCTGGAAGGCGAGCCACTGCCCATCGGGGCTCGGGACCATCTCATCGGCCGCAGGGAAGGTCACATGCGTCTGTTTGTCCGTGCCGTCAGGCAACACGCTGACCAGCGCCGTTCCACCGCCGCGTCCGCCGGTCCCCGCGCGCTCGTCGGGCCAGAAGAGTCGTCCCTCGGGACCGAAGCTCGGACGGAGCAGCTGGCGGCGCGCTTCCCCCCCCACACTCTGACCGGTGGGGCGCGTCACGGTCGTGATCACGACCCCGGTGTCGTTCCCGGCCGCCGAGTAGCGCACGAGGTCGAACCAGGCGTTGTGCGTCACCGTGCGTCCCCGCGCCGTCGCGCCCTCACCGCGCGCCACGACCACCGAGCGCCCATCCGGACTCCAGACCGGATCCACGAAGTCGCCGGCCTCGCTCGACAGCCGCACCGGCGCTCCGCCCGACGCGCTCACCTTCCACAGCTGCATCCGGTTGCCGTCCTCGATGCTCACGAACGCCACCCACTGCCCGTCCGGACTCCACGCCGGCGCGTACTCCAACGGCACGAACCCCTCGGGGGTCAACCGCTTCGGTGTTCCATTAGTAGCACTCTGTACATAAATGCGACCGAGCGCCTGGAATACGATCCGGCTCCCGTCCGCGGTCGCCGCCGGCCAGCGCACGAACTGCGCCTTGACCGCATCGTCCGTGATCCGGAACTCCCGGCGCGCCATCTCGCTGATCGTGCGCTGCACCTTCGCCGAGAAGGCGATCGTGCTCACCGCACCGGTGGCGACGTCGAGGCGGCGGAGATGCCCGCCCTGCGCCAACACGATGCTCTTGCCGTCCGCCGCCCACTTGTAGCGCGGCAGCACGCCGAGTGTCTTGCTCCCGCTGGTCACGATGGGATCGATCGGGTCCATCACCAACCGCTCGGCGCCGGTCTTCATGTCGCGCAACCAGAGCGCCGTGCGCGGACCGTACTTGTGTCCCTTGAACTCGATCAGCCCGTCCGGGATCTGGCGCGCGAAGGCGAGCCAGCGGCCGTCAGGGGAGATCTCGGGCGCAGCGGCGCCACCGCTCGAGAAGCGCCCCGCGGCCGCGCCGACGCTCTCGCCGTTCGTCACATCCACGATCTCGCCGGTCTTCAGCTCGAGCCGACGCAGCTGCATCGCGCCCGCCAGCATGTCGCGATCGGTGACCGCCGGCATCGTCACGTGATAGTACAGATACTTCCCGTCACTGCTCAGGCTCGGCCACACGCCACCGGCCACGAGCACGACCCCCTGTCCGCCATCCTTGTGATACATGGCCAGGCCAGCTCCGCCGCCGCCCCCACCTTCGCCGCCACCTCGGCCACCGCGACGCACCACGATGTACTGACCGTCCGCGCTCCAGGCTGGTTCAGCCGCCGTGGCGTTCAGGTCGGTGAACACCGGACGCGGGTTCTTACCGTCCGCATCCATCACCCAGAGGTTGTTCTGCCCGCGACGATCGCTGATGAAGGCGATCGTCTTGCCGTCCGGTGAGACCCGCGGCTGATAGTTCAGCGCGACACCACTCGACTGCGTCAGCGATTCGGCGTCACCGCCGCTCGCACGCACGCGATAGATATGACCGAGCAGATCGAAGTACACCCACTGGCCGTCGGCGCTGATGTCCGTCGACATCCACGTTCCTTCGGTGGTCGTGAAGGAGATGTCGCGCGTCTTCCCTCGTGCGAGCGTCACATCCCATCGGTCGGCGCCCCCTTCCGCCGGGGCGCCTCCTCCCCGCTGTGCCTCCGATGGAGCGGTCAGAACCGCGGTGAGTGTCAGGGACGCGACGATCGCACGCAGCAGTTCCGATGCCATGGGACCAGCCCTCGAGATGGGGGTTCGCTCGAGCGCCCGCCGTCGCGGCGGCGCGCCTTACTTCTTCACTGCTTTCGGCAGCGGCTTGATCACCATGCTCGCCACCGCACCACCGATCAGGATCGACGCCACCACGCCCAGCATGATGAAGTTCTGCTTCTCCCCGAGCTGCTCCGTGAGCCAATCCGCGAAGAGCATCTTCGTCCCCACGAACGCGAGGATCAGCGCCAGACTCGCCTTCAGGTAGCGGAACTTGTCGATCAACCCGGCAAGCCCGAAGTACAGCGACCGCAAGCACAGGATGGCGAATACATTGCTCGTGAACACCAGGAAGGCGTCGGTCGTGATCGCGAAGATCGCGGGGATGCTGTCCACGGCGAAGAGCAGATCGGTGCTCTCCACCAGGATCAGCGCCACGAAGAGCGGGGTGATGACCTTCTTGCCGTCCTCGGTGATGACGAAGTGGCGCCCATGGAATTTCTTCGCCACCCGGAAGTGCTTGTTCAGCCAGCGGACGATCCACGCCTCCTCCGGCGACTCGTCGCTCTCCTTGGCGAACAGCATCTTCAGCGCCGTGATGATCAGGAAGGCGCCGAACAGATAGAAGATGAAGTGATAGCGCGACACCAGCGCCGCTCCACCGCCGATCATCACGCCGCGCATGATCAACGCGCCGAGCACGCCCCAGAAGAGGACGCGGTGCTGCAGGGTGATCGGCACCTTGAGATGTTCGAAGATCAGCGCGATCACGAACACGTTGTCCATCGACAGGCTCATCTCGACGATGTAGCCCGTGAAGAATTTCACCGTCGCCAGTCGCCCGCTGTTCAGCTGGCCATCGACCGAGTCGATGACCGTGCCCAGTCCGGCCCAGTGGTTGGCGTACCCTTCATAGATGAAGCCGCCGAACGCGACGGCGAGCGCCACCGTCATGGCGGTGAAGGCCAACGCCTCCTTCACCGTCGGGGCATGCTCGGTCTTGTTGAACACGCCCAAGTCGAGTGCCAGCAGCAGGCACACGAAGGCGAGGAATCCCACCCACATCAGCAGCATTGCCGCTAGCCTTTATCCAGAGTGACCCACTCCTTCCAGTCCGATTCGGCGTAGCCGATCGTGACCTTGTGCTGCCAGCGGGTGAGCGGCATGACGAGCAGGAGCGGTTCCTCCGTCAGCCACTGCATCCACTTGGCGTCGTCGTAGCGGCCCGCTCCGAGCCCCAGCTCGGCGTAGCGCTTGGACGATTTGTCGATCAGCGCCCCGATCCCGAACTTCTGCACGAAGCGCTGCAGCTCTCCCTTGCTCGCCGCTTTTTCCTTGAGGTCCACGAAATGGACCTTCACGCGACGCTCGCTCCAGAAGCGCAGCGCCTTGCGGACATCCTGGTTCTTTTGGGTGCCGAAGATTTGGACTTCCACGCGCCGAACTCGAGAGAGGGGAGACAACGGTAGTATATCCGCTGGCTCCCCTCGGCACTATGACATCGACGTGCGCCGTGCGTTCGAGCCCGGCCCCGGTCGTGACGCGACCCTACTTCAGCGGGCTGAAGGTGATGGTGCAGCGCGCAGGCTGGGGCTGCGGGTTCACGCTCATGCACGTTGCGGGTGCGATCGTGACGGTCGCGGTCCGTGAACCCGGATAGCCGATCGTGAGGTATTTCGCCGTCGTATCGCCCGCCGCCGCCACAATCACGAAGTTGGCCTTGGGATACGACGGATTGGTCGAGAGGCACGCAGAGACCCCCGTGGGGTTCTTCAGATCCGCGTATTTCATGTCCCACGGCTTGTTGGGCGACGCCCCACCCAACCCACGTCCGGTGCCGCACATCTGTGAGTTGTTCTTGAAGAGCATCACGTTCCCGGTCCGCAACGTGTATTCGAGCACCACGCACTGCGGCATCCCATCGCACAGCGCCGTCGACTTGGCCGCCGACTTCTCCGCCGCCGCGGGCTTCGCCCCGGGGTCCGCCTTCCCCTGCGCCGAGAGCGTACCGGCGGGGAGGGCCACGGTCGCAAGTACCGTGAGTACCGTGAGAACCCGAACCATCTTCATGTCCTACCTCCTGCGTGTCTAGGTGGACTGCGGGGTGTCCCCGTCCTCCGTGTATTTCAGCTCGTGACGGTGCGCCGATCATCCGGTGGGGGGACCGTCTTTGGAACGGCATGAGCATGGGTCTGTCTGCCAATTGCCGCAACCGTTCGGACTCGTGGTGTATCTTCTTCCCACCCATGCCGCATCTCGCCTTCAACCCTCCCCCCTTCCGCCCCGCCTGGTGGCTGCCCGGTCCCCACCTGCCGACGGTGTGGGGCAAGTTCGGGCGCCGGCAGCCGACGGTGCACGATCGGCTGGAGCGGTGGACCACCCCCGACGGTGATCACCTCACCATCGCCCGCATGGGACGCGCGCGCGCCGGGGTGCCGCACCTGCTCATGCTCCACGGGCTCGAGGGGAAGCTGACCGCCAAGTACGCGCACGGGCTCCTGAGCCAGGTGCAGGCGATGGGGTGGAGCGGCGACCTGATGCTCTTCCGCGGCTGCGACGGCGAGATGAACAGCGCCCGCCGGATGTACCACTCCGGGGAGACCACCGACATCGATTTCGTCGTGCGTCGGCTGATCGCCGACGCCCCGGACACCCCGATCTGCATCGCCGGCGTGTCGCTGGGCGGAAACGTGACACTCAAGTGGCTGGGGGAGCAGGGCTCCGATCTCCCCAAGCAGGTGGTCCGGGCGGCCGCGATCAGCGTCCCCTACGATCTGGCCGCCGGCTCACGCCACCTCGAGCAGGGCTTCGCTCGGCAATATGTTAAGCACTTCCTGAAGACCCTCACCGCCAAGGTGCTCGCCAAGATGGAGCGCTACCCCGACCTCTGCGACCGCCAGAAGCTGCTCGCCTGCCGCACCTTCTGGGACTTCGACGACCTGGTGACGGGGCCCTTGCATGGGTTCAGCGGCGCCCAGGACTATTACGACCGGTCGAGCTCGATCCGGTTCATCGAGCGGATCGGCGTCCCGACGCTGCTGTTGAGCGCAAAGGACGATCCCTTTCTCCCGGTTGAGGTGCTCGGGAAGGTCCAGAAGATCGCCGAAGTGAACAGAATGCTGCATCCGTTGTTCACGGAGCGTGGCGGACACGTGGGCTGGGTGGAGGGAACACCGTTTTCGCAGCGCTATTTCATGGAATTCACGGTGGCGCGCTGGTTCGGGGGCGATTGATAGCGATAGTGGCGCTATGAACGGCATTGTTGGCTTTATGGTGGCGCTACATTTTCGCGAATGTGGGCGCCATCTGTCATTTCTGGAGGTGTATTCGATCGAGCGTCCGGCTACTAGAAATGGGACAGAATTGTCCCATCTCGAGTGAAATATCAACTGTACTTGCAAGCAGTATTTCCAAGAGCAGCCATTTCGAGCCGAATCCGGACACTTTGGGACAATTATGTCCCATTCCAACCCCAACTCCACCCTCCAGAATTGGCGTAAAACACTTCTACTTAGTACAGTAGTACACATGCTTTCCGATCTCGTCATCGCCAACGCCGTCAACTGCACCACCACCTGGCTCTACAACGCCAGCCGGCTCCTCGATCACGAGATCGAACGCACCCCCAACGACACCCGCTGGTGGCGCCTGGTCCACATGATCCACGCCGACCTGGGGCTCCCGCTCCGCGCCGCGGCCAAGATCGCCGACGCCACCCTCCGTCCGGGACTCGCCCCGACCCGCGTTCGGCTCAACGCCACCCCCGACGGCGCCGTCGCCATACAGCTCGACCTCGACCGCTTCCTCTCCTCCGCCAGCGCCGCCCTCAGTTCGGCGCGCAATTTTTCGACACCCGCCCGCCGCGGACGGCCTCCGAGAAAGCCCCCTGAGACCCCGAACGCCGGCGAGTCCATACCGACGCCCCCCAAAACGCGAACCGTCCCTCTCCGCGCCTTTGAGGCCCACGACGCCGATGTTCGAGTTCTGCTCACCTCGAACCAGGGGATCCTGACCGGGATCTACGATCCCGCCCCCAAGAACCTCGACCGCATCGCCGCAGCACTCGCTCCCCTCCGCGCCAAGCACCGCGGCATCCCGGACGACTGGCCCAACACGATCGACGCCGTCACCATCCGCACTGTGCCGCGACTCGCGCTCAATACCATCGACGGGCCGCTCGACTTGATCCCGCGCGAAGACTGAACACGAGGCAGAAACACGAAGGGGCGCGCCGATGAACGGCGCGCCCCTTCGTCATTTCCGTCGCGATCCGCGGCTCAGTTCTTCTCTTTCCTGTCCGCGACCTTCGCCGCTTTCCCAACCGGCGCACTCTTCTTCGCCGCCCGCTCTTCCTTCTCCTCCTTCTCCCGCCGCTCCTCATCCGGGATATCAATATTGTACGGCGAGAACAACGACTGCTTCACCCCGGGGAACTTCGTCCCCCACCCCTTCGCCTCATGCCACAAGATCTTGTTGAGCAGATCCGAGGGCGCCTCATCCGGCTCGCTGAAGTCCATCCGCGCACTCTGCAGCGCCGCGTTCCGGCGCTCCTTGGCGTACGGCCCCGTGATCGCCCCGAGCTTCACGTTCGTCTCGTACAACGACTGCTTCGGCGTCAACGCCGAATACGGCGTGAAGTCCGGCTTCTCGTTGGGACGGATGAAGCTCGCCCGCATGTCCGTCGCCACCAAGTCGAACATGCTCATCGCCGGCAGCCCCAGCATCAGTTCCACCGTCTTCACCATGCTCGGCTGACTGTAGAACGTGCTGTCGATGCTGCCGCGCTTCGTGTACGGCGACACCGCCAGCGCCACCGTGCGGTGTCCATCGATATGGTCCACCCCGTTCTGCGCGTCGTCCTCCACCACGAAGATCGCCATGTCCTTCCAGAAGGAGCTCTTGGTGAGCCCTTCCACCATGATCCCGAGCGCCAGATCGTTGTCGGCCTGATGCGCCGCCGGCGTGCTCCGCCCCGCGGCAGTCCCCTCGGTGTGATCGCCGGGGAGGATCACCAGCACCAGGTTGGGCATCGCCTTCTTGGCTTCCCACTCCTTGATGTGCTCGGTGAACACGTCGGCCTTCACCACATCGGGCGTGTCCTGACTCCACGACGGGTATTCGCGCACCAGCGCGCGGTCGAGCGACGGGATCGGCGACGTGGTGTTGTACTCGCGCTTCAGCCACTCGCGGAAGTACGCCGGATCGTGCGGCTGCCGATCGCGCCACTCGGTCAGGTACTTCTGCCGCACCGCCGGTTCGAGATCCTTCGGCGGCGGCGCGAACTCGCCGAACACGCTCACCTTCTTCCCCTTGGCCTGCGCCCCCTCCCAGAGGAATCCGCCGCTCGAGTAGGCCAGCGCGTCGCGCCCCTCGGACGGATACGACCGACCATAGTAGAGCGGCCACATCGGGTAGTCGGTCTCGTTGGCCGACACGATCCAATGATGCCCGTCCGCCGAGTTGCCGCCGGAGGCGAAGAAGTGGTCGAGCAGCACGAACTGCTCGGCGAGCGCGTGAGTGTTCGGCGTGACGTCTCGTCCATAGATGGCGAGGCTCGGGTCGCTCGCCCCCTTGCCGATGTCGCCGAGCACCTGATCGTAGGTGCGGTTCTCCTTGACGATGAACACCACGTGATTGATCAGGCTCGCTTCCCCTGGGCGCTCCGGCACCGCGCGCGCCGGCGCGGTCGGACGCACTGCCAACGACCGCTCGGGCTGCGAGAGCAAGGTGAGGCGATTGTTCTGCGCAACGCTCGTCGTGTAGGCGGTGAGTTCGGCGTCCGACGGCACCGGAATGACGTTCACCGACCCGCGCACCGCGTGCACGAACCCGGACTTCTTTCCCGGATGTCCGCTCGTCGTCCCTTCACCTGATCCCACACCCAGCAGCGTCCCAACGGCGATCGTGCTCCCATCGGCGCTCACGTCGATGCTCGCCGGATACCACCCGGTGGGGATCAGGCCCTTGAACACGCCGTACTTGAGCCCCATCGTCGCGGTCACATCGTACACGCCCACAGCGTTCAGGCCGCCGAGTGTGACGTACAACGTGTTCATGTCAGGCGAGAGCGCGACGGACGTCGGCGCGTAGCCGATCTTCCGCTCGCGGAAGGGTGCGATATCGATCACTCCGGCCAAGGTATTGGACCGGGTATCGATCACACTGACGGCATCACTGTTGCCGTTGGCGGCGTACAGACGATTCCGCTTCTCGTCCCACACCAGCCCGCTCGGATGCCGCCCGACGATGATGCTGTTCGTGATGGTGCCTGTGGTGAGATCCACCCGCGCGATCGTCCCCGGCTGCGCGATCCCTCGCGTATCGACACGGACATCCTCGCCGAGTGGGTCGCAGCACTGCTTGCTGGCGAGCTCACCGGGCTTCGGCTTGGGACCGCCGAACACCGACACGTACGCCACCGTCCCCGCCTCATTGATCACGGCCGCGATCGGCAGCACGCCGGTCTCGATGCGCGAGAGTTCCTTCCCCGACTCGGCGTCGAGCAGCACCAGCTGGTCGTTGGCGGGGAGGGGGAGTACAGCGAGTCGCTTGCCATCGGCGCCGGCGCGGCGTGCGACGGCCGGTGCGCCCGACATGAACTCGCCGAGCTGACCGGAGACGGCGGCGACGACCAGGCTGTCCGAGCTGTTCGGCGCGGCCGCGGCGGTCGTGCCGGTCTTGTCGTAGAAGAAGAGCTGCGAGAAGCTCTTGGCGCGCGCGAGCGGAGGTCCGCCCGGGAGTCGGCTCTGCGCGACCGCATCGGGGAGTCGCCCGACCGTCGAGACGAGCACCCGACCGAGCACGGGATCGACCGTGACGCCGTGCACTCCGGGGCGCCCGTCGAACGCGGCCTTCCCGATCACCCGGTTGTCGCGCCACGACAGGCGCCACACCGCACTCGGCACCCCGACCCAGATCTCGTCCGGGCGATCGCCGAAGCGCACACCACCGACGCGCCCCTCGAAAACGGTCTGCACACCGGCCGGGGTGACACGCTGGTTCGTGGCGATGATCCCGGGCTTGGCCACATCACGCTGAGGGACGGGAGCCTGGACCTGGAGCGCGAACAGGAGGGCGGGGGTCAGCACAGTCGCAATCATATAGATGTGAGAGGTATGAAATCCTACGCTACGTCAGGGCTCGGGGGTTGGCAAGCAACGATCAGGTATCGCGGCGACCGTGTGCCGGCACGTGCCGGGACCGTGAACCCGGGCCACGCACCCGGCACCCCCCTCGCAACAGTTGACCCGTCAACCTATTATTGTCTGGTCATCAACCCCTTCGAGGGATACTCCATGCAGCGTCGCATCCTCGCCATCAGCACGATGGTGCTCCTCTCCGCTTGTTCCGTTCAGCCGTGGAAGCAGTCGCGCACCACGGGCGTGGACGAGCATATGGCTCACATGTCGGCCACCGACATGCGCTCGCCGATGGTCATGAACACCCGCGGTGGCGGCGAAGAATACCAGGGGACCCCTGGGCTTCCGGCCAGCAACAACGCCGCCGCTGCCCGCCTCAAGGCGAGCCCGCGTCACGCCGAATGGGTGAAGATCCCGTGGGGCAACGGCCCCGACTCGCTGATGGCGTGGATCGTCTACCCGATGACCGACAAGAAGGCGCCGGTCGTCGTGGTCGTGCATGAGATCTTCGGCCTCTCCACCTGGGTGCGCGGTGTGGCCGATCAGTTCGCCGCCGACGGCTTCATCGCGATCGCGCCGGACCTCGTGTCGCGCGCGCGTGGCGGCCCGTCCACCGACGAACTCACCGGCGACTCGGCCCGCAAGGTGATCGGCCGCGTGCCGAACGCCGACAAGGATGCCGGTGTCCAGGCCGCTGCTGCGTACGCGATGGCGCAGCCCGCCGCCGAGAAGCGCTATGGCGTGGTCGGCTATTGCTGGGGCGGTTCGACGGCGTTCAACCACGCCGTGTTCAACGGCAAGGGACTCGCCGCGGCGGTCGCCTACTACGGCACGCCGTACACCATGCGCAATCCTGCCGACTCCACCAAGATGATCCCGGCCAAGGATTCGCTCGCCAAGATCAAGGTGCCGGTGATGTTGCTCAACGGCTCGGCCGATGCCCGCATCGCCGCCGCCATGCCCGACATCGATGCCACCATGAAGGCGCTCGGCAAGACGTACGAAGGGACCAACTACCAGGGGGCGGTGCACGGATTCCTCCGCGCGCAGGACGACACCCCGGGTGATGTCGGCGCCGCGAACCTCGCCGCCACCAAGGACGGCTGGCCCAAGACGATCGCCTTCTTCAAGAAGCACCTGGGCGTGAAGTAAGGCGCGGTTCTCTAATGAAGGACAGAAAGGCCGGCTCCCTCGACGGGGCCGGCCTTTCGTTTACTTTGGCCGAGGCGACCGTGCCGCGCTCACCCCGCCGACATCGCGTAGAGCGAAAGCCAGTCGGGCCAGTTCCCCGGCATCTCGAAGAAGTCCTCATAGAACACGAGTCCGGCCGCTTCGAAGGCCTGGATCAGCGCCGAAAGTCCGTCGTCGTCGAAAATGGGCCCGATGGCCACCAGGTCCTTCTCGACCCGGAATTCCTCGTCGGTGAGGGTGAGCGCCTGATCGATCTGGACCCGGGTCAGTCCGGACCGTTCGTAGGAGCTTTTGCGGACCAGCAGGGTGGTCGCGCTCGAGGACAGTGGAAGTGGCATGCAGTCAGGATACCTTTGAAGGAATGACCGAAGCAAGGGCAGGGACCGGACCGGGGCAGTCGCCTCCGAACATGGAACGTTCGAACTGTGAGCGGACGTACGACGTGATCGTCGTCGGTGGTGGACACGCCGGCGCCGAAGCGGCGGTCGCGGCCGCGCGCGCCATCGGCACGGGTGCTCGAGTCGCGCTCGTCACCAGCTCGGTCGAGACCATCGGGCAGATGTCCTGCAACCCCGCCATTGGCGGGGTTGCGAAGGGCACAGTCGTCCGCGAGATCGACGCCCTTGGCGGGATCATGGGACGCGCGATCGACCACGCCACGATCCAGTTCCGGATGCTCAACCGCGGCAAGGGACCGGCGGTGTGGGCGCCGCGCGCGCAGGCCGACCGCGGATTGTATCGGCGCGCGGTGCGCTCGCTGCTCGAGGAGCATCCCGGCGTTTCGCTCGTGCAGGGTACGGTGAAGCAGTTGCTCTTCGCCCCCGGCGATCCGGCCGTGCGCGGCGTGGAGACCATGGAAGGACGCCGCTTCGGCGCGCGCGCGGTGGTGATCACCACCGGCACCTTCCTCCGCGGACGCATCCACATCGGGACCGATACGGCCCTCCCCGGCGGACGCGCGGGCGAGCAGAGCACCACGCACCTCGCCGAACAGCTCGCCGCGGTCGGGCTCACCGTCGAGCGGTTCAAGACGGGGACCCCGCCCCGTATCGACGGGCGCTCGGTGGATTACACGTTGTTGGAACGTCAGGAATCGGAGCTCGCGGACTTCGACTACCGCTGGTCGGCGCTCGACGCCGAACGTCCGGCGCGACTGCAGCAGTTGCCGTGCTGGATCGCCTTCGCCGATGCCCCCACCAAGCAGATCGTCGCCGACCATATCAATGAGTCGGCGATGTACGGCGGGGCGATCGGCGCGCGCGGACCGCGCTACTGCCCGAGCATCGAGGACAAGATCGTCCGCTTCCCCGACGCCGAACGCCATCAGCTCTTCCTGGAGCCCGAGGGGCTCGACACGCACGAGCTGTATGTGAACGGGCTCTCCACCTCGCTCCCGGCCGCGGTGCAGATCGAGATGCTGCGCTCGGTGCGCGGGCTCGAACGGGTGGAGATGACGCGCGCCGGCTACGCCATCGAGTACGACTACTACCCGCCGACGCAGTTGCACCCGTGGCTCGAGGTGCGCGCCATCGAAGGGTTGTTCCTCGCGGGACAGATCAATGGTACCACCGGCTACGAGGAGGCGGGCGGGCAGGGGGTGCTCGCCGGCGTGAATGCCGGACTGCGCGCGCGCGACCGTGCGCCCTTGGTGCTGGGGCGCGAGAGCTCCTACATCGGCGTGCTCGTCGACGACCTGGTGACCCGTGGGGTGGACGAACCGTATCGCCTGTTCACTTCGCGGTCGGAGTTCCGGCTCACGGTGCGGCAGGACAACGCGCTGCATCGACTGGCGCCGATCGGGCTCGAGCACGGGCTGTTCAGCGACGTGGAGCGCGCGCGCATCGAAGGGCGCGCGGCCGAACATCAGCGCATCTGGCAGGTGGCGCGCGAGACGAGTGCGCGGCCGGAGGTGGTGGAGTCGATCGTCACGCGCGCCGGCGGGCTCCCGCTCGCGCATGCGGTGCGCGTGGTGGAGTTGGCCAAGCGCAACAACGTCGCCCTCGACGCAGTGCTCTCGGCGGTGGGCGTCGCCGAGGAGTTCTCGCGCGACGAGCTGACGACGGTGGAGCTCGAGATCAAGTATTCGGGCTATTTCGAGAAGGAGCGCTTCGCCGCCGAACGGCTCGCGCGGATGGCCGATCTCACGCTGCCGGCCGACGCGCCGTACGAGACGATGAAGACGCTGTCGATGGAATCGCGGCAGAAGCTGGCTGCGCGGCGCCCACTCACCCTGGCGCAGGCCTCGAGCATCCCCGGCGTGCGCCCCGCCGATCTGCAGAATCTCGTGCTCGAGATCGAACGACTGCGCGGCCAGGCGGCGGGATCCAGCGTCCCCTTCGTGCCGCGGTCGTAGTGCCCCCACAGCGCCTGCTCGCGCGGGGCCTCGCCCTCCTGCTGTTCGTGTTCGGCGTGCTGCCGATCGCGAATCTGCTCCCGGGGGGAGAGGTGGACCGCGGGTATCTCGGGCGGTGGATCGATTGGGGCATCGGTTCGGCGATCTGCGCCGGCGTCGCGATGGTGGCGGTGATCGTGTGGCGGGCGCGGGAGCGGACGCGGGGGCAGGGTAGCGCTGGAGTGGGCGCGCGCGCGGAGTCGGCGGCACTCGAGCACCCGACGAGCGCGTCCTCCGCTTCGACGACCGTCACACATTGGATCATCCCCGCCGCCGCCTTCGCACTCTACTCGCTGGCGGCGCTGACGGTCTTCGACGGGCGCCCCCTGCTGATCGACGAGCTCGTGCAGGTGATGCAGGCGCGACTCTACGCGGCGGGTTCGCTCTTCGCACCCGTGGAGCGGTATCGCGAGTTCTTCTCTGTGCTCCATGTGGTGGACACGGGGGGCAAAGTGTACTCGCAGTTCCCACCAGGCGGCCCCGCGATGCTCGCACTCGGCGAACTCATCGGCGCGACCTGGCTCGTGGGCCCGCTCTGCGGCGCGCTCTGTGTGGCGCTCTTCGCGCGTCTCCTGCGACTCACGGATCCGGACGCCTCCGCACGGTGGTACACAGGGACGGTCCTGCTCTTCGCGGCAGCGCCCTTCGGCGTGTTCATGTTTGGCTCGCACATGAACCATGTCACCGCGCTGCTCTTCATTCTGGTGGCCGTACTGGCGATCGCGCAGTTGATGGTGCGGGATGACGCGAAGGGCACCACCGACGCCGCTGCATCGTCGCCGAGTGCCGCGCTCGGCACCGCACTGCTCTGTGGCTTCGGACTCGGCGCCGCCGCGACCATCCGCCCGCTCGACGCCTTCGCCTTCGCTCTTCCCGCTGGCGCCTGGTTCCTCACACGCGCGCTCCGCGACCGTGCACACTGGAGCGAAGCGATCGCCTCCGGCGTCGGCGTGGCCGTCCCCTTCGCCGCCATGATGTACGTGAACCAGCGGACCACCGGCTCGCCGCTGCTCTTCGGCTACGAAGTGCTCTGGGGCAAATCCCACGGGCTCGGCTTCCATATGGCGCCGTGGGGCGGTTCGCACACACCGGCGCGCGGGCTCGAGCTCATCTCGCTCTACGTGACGCGACTGCAGACGTACCTGTTCGAGACACCATTCCCCGCACTGCTCCCCGCCGTCGGCGCGCTCTGGTTCACGCGCCGCCTCCGGGCCATCGACCAGTACCTGCTGGTGAGTGCCGCGCTACTCGGCGCGCTGTACTTCGCCTATTGGCACGACGGCTTCTTCCTCGGGCCCCGTTTCGTCTTCCCCTGGCTGCCGGTGCTCGTGCTGCTCAGCGCGCGGGCGCCGCGACTGGTACGCGAGCAGTTCGGCGCCGGCGCTGTCACCGTGGGCGTGGATGCGGCACTCGTCGCCGGCGCAGTGATGGCGCTGACCTTCGCACTCCCGGTGCGGGTGGCGCAGTACCGGAGCGGGCTCTCCTCCATGCGCGACGACTACGGTGCGCTCGCCAAGGCGGCGGGTGCCGAGCGTGCGCTGGTGTTCGTGCGCGAGAGCTGGGGGGCGGAGCTGGTGGCGCGGTTGTGGGCGTTGGATGTCTCGCGCAGTGCGGCGGCGGCGTTGTATCACGACGTGGACGCCTGCGCGCTGGATCGTGCCATCCGCGAGCTGGAGCGGAGCGGGACGCGCGGTGCGGGCGCCGAACGGGTGCTGGCACCGTTGCGCGCCGACTCGGCGCTGGTGAAGGGAAGCCCGTTCTCCCCTGACAGCACCGAGCGTTTCCGCGCCGGCACCAAGTACGACGCCACCTGCGTGGCGCGCTTGAACGAGGATCGCGCCGGGTATGCCTTATTGCCGCCGGTGTTGCTGGACCGTGCGAGCGGGAATGTGTACGCGCGTGATCTGGCATCGCGCGACACGCTGTTGATGGCCGAGTATCCCGAGCGGCCGGTGTATCTGATGCGGCGTCGTGCGGCGGAGGCCGGTGGGGCGCTGGAGTGGCTGCGGTTGTCGCGCGACTCGGTGCTGGCGAGTTGGCGGAGCGGGGCGCCGTAGGCGAGGCGCCTAGCCCGGGAACTTCCCCCGGTACTCGCGCAGTATGATAGAGGCACCCCACTCGGAGCGGGTGCCTATTTAGTTTCAGTTAGTTACTAATAAGACCGTATTTGTTCGCGAAGTGATACTATATACCATGAGGTCGTGCATGCGGAACGTGGCGCGAGTTGGGCACGGTGGACGCCGGTTGGTCGTGGCGGCGGTGATCGGGCTCGGGATGGCTGGAGGGGTGCCGCGGGTCCTGGAGGCGCAGGATCCCACGAACGGGGCTGCGACGGTCCGCTCGCCGCAACTGAACGCCTCGGCCACCGGAGAGGTGGAGCTCCGTCCGGACCGTGCGACGCTCTATTTGAGCGTGGAGAGCCGCGGCGGGACGGCGGCGAAGGCCGCCAACGAGACCGCGCGCCGTCAGAAGCAGGTGCTGGACACGTTGAAGGCGCTCGGGATCGGCGCGGAGCAGTTGCAGACCGCGTCGTTGCAGATCAACCCCGAGTATGCGAATCCAGGGCCTGGGCAGCGCCCCAAGGTGACCGGGTATGTGGCGACGAGCACGATCCGGGTGGACATCCTGAGGATCGAGCAGGTGGGGGCCGTGGTGGACGCCGGGTTGGCGGGTGATGCGACCGGTATCCAGGGGCTCCACTTCGGATCGTCGCGGGAGGGGGAGGCTCGGAAGCAGGCCCTGGCGCTCGCGGTCTCGAAGGCGATGGGTGAGGCCGACGCCATGGCTCGCGCCGCCGGCGGGATGCTCGGCGGGCTGATCGAGTTGAACGCGCAGCAGAACTTCACCCGCGACTATGCGGCGGCGGCGGCCCCGATGGCGTTCATGAAGGCTGGTGGGAGCAATCCGATGCCGGTGGCGGAGGGGCTGATCAAGATCAGCGCGACGGTGAGCGGTCGCTGGGCTTATTCGGCCAAGTAGGGTTGGAGGTTGGTGTCGGTTGCTGTTGGCTGGTATTGGAGAGCCCGCCCCGGGTAACGGGGCGGGCTCTTTTGTTTCACGTGAAACAATCCGCCTTGCCCTCCCCCGCCACACGCCGGTAAGTTGGAGTACCTTATGGAGTACCCTAGGGCGACCTCCGGGGTACCTCAGCTGCGCTACCCGACGTCCCTCGTCGGAGGCGCACGCCGTCTCACTGCTACCGGATCGTAACGCCTTGGCTCGAGTCATCGCTATCGCCAACCAGAAGGGCGGGGTCGGTAAGACCACGACCGCCGTCAATCTCGCCGCCAGTCTCGCTGCCGCAGAGCAGCGCGTCCTCCTCGTGGACGGCGATCCCCAGGGAAATGCCACCAGCGGGATCGGACTCGAGAAGGAATCGTACGAGACCACCGTCTACGACGTCCTCCTTGACCCCACCACGATCGGCGCCGCCACCGTGCGGGAGGTGCAGTTCAAGCACCTCGACGTCATCCCGGCAACGCCGGATCTGGCCGCGGCAGAAGTCGAGCTCGTCAACAAGGTCGACCGCGAACACTCCATGCGCCACGCGCTGGAGTCGGTGCGCGACAACTACGACTTCATCCTGATCGACTGCCCGCCTTCGCTGGGGTTGATCACCATCAACATGCTCGCCGCGGCGGATGCGCTCCTGATCCCGCTCCAGTGCGAGTACTACGCGCTCGAGGGGCTCTCGCAGCTCCTCAATACCGTGCACCTGGTGCAGCAGGGGGTGAACCCGACCCTCGCCATCGACGGCGTCCTCCTCACCATGTACGACGCCCGACTCAACCTCTCCCGACAGGTAGCGGCCGACGCACGCGAGTACTTCGGCGCCAAGGTCTTCCAGGCGGTCGTCCCGAGAAACGTCCGTTTGGCGGAAGCCCCGAGCTTCGGCAAACCGATCATCCTCTACGATGTCGCCTCGGTCGGCGCGCAGGCCTACATGGGGGTCGCCAAGGAGCTTATCGAGCGCAATTCGGTCGTCAGTCGTATCCGTGCCTCATCGTAAGTCGTGTAAGTCGTTACCAATCAACAACTTACACCAATAGGAGTCCCGACAATGTCCACCGAAAAGCCGCGCCGACTCGGGCGCGGGCTCGAAGCGCTCCTCTCCGCTCGTCCGACCCAGGTGCCCGCGACCCCGGCCCCTGAGATCGCGCCGGCCGCCGCCCCTAGCGCAGCGCTCGCCACGCTCGCTGAACCCGCGCGCCTCGACGACACCCGCCAGGAACCGCGCTCCGCACTCCGCTCCCTCCCCCTCGCGCTGATCCGACCGAACCCGCTCCAGCCGCGCAAGGAGTTCAGCCCCGCCGACCTCGCCGATCTCGAAGCGAGCATCCGCTCCAACGGACTGCTCCAGCCGGTCACGGTGCGCGTCGCCGGCGCGGGCTACGAACTGATCGCCGGCGAACGTCGATTCCGCGCCGTCACCCGCATCGGATGGACCGAGATCCCCGCGATCGTGCGCGGCGCCGCCGAAACCGACGACAAAGCCGCCCTCACCCTCGCACTCGTCGAGAACCTGCAGCGCGCCGATCTCAATCCGATCGAAGAAGGCGAAGGCTACCAGCAGCTCATCTCGCAGTTCTCGCTCACGCAGCAGGAAGTCGCCGACGTCGTCGGCAAGGACCGCTCCACCGTCGCCAACACCCTCCGCCTCCTCGCACTCCCCGCGGCCGTCCGCCGCATGGTCCGCGAAGGCGACCTCACCATCGGCCACGCGCGCGCCCTCCTCTCGCTCGGCGACGACCATCGCATGATCGAGCTGGCCAAGGCGATCGTCGCCGAGGGGTTGAATGTGCGCGAGGTGGAACGCCGAGTGCGCGAGGCAGGGACGGCGCGCGCCGCGTCAGGGAAGAATGGCGCCGCGCCGAAGGCTGGTGCGGTGCGCCCGCCGGAAGTCGCGCGCATCGAGGAACAGCTGCGCCGGCATCTGCAGACCGATGTGAAGCTCCATCTCTCGGCCAAGGAGAAGGGGGAGCTCCGCATCAGCTTCTATTCGTCCGACGATCTCGAGCGCGTCCTCGACCTGGTGCTCGGCACCGACCGGGAAGCGCTGTGAGTCAGAAGGGGACGCGCCAGCACGAGCGTCGCTCCCGCGAGTCGGGAGCGCATCGGCACGGGAATATCTTCTCGAGAGACTCGGGCTCGATGATCGTGCACGTGCAACGCGAGAACGGTCTGGCGCATCGAACCTTGGTGCTGCGGCCGTGGCAGGTGCAGGCGTTGCGGGTGCTGTCGTCCAAGACGTTCCTGGTGGCACTCGCGATCGGATTGCTGAGCTGGGGGTACTTCGCGGTGCAGGCCGCGCGGGTACCGTTGTTGACCAAACGCATCTCGAATCTCGAACAGGATGCGCAGCGACTCGACACGTTGCAGCGCACGCTGTCGGAGTTGCAGGACCGCTATGGGCAGGTGCAGCGGCTGCTGACCGCGTCGAAGGTGCCGCCGGCCGTGCCTGAAGCCGCCGCGCCCACGACGCCCAAGCCGGCGACGCCCGCTCCCACCGCAAAGAAGATCCCCTGAGGAGGAACAGCAGATGGCTATTTTCGGCAAGGATGGCGCGAAGGGTGAAGGCCGGATCTCAGGGCGATCGGGCTCCGTCGAAGCATCGCTCTCGATCATCGCGGCGGGGATGCGGATCTCCGGCGACATCGAGAGTGGTGGTGTGATCAAGATCGACGGGCGCGTGGATGGCTCGGTGATCGGCGCGCGTCAGATCCTGCTCGGACAGGGTGGCACGATCCGCGGGAACGTCGAGGCCGACGAAGTGGTGATCGGCGGCGAGGTCACCGGCTGCGTGCGCGCGACGAACCGACTCGAGCTGCAGGGAACCGCGGTGGTGAACGGCGACATTGACACCAAGTCGATCGTGGTGATGGAAGGTGCTCAGATCACGGGGCACGTTCGGATGTCCGAGCTGGTGGGTGGTTCGGAGCAGACGGGGCGGAGCGGAGGGCTCAGCATCGCCAGTCGATAGGCACAGCATGGGGACAGTGGTGAGGCGGCGGTGACAGGCGATTCTAGAGTACTCCACAGCCGTTTGCTTTTATGCACATCCGGTGCATATACCACACATTTGTTTATTTTCGTTACACAACTCCATCTCTGATAACGTCTTACATATGACTAACCGGCTCGCACGGGCTGCTTCCGCAATCATTATCAACACGGCTGTCGTCCTCGCCGCCGCCTGCGGTGGTGCCAAGGACGGTAAGGCGGGAGCCATGAAGGTCGCCCTGCTCACCCCGGGCCCGATCACCGATCAGTCCTGGAATGGGGGCGCGTACGCCGGCCTCATGCGCATCAAGGACAGCCTCGGCGCCGAAGTCAGCCATATCCAGACCAAGACGCCGGCGGAGTTCGAGGAGAACTTCCGCCAGTACGGCGCGCAGGGCTACAGCCTCGTGATCGGCCACGGCTTCGAGTTCCAGGACGCGGCCAAGCGTGTGGGCCCGGAGTTCCCGAAGACCATCTACATCACGACCGGTGGCAACTCGACCGCCGCCAATGTCGCCGCGATGTCGTTCTCGTTCGAGGAGCCCAGTTATCTCGCGGGAATGGTCGCGGGGACGGTGACGAAGACAGGGACCGTCGGCTGCATCGGCGGCACCGAACTCCCGCCGGTGAAGGCGAGCTTCGCCGCGTTCGCGGCCGGCGTGGCGGCGGTGAACCCGAAGGCGAAGGTCGTGACAGCGTTCATCGGCAACTGGGACGATGCGAGTGCCGGCAAGGAACAGGCGCTCGCGCAGATCGGGCGCGGCGCGGATGTGATCTTCCAGAACGCCGATGCGGCGGGACTCGGCGTGTTCCAGGCGGCGAAGGAAGGGAAGGGGATCTGGGTGATCGGCTCGAACGCCGACCAGAACAACGTCGCGCCGGCGGTGACGCTGGGCAGCGTGCTGATCGATGTGCCGCACGCCTTCATGGTGGTCGCGCGTGAAGTGCAGACCGGAAAGTTCGAGCCGCGCGTGGTGCGCCTCGACACCAAGACGGACGTCGTCCGCTGGGTCCCGAACCCGGCGACGGCGAGCGCCATCACCCCGACGCTCCGTGCCTCGGTGGACTCGGTACAGGCGCTGATGAAGGCGGGGACCTTCGTGATGCCGCCGTCGGTCGCCGCTGCGGCTCCGCCCGCGACTCCGGCAGCCCCGGCGAAGTGAGCGACGCCGTGCCTCATCGCGCAGCAGGGGTCCCACTCGAACGGATCGCGACGAACCTCGACGCGCTCCTCGGTACCGCGACCGTGCCCGACTACAAGACCGCGCTCAACGGCGTGCAGGTCGGGAACCGGGCGCCGATCACGCGGGTGGCGGCGGCCGTCGACTGTTCGCGTCGCACGATCGAGAAGACGATCGAGGCAGGGGCGAATCTGCTGCTCGTGCACCATGGCCTCTTCTGGGGCGGGCTGCAGACGATCACCGGGCCGCATCTCGAGCGCGTCCGTCTGCTGATCGAGCACGACGTGGCCCTCTACTCGGCGCATCTCCCGCTCGACGCGCATGGCACGATCGGCAACTCGTCCCTCCTCGCGCGCGAGCTCGGACTCGAGCCTGGTGCTGGCTTCGCACGGCACGAGAACATCTTCTGCGGCGTGCGTGGCGAGAGCGACATCCCGACGGCGGAATTGCTCAAGCGGTCGCACCGCTTCGCGGCAACGCATGGTGGGTCGGCGATCGCGAGCGAGATGGCGCCTGATCGCGTTACGAAGCATTGGGCCATCTGCTCCGGCTCCGGCGCGGGACATGAGACGATCGCCGAAGCGGTGGCGCTCGGCGTGGACACGCTGATCGTCGGCGAGGGTCCCCATTGGACGGCGGTGGATGCACCGGAGAAGGGACTCGTGATCATCTACGCCGGCCACTACGCCACCGAGACGCTCGGCGTGCGCGCGCTCGCGGAACATGTGACCACGACCTTCGGCCTGCCGTGGAGCTGGATCTCGGCGCCCACCGGACTGTGAGTCACGCGTGCTGAGCGTGACGTGGTGAGCAGCGACCGAAGCGCGCCGCCGGTCGTCGGAGCGGCGGCGCGGCCGATCGCGCTCTCACTCAGCGACATCACCAAGCGATTCGGCTCGACGCTCGCCCTCGACCGGGCGTCGCTCGAGGTGCGCAGGGGAACGTTGCATGCGCTCCTCGGCGAGAACGGCGCCGGCAAGACCACGCTGATGCGGCTCGCCTTCGGGATGATCCGCCCCGACAGCGGATCCATCACCGTTGACGGCACCGCGCGCCACTGGAACTCGAGCGCCGACGCGCTGCGTGCCGGCGTGGGGATGGTGCACCAGCACTTCCTTCTGGTGCCGGCGATGACCGTCGCCGAG
Source organism: uncultured Gemmatimonas sp. (assembly GCA_964484775.1). Taxonomy (GTDB): domain Bacteria; phylum Gemmatimonadota; class Gemmatimonadetes; order Gemmatimonadales; family Gemmatimonadaceae; genus Fen-1231. Next base: position 57,949 of record CAZAGK010000002.1, on the reverse strand, counting down.
AACATCGGGCTCGGTCGCGGGGGGATGTTCGGCGGCTTCGATCCCAAGACCGCGGCGGATCGCGTGCGCGCGCTCTCGGCCGATACCGGGCTGAGCATCGACCCTGACGCGCGTGTGGGAACGCTCGCCGTGGGTGCGCAGCAGCGGCTGGAGATCCTCAAGGCGCTCTCGCACGACGCGCATGTGCTGATCCTCGACGAACCCACCGCGGTGTTGTCGCCGCAGGAGACGCAGGATCTCTATGCCTGGCTGCGGCGTTTCGTCGATGGCGGGCGCACGGTGGTACTGATCACGCATAAGGTGCGCGAGGCGCTGCAGCTGGCGGATGACGTCACCGTGCTGCGTCGTGGACAGACCGTGCTGCAGGTGCGCGCGGCCGAGGCGAATGAGACCGAGGTGCTCGCGGCACTGCTCGGCGAGGCGCCGAGTGAGAGCGCTGTTGGCGAGCGCGTGGCACCGCCGGCGGCAGGTGCGCCGGTGCTCACGCTGCGCGATGTGCGCGTCGTGGATGAACGCGGTGTGGAGCGGCTGAAGGGCGCAACGCTGCAGGTGCGCGGCGGCGAGATCCTCGGCGTGGCCGGTGTGGAAGGCGCGGGACAGCTCGAGTTGTTGCGCGTACTCGCGGGGCGATTGCTCCCGACGAGCGGTACCGCAACACGACCGGCCGCGATCGGCTTCGTGCCTGAGGACCGCCAGCGCGATGCCGTGATCGGTGCGTGGAGCCTGGTAGAGAACTTCGCGCTGAAGGATGCCGGCACCGCGCGCGGCGTGATGCCGTGGAGCGACTACCGCGCGCGCGCCGAAGCCGGGGTCGTGGCGCAGGATGTGCGCACGAGTGGGGTGGAGAGCACTATCGCCGCGCTCTCAGGGGGGAATCAGCAGAAGTTCGTGCTCGCACGTGAGCTCGAGGGCCAGCCGGCAGCGCTGATCGTCGAGAACCCCACGCGGGGACTCGACGTGCGCGCCACGGCGCAGGTTCTCGATGCCCTGCGTGCCGCGCGCGACGCCGGCGTGGCGGTCGTGGTGCACTCGAGCGACCTAGACGAACTGTTTACCGTGAGTGACCGGATGGCGGTCTGCTTCGCGGGAACGGTGCGCGAGGTGCCGACCGATCGTGATACCGTCGGACGCGCGATGGTGGGGCTGCCATGAGTACCGCCGCGACCGCCGCACCGCGCGCGCTCCGATGGGAGCGCTGGATGCCACCGCTGGCGGTCGCCGCGGTGGTGCTGGGTGTGATCGTGCTCGTGATCGTTTCCGGTCATCATGAGATCGGGGCGTCGTTCGCCGCCTTCGCACGCGGAGCGTTCGGCAGTCCCTACGCCTTCTTCTCCGCGACGCTGGTCCGTGCGACGCCATTGATGCTGCTCGGCCTCGCGGTGGCGTTGGCCTTCCGCGCCGGCGTGATGAACATCGGCGCCGAGGGACAGTTCCTGGCCGGGGCGAGCGCGGCGAGTGCGGTGGCGCTGGCCGGGATCGGTGGCGGGATGGTGCTCGTGGTCGCGATCCCAGCGGCGATCGTCGCCGGTGCGCTGTGGGCGGCGATCGCCGGATGGCTCAAGCGGCGCTTCGGCGTGCTGGAGGTGATCAGCACGCTGATGCTGAACTTCGTCGCGCAATATGGATTGTCGTATCTGGTGCGTGGTCCGTTGCAGGAGCCGACGCATGTGTACCCGCAGACCGAGAGCTTCGGTGCGGCGGCACACCTCCCGCTGTTGATCCCGGGGCAGCGGCTGCACCTCGGCTTCGCGATCGCCGTGGTGCTCGCGGTGGCGCTCTGGTGGATGCTGCGCTCCACCGCCACGGGGTTCAGGCTGCGTGCGGTCGGGGCCGGAGCGGAGGCGGCGGCGAGTGCGGGGCAGGTCTCGGTGCCGCGCGTGATGTTCGGTGCGTTCCTGTTGAGCGGCGCCATCGCAGGGTTGGCCGGTGGTGTGGAAGTCACCGGAGTCACCTATGCGCTCTATGAAGGGATCTCTCCCGGCTTCGGCTATACCGCCATCGCGGTGGCACTGCTCGCACGACTGAATCCGTTGGCGGTGATCGGCACCGGCGTATTCTTCGGCGCACTCGAAGCCGGTGCGGCGGCGATGCAGCGTGATGCCGGCGTCCCCTTCCAGTTCGTGGCCGTGGTGGAAGCGCTCGTGGTACTCGGTGTGATGGCTGTGGAGTGGGCGCGTGACCGTGGAGCGCAGTCGCGATGAGCGACTCCCTCGCCCCCTTCCTGGAAGCGACAGTGCGCACGGCGACGCCGCTCGCCTTCGCGGCGATCGGTGAGCTCGTCGCCGAACGGGCGGGGGTGATCAACATCGGCCTCGAGGGAGCGATCATCGCCGGAGCATTCGGAGGGCTGGTCACCGCGGGCGCGGCGGGCGCCGGCGTGGGATTCCTCGGTGCGATCGCCGCCGGGATGATGGTCGCGGCGATCTTCGCCTTCTTCGTGGTGACGCTCAAGTCGGATCATATCATCACCGGCACGGCGATCAGCATGCTGGGGGTCGGTGCCACGGGGACGTTGTATCGGATCCTCTACGGCACCACCGGTGCCGCACTCGACACGCCGACGCTCGCGCCTATGCCGATCCCGGTGCTGCATGCCATCCCGATCATCGGCGAGGCGTTCTTCGCACAGCCGCCGGTGACGTACCTGTTGTATGTGCTCGTCCCGATGCTCGCCTGGTGGTTCACGCGCACCGGTGCGGGACTCGCCTTGCGCGCGGTCGGTGAGCGCCCCGAGGCCGCCGTGGCTGCGGGAATCTCACCGGTGCGGGTGCGATGGGCGGCGTTGCTCTTCTGTGGAGCGATGGGCGGGTTGAGCGGTGGAACGCTCGTGCTCGCGCAGGTGGGGACCTTCAACGAAGGGATCTCCGCCGGTCGCGGATTCATCGCGATCGCGATCGTGGTGCTCGGCCGCTGGTCAGCGTTCGGTGTGGCCGGCGCGGCGCTGTTGTTCGGAGCGGCGAGCGCGCTGCAGTATCTCGCGCAGTCGATGGGTTGGCCGATCCCCTATCAGTTCTCGCTCGCGCTGCCCTATGTGCTCACACTGATCGCGCTCGCCGGATCGCGCGGACGTTCCGCAGCGCCGGCCGCCCTGGGCGTGCGCGGCTAAGGAACGCTGCAGCCGAGCGAGGTCGAGCTCCACCGCAGACGCCAGGCACCGGGTTGCACGCGGTCGATGAACTCGATCTCGTCGCCGTGATCGCCGGAGCGCGCCATCGCGAGCATCATGCGGGAGCCGCGGAGTGTGAGTGCGGCGAGCAGATCGGCGCCGACGACCTTCTCCTCCGGTCCTGACTCGCGACGCGACCAGACGATCCGCATGGCGTCGCGTGATCCGGGCTCGGGTTCGGCGATCATCGTGAGCAGTTCGAGGCGTGGATTCGACTCGGTGCCGAGGGTGCGGGTGGAGAGGGTGATCCACACCGGTGTGCCGTCGGAGGCCATGACGCGCCACGCCTCGCGTACGACCACCGGAAGCCCGCTGAAGGCACCGGAGATCGAATCCTCGGGGAGCGTGCCCGCGAGCTTGCGCAGCCGCACGATCATCGCGCTCGAGTCGCGCGGGAGGAGATCGTCGAGTCCGTCGATCGCGATGGGCTTGGCGACGCCGGTGTCGAGTGCGAGCGACCACACGGGGACGCCCGGATGATCCGGCGTGGTGATGGTCGCCGAACGCTCACGCGCGCATTCACGGACCGGCGCGCCCGGCACGAGTGTGGCGAGCTGCACCTGCGTGTCGTGCGAGAAGAGCTCCACCGTGCGCGGGGCGGCGGCGAGGGTGTCGCGCGAGAAGAAGACCGGTGCTCCGCGCTCCATGGAGACGATGGCGAGCATCCCGCCGAGCGAGTCGTCCCAGATGGTGATGGCCGGGGTAGGGAGCGAGGCGGACCCGCCGCTGACGATGCTCGTGGCCACACCGGGGCGACTCGGCGCCGGGACCGCCGTCTCCTTCTTGCTGCAGGCAGCGATGGCTAGGCTCGCGGCAGTCGCGATCACGGTCGCGACGCGGCGGGTGCGGGACGGCGCGAAGGTCATGGACGCGGTGGGAGCCATGGACCGACCAGATCCCAATGCCACGCGTCGCGCCGGATGCCGTCGCGCGGATCGCGGAGCGGCTTGTACTGCAAGCGCTGCGGATTGAGTCCCACCGAGATCCCCCAGCGCACGAGCGTGAAGCGATCGGTGGACACCAGGTGCGCCATCGGACGTCCCAACCACACATGACGATGCAACCAGAGTCCCCCGGACATCGCGTGGATCATCCCGTCGCGACGCCGTTCGAACTCGATCCACGGCCCCTCGATCCTCCACTCCTCGCGGAGACTGCTCACTGACACCCGATCTGTCCCTCGGCGGTCGCTGGCGCCTGCGGCGAGACCGTACCGACGAAGATGGCGCATGTCAGCGGATAGGACGCCGGATGCGTGGCGATGGCGGAGAACCCCGAGTTGGTCGCGGCCGTGATCGAGAGCACGACCCCGGGCGACGTGGTGAACGAGAGCGCGCTGATGGCGTTGGCGTAGACCGCGTTGTCGTAGAAATATGCTTCCTGCGCCGTGGTGAGGTTGCGCAGGTCGGTCTTGAGCGAGGCCGCGTTGGCCTTGCCCTTGGTGTTCTGGAACTTCGGGATCGCGATCGCGGCGAGGATGCCGATGATCACCACCACGATCAACAACTCGATGAGAGTGAAGCCGCGTCGCGCTCTGTTCACGGAGTCGGGAGGTTCGGGTCGAGCCATCGAATGACCTCTTGTTCCACGGTGGCACGCTGAGTGTCCACCACTCCCAAGGCAAGCATGGGGCCACGGGATCCAGCACGACGGCAACCCGTTATCCAACAACGAGTTGTGGTCGATTATCGACGCATACCCCGACAGCGCGCTCCGGTGTGGGTCGGTCCGAAATGCGCGAGACGGAGCAAAGTGCAACTACGAACGATAATACGTCAGCGTTTCGTTTCTAGCCAGTTCGGGCCCGTCCCGATGTCCACCACCAGTGGCACATCGAGCTGCACCGCGGTGGTCATCTCATGGTCCACCAGGGCGCGCAGCGTCTCGAGTTCGTCCGGCGGGCACTCGAAGACGAGTTCGTCATGCACCTGCAGCAACATCCGACTCTTCAACCCCTTCGCCTCGAGCGCGTGATGCAGGCGGATCATCGCGACCTTGATCAGGTCCGCGGCGGATCCCTGGATCGGTGAGTTCTGCGCGGTGCGTTCGCCGAAGGCGCGGATGTTGAAGTTGCGATCCTTCAACTCCGGGATGTAGCGGCGACGCTTGAAGATCGTCTCGACGTATCCCTTCTCGCGCGCCTGTTCCACCGTGCTGTCGAGGAAGCTGCGCACGCCGGCGAAGCGTTCGAAGTAGGTCTCGATGAAAGCCTTGGCCTCCGACACCTCGATCTTCAGCTGACGCGACAGCGCGAACGCGCCCTGTCCGTAGATGGTCGCGAAGTTGATCGTCTTGGCGCGCGCACGCATCTCGCTCGTGACCGACGAGAGTTCCACCCCGAAGATGATCGCCGCCGTCTGCCGGTGGATGTCGCCCCCTGCCTTGAACGCTTCCACGAACGCAGGGTCGTGCGAGAGGTGCGCGAGCAGTCGCAGTTCGATCTGCGAATAGTCAGCCGCGAGCAGCGTCCATCCGGGCTCGGGAATGAATCCCTTGCGGATCTCCTTCCCGAGGTCGCGACGGATGGGGATGTTCTGGAGGTTCGGGTCGCTCGAGGCAAGACGCCCCGTGCTGGCGACATGCTGGTTGAACGACGTGTGCAACCGCCCGTCGCGTGGATTCACCAGCGCCGGCAAGGTGTCAAGATAGGTGCTCTCGAGCTTCGCCAGCTCGCGATACTCCATCAGCAGCGACGGGAGCGCGTGCCCTTCCTCGGCGAGTTCCGTCAGCACCGACGCGTCGGTGCTCGGGCCGGTGGAGGTCTTCTTCTTGACCGGGAGTCCGAGCTTCCCGAAGAGGATCGCGCCGAGCTGCTTGTTGGAGTTGATGTTGAACTCCTCACCCGCGGCCTCGTAGATCTGCTGCTCCACCACGCCGCGCTCACGCGCGAAACGGGTCTTGAGCGAGTGGAACCAGGGCACGTCGATCGCGATCCCGTTCCATTCCATGCGCGCGAGGACTTCCACGAGCGGCATCTCGACGTCGCGCAGCAAGGCGTCGGCGCCCGACTCCTTGAGCTTCGGCTCGAAGAGCTTCCGCAGACGCAGCGCGATGTCGGCGTCGGCGCACGAGTACTCGCACGCCGCACGGATCGGCACCTGGTCGAAGGGGATCTGCGCCTTCCCCTTGCCGGTCAGTTCGTCGTAGCCCGTCATGGCGAGCTGCAGGAACTCGATCGCCAGCGCATCGATCGCGTGCGACCGACGCCCCGGATCGAGCACATAGCTCGCGAGCATCGAGTCGAAGTCGAGTCCGCGCACCTCCACCCCGATGCGGCGCAGCACCAGCAGATCGTACTTGGCGTTGTGCGCGGTCTTCTTGACCGCGGGATCGCCCAGCAGTGCGCGCAGCGGCTCCATCTCGGGGGAGAGGATCGAGGGGAGATTCCTGATCTCACCGCCCTGCCCTTCGGCGATCGCGCGCGCCGCGATGCTCCCGCCGCTCGCGGCCGTGCTCGGCGCCTTCGGCGTGGAGAGGAGGAGATCCCCCTGATCGCTCGCCCATGCGCGATGCGCGAAGGGGAGATAGAACGCTTCCCCTTCCTCGAAGGCGAGGGAGAGGCTCACCAGATTCGCGCGGAGCGGAGTGATGATCGGCGGGGCCCCTTCGTCGAGCACCGTCTCGGTGTCGAAGGAGAGGAAGGGAGCCTTCCGCGCGCGCGCGCAGAGCGCGACGACCTCACCGACCGTGTCGACGACCGTGTAACGGCGCGGGATCGCGTCTGGGGCGGCGGTCGGCGGCTCGGGCTCTGATGCCACGTCGGCCGCGCTCTCCTTGGCCCCCTTTGCCGGCTTGGGCGGGAGCGGCGTGCCGCTCGCATGCGCCGCCGCTTCCTGCGCATTGCCGCGGAACTCGAGCTCCACGAAGAGATCGCGCAGTCGGTTCCAGTCCGGGGTGCTGACCTTGAGCGCCTCGAGATCGAGGGTCATCGGCAAATCTTCGCGAATTGTTACTAATTCCTTCGAGAGGATGCCGTTGTCCTTGTATTCCTTGAGCGCGTTGCGGGCGCGGGTCGGTTCCACCTCGTCGATGTGGGCGAGGATGTTCTCGAGCGGGCCCCACTTCTCGATCAGCGCGATCGCCGATTTGTCGCCGATCCCCTTCACGCCGGGGACGTTGTCGCTCGTGTCGCCGAGGAGGGCGAGATAGTCCGTCACGCGCTCGGGGATCACGCCGAGCCGTTCGGCGGCGTTCTCGCGGTCGTACCACTTCTCGGAGGTGAAGCCGGGGCGCCCGTGCCAGGGATTGAGGATCCACACGCCGTCGTCCACCAGCTGCACGAAGTCCTTGTCGCCGGAGACGATCACGCCGTTGACGCCGAGCTTCGGCGCCTGACGCACGAGGGTGCCGATGACGTCGTCGGCCTCGTAGTGCTCGAGGCTGAGGATCGGGATCTGCATGGCCTCGAGGATCTGCGAGATGCGCTCGACCCCGGTGTCGAAGTCGGCCTGCATGGCCGGCTCGAGCCGTTCACGGGTGGCCTTGTAGGCCGGGTAGCGCTCGTGGCGGAAGCTCAGACCGGCGTCGTGCACCCAGCCGAGGTATTCCGGCTTGTGCTTGTCCATCAGGCGCTTGAGGAAATCGTAGGCGCCGCGGGCGATCGAGGTGTTCTCGCCCTTGGAGTTGATCAGGGGCTGCGCGCCGTAGGCGAAGAAGGCGCGATAGATCATCGCGTATCCGTCGATCAGGAAGAGGCGCGGCGAGGGGGCTGGAGGCATACGGGAAGTTTGGCCCACGTGCGGCTCCGGCACCAGCGACCGGGCGCGTCACCGGCGACGGAGGCGACGGAAGGACCGGAAATGCAGAGGGCCCGGCGACTGTCGTCCGCCGGGCCCTCCGTAGCATCCGAAGTCGAAGGAGCGTCAGGCCTTGACCACCGTAGCGGCACTCAAGCCCTTCTCGCCCTGCTTCACCTCGAACTGCACTTCCTGTCCTTCGGCGAGGGTCTTGAATCCGTCCATCTCGATGGCCGAGAAGTGAACGAACACATCATTGCCGCCCCCCTCCTGTTCAATGAACCCATAGCCTTTGGTGTCATTGAACCACTTCACCTTGCCCTTCGTCATCGGCTCCCTCCTGCGCAGCATCGAGCACGCGCGTCGGCGGGCCCTGACGGGCCACGCCCGCCCTTATTTGATACGGCGCGCCGGAAAGCCCGTCAAGCCAGCAGGAGAGCCGCGACACCGGCAGCGGCGGTTACTCGGACGTTGTCGTCGAGGGGCCCGGCGGGGCGTTCGGCGAGGGCCGCCACCGCGCCGACCGTCAGGGCGGCCGCCGGCCCGAGGGGGGTGAGCCACCACACACCAAGGGCACTGGTGACCAGGCACGCGATCGACCCGGCCCAACTCTTCCGTCCCCCACCCGCCAGCGCTCGGCCGATGATCGCGGCCGCCGGATCACCGATCGTGGCGCACCACATCGCGGCGGTCGCCGCCGGCGCGGGGAGCAGCAGCACGGCAGCCAGGCACGACAGACAGAGCCAGGTGGCGCCGGTCAGTTGCCGATGCTCGTGCGGACGGAGCAGGGACCCGAACCACCCCGCGAAGTGGGTGCCGACCGTCCGGTTGTTGCGGCGCAGCCACTCCACACCGAACGCGACCACGGTTCCCGCACCGAACGCGGCGACGATCCAGTCGCGCGGCACGCCGTAGTGATAGCCCACCGGCACCAGCGCGGTGGCCAGGTGCAACAGTTTGCGCGTGAGTTCCCGCGCGAGCGAAAACGACGAACCCTCCGGCGCGTCGGCACCGGAGGGTCGGGTCGCGGTGGTCACGGGGCTGCGGTCTTCCGACGCCACGCGGCCTGGAAGGCGATCTCGCTGCTGTTCACCAGGCGCCAGCGTCCGAATCCGGTCTGGTCGTAGAAGGTGAGCTGCATGTTCTGATTGCGGTAATCCCAGATCTGCGAGCGTCCGCGCTGCCCGAAGTCGTTGTTGTTCCGCTGTTCGAAGACCTGGTCCGGCTCGCCGAGCCCGAGGAGCACCTTGCCGCGGTCGGTCAGCCACCCCGGCATCCCTTCCTCACGGAAGCGCGAGTTGGCGGCGAGCAGACGACGGAAGTAGTCGCGGAGCGGCTCATTGCTCCCGCCGAGGGTGGAGTGGCGCTTGACGAAGGCGGCCCAGGCGCCGGCGCGAGCCTCGGGCACGGTGTCGCGCATGCTGTTGAGCTCGTACGACGGCGCGAACCAGCGGAGATAGGTGATCATCTCCTCGAAGGTCGCGACGGGGAGATCCTCGCCGAAGCCGATGAAGATCGGCGCCTTCACGCTGTCGGGGCGTCCCGGCTGCACGAAGGAGACGAGCGACGCGCCGATCGCGAGCCGCGAGACCGGGATCATCACGACGCCGGAGTACAGATTGCCGCGACGCGGGAGCGAGGTGGAGTCGACGAAGATCGGCTTCCCCGTCTCGCTCATCACCGCGTAGCGGATCGGGAGACGCGCCCCGCCGGTGCTGTTGTAGCCTTCGAGATAGAGCGGGACGACCGAGTCGCTGCCGAAGGTGATCGTCGAGGTCGGGCTGGAGACGATCTGCGGCAATGTCTCGGTGCTGTTGCGGGTGACGGCGCGCGCGAAGGTGATCGGCGAGGAGAGCATGCCGTCCTTCACCTCCGGCACCAGCATGGTGACGTCCTCGGTGCTCGAGCGCGAACTGCCGTCGTCGCGCACGGTGAGCACGAGGTTGTACGTCCCCGGCGGGAGCGTGATGAGCTCCTGGAAGATGATGCTCTCGTCGATGCGCGAGGTCTCACGGAAGCTGTTGAGCAGCACCGACTCACGCGCTTCGGTCTGCTTGAACGTCGCACCGTTCTGCTTGATCCCGATCTCGACGGTGTAGCCGGCGCGGAACCGGTCGCCCTCACGCGAGAAGGTGAGCGCGGCGTTGGCGATCCCGAGACCGATCAGCACGTGCGTCGAGTCCTTGGTCGCGGCGGCGAGGAAGGACGCGTTGCCCACGAACGGCATCGGCGCTCCACGGGCGAGCAGACCGAGCTGCTGATACAACCGGACCTGGTCGAACTGCGGACCGGTGGAGACCACGGGCGCGGCGCCCCCGGGTCCGGCAGGGCCCCCGCCAGGAGGCTGCGCCGGTGCCGGGGCGCCCGCCGGCGCGCCGGCCGGACGTCCACCCCCGCAGGCGACCAGCGTCGTCAGCAGCGCCGCCGACGCGAGCACTGCCATCCTCGTCCCACCACGCCACGTCCTCGTGCGCATGCGAACCCCGGGCAATCGTGAATGAGTCATCGACATGTAAAGCATTACCCTCGGTGCGTCACATCGTTTCGCTTGCCAGTCGAGTCACGGGGGGTTAGCTTCGCCGCGTGGCTCGCGATCCCCTCGTTGGTACAGAACTGGCCGGCTATGCCCTCCTCGACCGCGTCGGGGAAGGGGGTACTGCCGTAGTATATCGCGCCGAACACCCGGAACACGGGGCCGTCGCGGTGAAGGTCCTCAAGGACAAGCTCCGTCAGGACAAGACCGCCGTCACCCGCTTCCTGCGCGAAGCACAGTTCGGCGGGCGTGTGGTCCATCCAAAGGTCGTCCGGACCATACAGACAGGGCAATCCCCCGACGGCCTCCACTATCTGGCCATCGAGTGGGCCCCGGGGGAGATCCTCGAAGGCTACGCCAAGCGGAACGCCCCGCTGCCGCCCGACGAAGTCACCGCCATCATCCTCCAGATCGCCGACGCCGTCTATGCCGCGCATACCAACGGCATCGTGCATCGCGACCTGAAGCCCGAGAACCTGATGTACGATCCCGTTTCACGCAATGTGAAGCTGCTCGACTTCGGGATCGCGATGGACACCGACTCGGCGCCCAACGAGCGGCTCACCCGCGCGGGGTTCTTCGTCGGCACCCTGATGTACGTGGCCCCCGAAGCGCTCTCGGGCGAGGTGGTCACCGCCGCCGCCGATCAGTACAGCCTGGGCACGATCGCCTATCTGCTCCTGACCGGCGTCCTCCCGTACACCGCCAAGACGCCGCGCGAGATGTTCACGCAGCTCCTCTCGCAGCCGCCGATCGCCCTGAACAAGGCCAAGCAGGGCGTGACCTATCCGGCGAGCGTCGAGAACGCGGTCATGAAGGCGCTCGCCAAGGCACCGGCCGATCGCTTCCCCGACGTGCTCGCCTTCGCCAAGGCGCTCGAGACGGCGCTCCTCGATGTGGGGAAGCCGGGGAGCGACGACGGCGGGCTCTTCTCCAAGATGAAGGGGCTCTTCCGCAAGAGCTGAGCCCCTCCGCTTCCGCTCCACCAACGCCCGCCCGCGATCCCGCCGGCGGGCGTTCCCGTTCAGCGCAGGTCGGCCGCGGGCGGAGTGGGACTGTCGGCCGGGAGCCACACCGTGAACGCCGAACCGCGCCCCAGGGTGCTCTCCACCGTGATGTCGCCATCGAGCAGCCGCGCGAGGCGACGCGAGATCGCGAGTCCGAGTCCGGTGCCGCGACGCGCCGAATCACCGCGGGGTCCGGCGTTCACCTGTTCGAACTCCTCGAAGACGCGCGCGAGATCCTTCTCCGCGATCCCGATCCCGGTGTCGGCCACCTGCAGCGCGACCCACGACCCGCCCGAGGCGAGCAACGGATGCCGGTTGGCGTTCGCGGCGAACTTCGCGACCTCGCCGTCGGGCACGAGCGCGGCGCGCAGCGTCACGCTCCCCGTCGGCGTGAACTTGATCGCGTTCCCGAGCAGGTTCACCAGGATCTGGCGCAGGTGCGTCGGATCGGTGGCGATGCGAGGCAACGTGGCGGGGATCGCGATCGAGAAGCTGAGTCCGCGCTCCGTGATGAGGGGCTCCACCTCGCTCGCCACATCGATCACGAAGGGACGGAGCTTGATGAGCTCGGTGTGCACGTCGAGTCGCCCTGCGGCCATCTTGGCGAGATCGAGCACCTGCTCGACGAGCACCTGCAGATGATTGGCCGACGACTCGATCCGCTCCACCGGACCGACCTGCCGCGGCGACAACTCACCATAGGCGCCGTCGCGCAGGAGGTCCACGAAGCCGACGATCGCCGCCAACGGGGTGCGCAACTCGTGCGACACGTTCGCGAGGAATTCGCCCTTGGCCCGGTTCGCGCGATACAGCTCCGACGAGAGCTGCTCGAGCTCGGCCGAGCGTTCGGCGATGTCGGCGGCCTGGCGGCGCTGCTGCACCAGCCCGATGAACAGCGCCAGCACGGCGACGATGACCGCCGCCCACAGCGCGACCCGTACCCACGGCGCACCGTAGCTGCGCACGTAGTGGTCGCCGATGGCGAGCGCCACGAACAGACTCACGAACACCGCACCGAGCGCGAGGGTGGAAGGGCGCAACCGCTGCCGCACTATTGACGCATCCTTCACGCTCGCCTAGCCTCCACCGTCATGACCCCCACCGAACGCTTGCTCACGATGCTCGCCGAACGCTCGGCGAAGCGCGGAACCTTCACTCTCGCCTCCGGTCGTCAGTCGTCGCTGTACGTCGACGCCCGACTCACGACCATGAGTCCCGACGGACTCGCGACCATCGGCCCGCTCGCGCTGGCCGCGATGCGCGACGCCGGGTGGACCCCCGATTCGGTCGGTGGACTGACCCTCGGCGCGGATCCCGTGTCGTACGCGATCGCGCACGCGAGTGCGCTCGCGGGCACGCCGGTACGCGCTTTCACTGTGCGGAAGGAAGCGAAAACGCACGGGACTGGCAAGCTCATCGAGGGGCCCTACCGCAGCGGCGATCGCGTGGTGGTGATCGAGGATGTGATCACCACCGGCGGATCGGCGCTGAAGGCCGTCGATGCCGTGCGCGCCGCCGGCGGCACCGTGATCGGTGTGCTCGCCGTCGTGGATCGTGAGGAAGGAGGAGCGGAGGCGATCCGCGCCGCCGGGCTGGAGTCGATCGCGCTCGCTCGTGCATCGGAGATCGTGGCGCGGATGGCGTGACGCGCCGCCCCGCGCCGCACTGCAGGGATCACTGCAGGAGGCGCGGGATCTTGGGCGCGAAGACCAGCGACGCGGCGGTGGGCGCAGCCGGGATCGTCGTGGGGATCCCCACGGCGATCCCCACCGGGCGCCGCATCGGCGGCATGCCGAGCGAATCGGGCATGAGCGGCTCCATGGTCGGCGAGCGCTGCGTGAGCGGACGCGACTCGCGGAGCGTGTCGAGGTAGGGGAGCACGAGCGTCTCGCGGAAGTGCCGCAGCATCCCCGCACCGTCGTAGCGGCGCCGGAACTCCGTGGCGCTGATCCCGAGCAACGTCTTCACGTGACGCCCGAAGCTCTGCGGTGAGGAATAGTCGAGGTGGTTCGCGACATCCCCCACCGAGAGTCCCGGATTCTCGAACAAGCGAGCGGCGCGCACGAGCCGCGCGAACGCCAGGTAGCGCTTGGGCGCCGGGAGTCGGGCGCGGAAGAAGCGGCTCATCATGGTACTCGGCAGCACACCGAGCCGTCGCGCGAGGACGCGCACGGTGGGCGCGCGCGTCGCGCTCGTGAAGAGCGCCTCGAAGAATCGCCAGCAGTCGGGGCCGGCGTCGCGGAGGTCGTGCTGCAGCGCAGCGAGGGCGAGACGATCCATGTCATTCGTGACCTCGGCACCAAGCACATCGCGGAGACGCCCCCAGCCGGCGGCGTAGCGGACGTCCACGAGCGTCCGCACGCCACAGTTGCCGAGGGCGAGGACGGCGGAGGGATCGGTGTCCGAGGTTGCGGAGACGAGTGCGACGGTAGGGATGCGCGGGAAGTCACGCACCACGGCCCGCACGTGGGCCGGTTCCTCGCGCACGCAACGTCCGACGGAGACGATCACCGCGCTGATGCGTCGCTCGCGCAGATCGCGTCGCACTTCGTCGAGCGACTCGCGATGGAGTGTGCGGTAGAGTCCGGCCCCGGCGGCGTCCACACTCCGACGTTCCGCAGGCTCGAGCACGGTGGCGACAGGGGGAAGACGATTCGGCGATCGGGTCACACGCCCCTCCTCGGGTGAAGTGGTCATTGATACGGGAGGAAGGATGCGTCACCCATGTCATCCGTCCGTCACCGATTTTGACCGGTGTGACGCCCGTGCCCCGCTGCGGGGAGACGGGGGAACGGCTACTATTCGGGAGAGGGGTTCCCTCGGTCGGACGGTCGCGACGCGGTGGCAGGATTGCCGTATCGAGGAAAGTCCGGGCTCCATGGACAAGTTGCCAGGTAACGCCTGGGCACCTCGCGAGAGGTGACGGACAGTGCCACAGAGAATCAGACCGCCTTCGGAAACGGAGGTAAGGGTGAAAAGGTGGGGTAAGAGCCCACCGCGTTCGTGGCAACACGGACGGCACGGTAAACCCCAGCTGGAGCAAGGCCGAATAGGCGGTGAGCAGCAGTCCTCTGCGATCAAGACACCGCGGGTAGGCCGCTAGAGGGTACGGGCGACCGTACTCCGAGAGAAATGACCGTCCGGCGTCGCAAGGCGCCGACAGAACCCGGCTTATAGGCCGAGGGATTCCCCTTCCCCTTTTCGTTCTTCCGCATGGTGCGTCGCGTCGTCCGGGATCGTGTGGTGCGCGGTTCGCTCGCGCTGGCGGTGATGATCATCGCCGCCTGTCGCACGCCGGTCCCGCAGCAGGTGATCGTCCCCGAAGCGCCACCGCCACCACCGGTGGTGGCGAAGGTGACCGACGGCCCGTGGAGCTGGACCCCGGTGCGTGAACGTCGCGCGTATCAGGTGACGCAACGCGCGGTGGTCACGACGCGCCAGGACACGCTCACCCGCATCGATACCGTGGCCAGTGAACTCGGCGCGGCCTTCACGCAGTTCGTGCAGGCGAACCGCATCAGCGGCTCGTTGACGAGCTTCCGCGTGGCCACCGGCGCGCGTGCGGCGGCGGCACCGGCAGGTGTCACCTTCCCGATCACGCTCGCCGCGACGAGCAGCGGCAGCGCGATGCCCTGGACGATGACCGCGCCGGCGGAGAGCAACGCATGCGCCGCGACGGTCGGCTCGACGAACGGCAGCACCGCGTGGACCATCGCCCAGGGTGTGCGCGACCTCTGGTTCCGCGCGCCCGATACGCTGCGCGTGGGGACGCGCTGGCGCGACAGCACCAGCTACACGAGCTGTCGCGACGGGATCCCGCTGCGACTGCAGGTGCAGCGCGAGTTCCGCGTGAGCGCGGTGACGGAGCGCGAGGGCCGCGCGGTGCTCACGGTGCTGCGCGAGACGCGCACCACGTTGACCGGCGATGGCGTGCAGTTCGGCGAGAGCGTGCGCTTCACCGGGAGCGGCACCGGCGCACTGCAGTACGAGATCGAACCCGTGAGCGGCGAACTGCTCGGCGGCACCGGGAGCAGCACGCTCGAGTTCACGATGCAAAGCCGCCTGCGCACACAGCGTGTGCAGCAGGCGGCAGTGATCACGATCGTACGCGGAAGCTGAACGCGTTCCGCTGCGCTTCGGCGCGGCCGGTCAGTCGACCAGGCGCAGCGGCATCAGCAGACAGAGATACTTGGCGGGATCGGTCCAGCCCTCGGGCTCGATCGTCGCCGCGCGATCCGGGGCCTTGAAGGTCAGGCGGATCTCGTCGGTCGGCATGTAACGCAGGATCTCGAGCAGATACGCCGCATTGAAGCCGATGTCGAGCGGATCGCCGTTGTAGCGCACCGGGAGCTCGTCCTGTGCTTCGCCCAGGTCCGGCGTGCTCACCGAGAACTTGAGCATCCCCGAGTTGAAGGAGAGGCGGATGCGGTGCGTCTGATCGGACGCGACGATCGACATGCGCTTGAGCGCGCTGGCGAACGCCGCCTTGTCGATGGTGGCGACCTTGTCGTTGTCCTTCGGGATCACCTGGTCGTACGGCGGATACGGCCCCTCGATGAGGCGCGTGAACACCGAGGTGAACGGCGAGCGGAAGCCCAGGTGGTTGTCCCCCTGTGCGACCTCCAGCTCCTCTTCTGCGGGGAAAAGACGGGCGATCTGGTCCAACGCCTTGGGCGGGATGATCAAGTCGCTCTGCGAGGCTTTGGCGCCCTTGGTGCCCACCGGCACGTCCATCTTGGCCAGACGATGCCCGTTGGTGGCCACCATCCGCATGTGTTCGGCGCGGACTTCCCACAACACACCGTTCAGGATCGGACGGCTCTCTTCGGTGGAGACGGCGAACGAGGTGTGCGAGATCAGGCGCTGCAGATCGCCCGACGGTACACGCAACGCCTTCTCGAACGCCACCGCGGGGAAGCTCGGGAATTCGCTCTTCGGCAGACCGAGGAGCTTGAACTTGGAGCGGCCGCACTCGAGCGTGATGCGCTGATCACCGGTGGCGGAGATCTTCACCGGCGCCGGCGGCAGCTCGCGTGCGATCTCCGAGAGCTTGCGCGCCGGGATCGTGATGGCACCAGGCGCTTCGACATCGGCGGTGACTTCGGTGCTCACCGCGATATCGAGATCGGTGCCCGAGATCCGGATCCCCTTCTCGGTGGTCTGCACGAGAAGGTTGGCGAGCACGGGCAGTGTCGTCTTGGAAGGGACGGCCGGCGTGACCGCGGCGAGCCCTTCCTGCAACTTCTCACGCGAGATGGTGAATCGCATACCCGGCCTGTCTCCTGGATGAGGAGAATGTGGATCCCGCGCCCAGACTAGTAGCTACATGAATTAGATAGCTAATTCGCAGTAGTAGTAGTAAGGCGTGGAAAGTTGAAAAGCAAGTGAAGTCCTTACCGCACTTGGACTTCTGGGGTGTCACCTGATGTGGAAACGCTGTGTGGAACTTGGGGGAGACCGTGGACTGGGCCGAATCCCCAACGCCGGATGGGGACAGGATGTTGATCATTGTTCATGACGGAGAGTTTCCCGCACTTTCTCCACACGCCCCCGGAACTCCCCATCCTCCTTCATCATCTCCGCCACCCGCTCCAGGCTATGGATGACCGTGGAGTGGTCGCGCCCGCCGAACGCCTGCCCGATCTCGACCAGCTGGAGCCCGAGGATCTCGCGCGCCAGGTACATGGCCACCTGCCGCGGCGTCGTCAGGACCTTGGTGCGGGTCTTGGACTGCAGCCCGTCCACCGAGACGCCCCATTCCGCGGCCACCCGCTGCTGCACCGTACGCATCCGATCATGGCGTGAGGAGCGCGAGGGAGCAGCATCATTCGATTTCAGCTTGTCGCGAAGTGCTTCACGGGCCAGGTCGACGGTGACCACCCGATGCTTGAGCGACGCGTAGGCCAGGAGCTTGATGATCGAACCCTCGAGCTCGCGCACATTGGCCTGCACATGATCGGCGATGAAGTGCAGGACGTCGTCGGGGATCGTGTGCTCGAGATGATCGGCCTGCGCCTTCTGGCGCAGGATGGCGATCCGGTGCTCGAGATCCGGCGGCGCGATGTCGGCGACCATCCCCCACTCGAAGCGGGAGACGAGTCGTGCTTCGAGGCGCGGGATCTCCGAGGGCGGCCGATCGCTGGTGAGGACGATCTGACGACCGGCCTCATAGATGGCGTTGAACGTATGGAAGAACTCTTCCTGGGTGGCTTCCTTGCCGCCGAGGAAGTGGACGTCGTCGACGAGCAGGAGATCCGTCTCGCGATAGCGGCGACGGAAGTCGTGCATCGTGCGCTTGGTGATCGACGTGACCACATCGTTCGTGAACTGCTCGGTGGAGATGTACATCACTCGGCAGTTCGGATCGCGGGCGAGGATATCGTGCGCGATGGCCTGCATGAGGTGCGTCTTGCCGAGCCCGGTGGCGCCGTAGATGAAGAGCGGGTTGTAGGTCTTGCCCGGGGCGGCGGCGACGGCGGAAGCGGCGGCGGCAGCGAGCTCGTTGGAGCGTCCGACGACGAAGGAGTCGAAGATGTAGCGATCGTTCAGGGTGCTGAGAACGACGCTATTGTCGCGCTGTTGTGGCGCCATGGTGGCGCTCTTTTGCGGCATGAAGAGGTCCATTTGGGACCTTTTCAACCGTTCTGACTGGACCCGGAAAACGACCTTCAGCGGGTGTCCGAGGCAGGCCGGACCATACCCTTCGAGGAGCGCCAGGTGTTTGCTCTCGTTCCACTCGACCGACCACTGATCGGGGGCGGTGAGGCTCAGGGCGGCGCCGTCGAAGCTGTCGGGTGCGAGCGGGGCGAGCCACGTCTCGATGACATGCTCCGGAAGCTCGGTCTTCGCGCGATCGAGGAGCCGAGCCCAAGCTTCAGTTGCGGAGAGTGTCACAGTGCGTGTTGCCTGGGGCTGTCTGGGGGCTGCCGAGCGATGGAGCGCGAGCGACGTGACGCGTTCGAGTCGAGGGGCCAAAGAGTAGGGGTCGTATGTGGATAAGTCAACACTCGTGCTTGCGAACAAGTGGGGGTCAGGAGGGGGGTGGACTTGAGTTATGTGTTTCCCACGACTACGTTTAGCGGTCTTGGGTTCATACGATTTGAACCGCACTTCGATTCGCAGTTGAACAGCGCTTTTTGGAGCAGCTATGGGGAAGCCAACTTACCGTCCGCGCAACAAGCGTCGCATCAAGACGCACGGATTCCGTACGCGGATGGCAGACAAGTGGGGACGTGAAGTGCTGAGCCGCCGTCGCAAGAAGGGGCGCAAGCGGCTGACCGTCAAACTGCCGTCGAAGTACGCCGGCGCCTGATCGTTTCCGTTTCCCGCCGGCGTCGCGACTGACGCGGGAGGGGGAGCTCGAAGCCGTCCGCCAGAAAGGGAAGCGAGTCCGAGCCACGCACCTCGAGGTTCGGTACATCGCTTCCCTTCTGCGTCGGGTCCGGGCGGGCGTGATCGTGCCAAAGTACGGTCACAACTCAGTGGAACGGAATCTTGTGAAGCGGCGGCTCCGTACGTTGGTACGATGCGAGCTGCTGCCGAGCATTCAGGCGAGCGGTGGTGCACTGGAGTTCGTGGTGCGGGCGATGCCGTCCGCGTACGGCGCTCCGTTCGCGGCGTTGGAGGCGGATATCGCGCGGGTGAAGCAGCAGTTGCAGGCGAGATCGCCTGGGCTGCCGCCGACGAACCCGCCGACCACGCCCTCGACGCCGCCGTCGGCGCCCTGATGCGACGATTCTTCATCGCGTGCGTCCGGGGGTATCAGTTGACGATCTCTCCGCACCTCGGCGCATCGTGCCGCTATTATCCAACGTGCTCTCACTATGCGATCGAGGCACTGGAGAAGTACGGTGCTTGGCGTGGCGGGTGGATGGCGGTCCGGCGCATCGCGCGCTGCCATCCCTTCCGTCCCGGGGGTTATGACCCGGTTCCCTAACTTGCGCAGACTTCGCTGATGGAACGGCGCTTCTTTTACGCTCTACTGCTCACCGGTGTGGTGGTCATCCTCACGCCGAAGCTCTTCCCTGCCCCGCCCAAGGCGATCGTGCCGGTGGCGGACTCCTCGGGTGTCGCCGCTGGTGCGACGGCCGCTGCGGGTGCGTCTGGCGCCGCCAACGCACCAGCGGGAGCGGCCGCGCAGACGATCGCGCCGGCCAAGCCGGGGCAGCCCGGACAGCTGACCGCGCCCGCCGCCGTCCAGGCGGCGCCTGCCGAAACGCTCACGGTCGAGACGCCGCTCGCGAAGACCGCGTACAGCTCGATCGGCGCGGCGCCGCTGTATGTCCAGGTGGACAGCTATCCCGCGCTCAACGCCGCGACCGGCGGCGTGAAGATCAAGCACGGTGCGCAGGCCCTCCTGCGCTACCGCGTGATCTCGGCGACCGACACGCTGCACCTCGACGCGCTGAACTTCACGGCGCAGCGCGGGAGCGCGACGAACGGCGATCCGACGGTGACCTTCACCGGCACGACGACCACCGCCAGCGGACCGGCGACGGCGACGATCAGCTACACGATGTCGCGTGAGACGTATGTGAGCACGGCGACGGTGCGGCTGACCGGCGTGCCGGAGTCGGCCTATCTGCTCGTGGATCTGCCGCAGGGCTTCGACAGTCAGGAAGCGGACTCGGTGGGCGATCTGCGCGCGCTCTCGTACGCCGTGAAGCCGGTGACGAAGGGGGCCAAGGGGACGCTCTTCGCGAAGCTCGACGAAGGGGAAACGAAGCTCGAGCCGGGGCCGCTGACCTGGGCCGTGGCCAAGAACAAGTACTTCCTCGTCGGCTTGCTCGCGCCGGAGAAGGGCGGGGTGCCGTTCGCCGAAGTGAACATGATCGGCGGGCCGCGGGTGAAGAAGGAAGCGCGACTGGCGCAGGCGACGGTCGTGATGCCGCTCAAGGGGGGCGCCGCGACGTTCGAGGTGTTCGCCGGTCCGCAGTCGTGGGAACGGCTGCGCAAGATGGGACGCGAGTTCGAGACGGCCAACCCGTACGGCAGCTTCATGCAGCCGGTGGTGCAGCCCTTCTCGACGATCGTCATGCGCATCCTGCTCTGGATGAAGAAGGTGATCGGGCTGAATTACGGCTGGATCCTCGTCATCTTCGGCATCACCATCCGCATCGTGCTCTGGCCGCTGAACGCCAGCGCCATGCGTGCGAGCCTGCGCATGCAGCGGTTGCAGCCGGAGCTGACGGCGGTGCAGGCCAAGTACAAGAGCGATCCGCAGAAGCAGCAGGCGGAGATCATGCGGATCTACAAGGATCACGGCATGAGTCCGCTCTCCCCGCTCTCGGGGTGTCTGCCGGCGCTGATCCCGATGCCGGTGCTCATGGCGCTCTTCTTCGTGTTCCAGAACACGATCGAGTTTCGCGGGGTGCCCTTCCTGTGGCTGCACGACATCTCGCTGCACGATCCGCTGTACATCCTCCCGCTGCTGATGGGCGTGTCGATGTACGTGCTGAGCTGGATCGGCATGCGCAACATGCCGGACAACCCGCAGGCGAAGATGATGAGCTGGATGATGCCCATCATGTTCACCTTCTTCCTGCTGCAGTCGGCCGCCGGACTGTCCCTGTATTACACGGTACAGCAGATCGCCGCCCTGCCGCAGCAGTGGCTGATCGCGAACGAGCGGGCCAAGGCGAAGGCCTCGACCTGACGATGCGTCGGTGACACAGTCGTCGTCGCCCGAGACGCTCCGCGGGCTGCGCCAGGACACCATAGTGGCCATCGCCACGGCCCCCGGCCGTTCGGCGGTGGCCATCGTCCGTTTGAGCGGTCCGCAGGACGCGGTGCACGCGATCGCGGCACGGGTGGGGGTCGCTGCGGCCGCGTTGACGCCACGCGCGGCGACGCTCGTGCGTGTGCACGCCTGTGACGATCCCACCACCCCGCTCGACGAAGCGCTCGTGACGCGTTTCACGGCGCCGCACTCGTACACCGGCGAGACGGTCGTGGAGTTCGCGACCCACGGCGGTCAGTTCGTGCCGCTCGCGGTCTGCGGCGCGTTGCTGCGGGCCGGGGCGCGGCAGGCGCTCCCGGGGGAGTTCACGGAGCGCGCCGTGCTCGCGGGGAAGCTCGACCTGCTGCGCGCCGAGGCGGTGGCGGATCTGATCGACGCGCGCACCACGGCCGCGCACCGCGCTGCGCTCACCCAGCTCGACGGCGCGCTCTCGCGGGCGCTCGAGTCGTTGCGCGCGTCGGTGATCGAGCTCGATGCGTTGCTGGCGTACGACATCGACTTTCCCGAGGAGGATGAAGGGCCGGTGCCGCGCGCGCGCATCACCGACGCCTGTGATGCGCTCATCCGTCGGCTCGGGACGCTGCTGGCCACCGCGCCGGCGGCGATCGTCGGACGCGAGGGAGCGACGGTGGTGCTCGCCGGCGCGCCGAATGCGGGGAAGTCGTCGCTGCTCAACGCGCTCGTCGGTGAGCACCGGGTGATCGTGAGCGAGGTGCCGGGGACCACGCGCGACGCGGTGGAAGTGCTGCTCGATCACGAGCCGTGGCCACTGCGCCTGGTGGACACCGCGGGGCTGCGCGAGACGCACGACCCGCTCGAGCGGCTGGGGATCGAGGTGAGCGAGCGCTACCTGGGGGCGGCGCACGTGGTGCTCGTCTGTGGCGATTCCACGGCCGCGCTCGAGGCCGGCGTGACGGCGATCGCGGCGCACACGCGCGCGCCGGTGATCGCGGTGCGGACGAAATGTGATTTAGTAACATCAAGCGACGAAATCGCCGCACCCGCCGGCGTCGAGCGGATGATCACCGTGAGCGCGACGACCGGCGACGGACTCCCCGCGCTCGTGGACGCCGTCACGGCGGTCGTCACCGCGCAGCTGTCGCACGGCGCCGGAGCGATCGAGCACGACACCCCGCTCCTGACCCGCGCGCGGCATCAGGGCGCCATCACGACCGCTCTCGACGAACTCCGCGCCTTCCGCTCGGCGTGGACCGACGCCTCGCTCCCGGCGCCGGTCGCGGCGGCGCATGTGCGCGCCGCGGCGCACGCGCTCGAGGAGTTGGTCGGCGCGGTCGAGGTGGACGATGTTCTGGCGCGCGTCTTCGCGAGCTTCTGCGTGGGGAAATAAGAAGCGCGATCCTGTCGTCGTGACGGGATCGCGCTCGATACCGCTGCGGATCGACTACGCCGTGCGCGCCGCGCCCTCGGCCAGTGCCATCAACTCGGCCGCGCTCGCGCGCAGCGCCCAGGGCAACCCCTTCTCGACGATCGCGTCCTCGACCATCCGCGCGCCGAGGAAGTAGCCCGAGCGCTCTGGGACGACGTAGCGCTGCACCGTGCGCGCGTCGTCGCTCATGCCGCCGGAGAGCCAACGCAGGCGCAGGCCGAGCCCGGAGCGGTCGAGATCGTCGGCCACCGCGCGGGTGAGCACGCTCTCGAGCTCGCGGACCCGCGCGTACTGCTTGCGCTGGAAGCCGAAGTACTCCCACGGTGCGTGCCCCGGGCTGAAACGACGCGCGGCCTGCACCGCGAGCCCTTCGTTCACGAGATGCTCCCGCAGCGGCACGTTACGCCCCGTCTCCCAGTAGGAGTACGAGCCGCCGGCGGTGCTGATCTGCTGGCGCATCTCGCTGCGGCTCTGCGGCGAGGTGTAGCGCACCCCGTGCGCGATCTCGTGCGCGAGCCACATCGGGATCAGTTCGGGATCCAGCCCGAGCGCGTGCGTGGTCGGATTGGCGACCGAGGTGAAGTGCTCGAGGCAGACGAACGCCACCGCGCGGCCGTTCACGACGAGCTCGCCCGCGTTCGCGCCACCGACGCCCACCATGATCAGCACGTCGATGGTGCTGTCGACCTCCATCAGCTCCGCGCACTGCGCTTCCGTCTCGCGCGCGATGGCTTCGACGTCCACGCGCTCGAGCATGGCGAGGAGGTCGGTGCGGTCGGCGTTGACGGTGTCGCGGACGATCTCGGCGAAGTGCGGGCCGCGCGGATCGACGACGTAGTTGAGCCAGTAGGCTTCGAGGAGGGGACGATGCTGCTCGAAGTAGCGCTCGTACGCTGCTGCCCGGTCCGTGCTCTGGAGGACCGCCAGGAAGTCAGGCAGCAGGTTGATGATCATCAGGCGGCGTCAGGGTGCGAAGCGGCGGTCGGGGGGCACGGACGACATCGTCCGTGCAGCGCGGCAAATTATGACGAACCACGTGATTGTGAACAAGAGCACGTGATTGCAATCCAAATGTACGCGATCGGGACCGCGCGTGTCAGCCTCTTGTGGACGGCGCGAGTTGGTGCTAACGCGTTCCGACTATCGCGTGCCGAAGAGTCGATCGCCGGCGTCGCCGAGTCCGGGGAGGATGTAGCCGTGCGCGTTCAACTCGCGGTCGAGCGCGGCGCAGATGATCGGCACATCGGGGTGCGCCTCGTGCACGCGCGCGACGCCCGCGGGCGCGGCCACGAGGCAGAGGAACCGGATGCGCTGCGCGCCGGCGCGCTTGAGCGCGGCGATCGCCGCGACGGCACTGCCGCCGGTCGCGAGCATCGGGTCGAGCAGGAGGAAGTCGCGTTCGGCGGCGTCGCCGGGGACCTTGAAGTAGTAGTCCACCGGCTCCAGGGTGTCGTGATCGCGATACAGTCCGATGTGTCCGACGCGCGCCGACGGGACGAGCTTGAGGATCCCGTCCACCATCCCGAGTCCGGCCCGGAGGATCGGGACGAGGGTGAGCTTCTTTCCGGCGACACGCTGCCCGGTGGTGGTCTCCAGCGGGGTCTCGACCTCCACCGGCTCGAGGATGAGATCGGCCGTGGCCTCGTAGGCCATGAGCATGGCGATCTCGTCCACCAGCTCCTTGAAGATCTTCTTGGGCGTGCGCTTGTCGCGCAGCAGGGTGACCTTGTGCTGCACCAACGGGTGCTGCACCAGGGTGAGTCCGGGGAGGGCGGGCGTTGTAGTCATGGTGCGGATACTACTATTCTTCCCTTCATGAAAGAATACCAGGCCGTGATCCTGCGCCTCACCGGGCATACGCGCGAGGATGAGGACGCCCTCACCGATCTGCTGAACGAACGCAGTCGTGGCGGGTGGGAACCCGCGATGATGACCCCGGACGCCAATCGCCTGACCATCGTATTCGCACGGGCCTCGCAGCCCGAGCGCTGAGCGGGAGCCGCAGTGCATATCGAGTTCAACGGGGCGGCCCGCGAAGTCACCGGGTCGTGCCACATCCTGCGCGTGAACGGGCACACGATCCTCCTGGATTGTGGTCTGTTCCAGGGGAAGCGCTCCGACGTCCAGAAGAAGAACGCGCAGCTGCCGGTGGACCCGCGCACGATCTCGGCGGTGCTCCTGTCGCATGCGCACATCGATCACGCGGGACGGCTCCCGTTCCTGGTGAACGAGGGCTACAAGGGCCCGATCCACGCCACGACGGCGACGCGCGACCTCTGTGAGGTGATGCTCGCCGACTCGGCGCACATCCAGGAGAAGGACGCGGAGTTCCTCGCGCGCCGGAAGAAGCAGCACGCCGATCCGCTGTACGGGATCAAGGATGTGACGCGCACGCTGGAGCTGATGAAGGGGACGCGCTACGGGCGCGTGGTCGAGGTCGCGCCGGGGGTGAAGGCGACCTTCATGGATGCCGGACATATCCTCGGGTCGGCGTCGCTGATGATCGAGTGCACGGAAGGGAATCGCACGGTGCGGCTCGCCTTCAGCGGCGACATCGGACGGGCGGGACTCCCGATCATCCGCGATCCGGTGGTCCCCGAGCGCGCGGACGTGGTGATCATGGAGAGCACCTACGGGAACCGTGACCATCCCTCCACGGCGGGGGCCATGGACGCGCTCGCCAAGGTGGTGCGCGAGACGGCCGCGCGCGGCGGGAAGGTGCTGATCCCGGCCTTCGCCGTGGGGCGCACACAGGAGCTGGTGTACGATCTGCACCAGCTCGCGCTTCGGGGAGAGATCCCGCGCATCCCGATCGTGATCGACAGCCCGCTGGCGACCAAGGCGACGGACGTGTTCACCAAGAACGCCGCGCTGTTCGACGACGACGAACCGTTCGTGCGCTCGCACCGCGACTCGCTGTTCGAGTTCCCGCTGCTGCGGTTCACGGAGTCGGTGGAGGAATCGATGGCGCTCGATTCGCAGCCGGGGCCGGCGGTGGTGATCGCCGCGTCGGGGATGGCGGAGTCGGGGCGGATCCTGCACCATCTGCTGCACGGCGCCTCGGAGCCGCGGAACACGATCCTCGTCGTGGGGTTCATGGCGGAACACACCCTCGGGCGGCGGATCGTGGAGAAGCAACCGATGCTGAAGGTGTTCGGTGACGAAGTGCCGCTGCGCGCGCAGGTCGAGGTGATCAGCGGCTACAGCGCGCACGCGGATCGGAACGAACTGCGGCAGTGGATCCTCGGCGCGCGCGAGCAGTCGAAGGCGTTGCGGAACGTCTGGCTCGTGCACGGCGAACCCGAGGCGCAGGACACCTTTTCGGCGACGCTGACGAAGGACGGATTCACGCCGCACTGCCCGACGCCGGGAACCCGGGGCGAGCTCTAGGTGGCGCGACGCCGGCGGTGGGTGCTGGGCGTGTTCGTCCTCCTGCTGCTCTGCTGGATCGTCTCGCTCGGCGCGGTGCTGACCTGGGCGCTCGAGGACGACGCCGATCGGGCGGACGCGATCATCGTGATGGGGGCGGCGCAGTACCAGGGGAAGCCCTCGCCGGTGCTGCGGTCGCGGTTGGATCATGCGGTGGCGCTCTGGCAGCGCGGGATCGCCAAGCGGATGGTGCTCACCGGCGGCTTCGGCACCGGTGACACGCTGTCGGAAGCGGGAGTGTCACGGCGCTACGTGATGTCGCGCGGCGTGCCGGACACGGTGATCATGACCGAGAGCGCGGGGCGGACGTCGTCGCAATCGATGCGCGCGGCGATCGATCTGATCCACGCGCAGCGGCTCTCCACCGCGATCGTGGTCAGCGACCCGTTCCACATGCTGCGGCTGGAGATCATCGGCCGACGCTACGGGATCGAGCCGCTGACGTCGCCGGCGCTCCCCTCGCGCGCCGGGAGCCGGATATGGAATCAATGGGGGTTCTGGGTGGCGGAATCGTTCAAGGCGCCGTTGGCGCTCGTCCTCGACTGGTGATTCACGAGTAATGCGCATTCCTGTGGAGTCCTATCGCCTCGCGAACGGGTTGCTGGTGACCCTGTCGGAGGATCATTCGGCGCCCATCGTGGCGGTGAACCTGTGGTATCACGTGGGCTCGGCCAACGAGCGCGAAGGGCGCACCGGGTTCGCGCACCTGTTCGAGCATATGCTCTTCCAGGGCTCCGAGCATGTGGGAGCCAACGAGCACTTCGAGCTCGTGCAGCGCGCCGGCGGCACGCTGAACGGCTCCACCTGGCTCGACCGCACCAACTATTTCGAGACGGTGCCGTCGAATCATCTGGCCACCGCGCTCTGGCTCGAAGCGGACCGCATGGGGGCCCTGCTCCCGGCGATGACGCAGGAGAAGCTCGACACCCAGCGCGACGTGGTGAAGAACGAACGGCGCTGGTCGGTGGACAACCAGCCGTACGGCACCTGGTGGGAACGGTTGCCGGCGCTCTGCTTCCCGCCCGAGCATCCGTTCCATCACTCGCTGATCGGCTCCATGGAGCATCTGAGCGAGGCGAGCCTCGAGGACATCGCCGAGTTCTTCCGCACCTGGTACTCCCCCGACAATGCGGTGCTGACGATCGCGGGGGATTTCGACGCGACGGAAGCACGCGCCCTGGTGGAGCAGTACTTCGCCCCGATCCCGCGTGGCGCGGCGCGTCCGGCGCTCCCCTCGTTCGCGGTGGCGCCGAGTTTCGGCGGGGCCAAACGTGCCGTGTTCGAGGACGACGTGGTGCTGCCCCGCCTCTTCCTCGCCTTCCGGTCGCCGGTGTTCGGGTCGGCGGAGTACTACGCCGCGAGCGTGTGCGGCGCGGTGCTGGGGATGCGGCGCGGGAGCCGGCTGTACAAGTCGCTCGTGCGCGAGCAGGAAGTGGCGCAGGAGGTCTCCGCGTTCACGTACGATCTCACCAAGGGGAGCGACCTGCTGGTGGTGGACGCGATGGCGCGCCCCGGGGTGTCGCTCGAGCGGCTCGAGGCGGCGGTGGCGGCCGAGGTGGACCGGCTGCATGCCGACGGCGTGACGGAGGGCGAGGTCGCCCGTGCGCTGGCGCTGATCGAGACGGAACTGATCGGGGCGTTGCAGTCAGCGGGGGAGCGGGCCGACAAATTGTCGCAATTCGCTACTTATTTCGGGGACGCGGCGTTGCTCAATGAGCAGATCGACAAGTACCGCGCGGTGACGGCGGCGCAGGTGACGGCCTTCGCGCGCGCGCGGCTCGGCCCCGACAACCGGGCGTCGCTCGTGTACATCCCGCGCGCGACCGACGCTGCCGCGGCAACGACGGAGGTGGGGGCATGAGCATGTCCACGCGTCCGACCGCCGGTCCGGGGCGTCCGTGGGAGTTCCCCGCGGTGCACCACGCGACGCTCGGCAACGGGATCCGCGTCTCCGTGGCGCCGATGCATCGGCTCCCGATGGTGACCGTGCTCGCGCTCGTCGACGCCGGCGCCACGCGCGATGCCGCCGGTGCCGAAGGCGCCGCGATGCTCACTGCGACGGCACTCACCGAAGGAACGGCACGACTCGACGGCGCCTCGCTCACCGAACAGTGCGAGCGACTGGGGGCGAGCCTCGATGCCGGCGCCGACTGGGACAGCCTCATGGCGCATCTCGCCGTGACGCCGGATCGCCTGGAGCAGGCGATGGCGCTGCTCGGCGAAGTGCTCGTGAGCCCCGGCTTCCGCGAGCGCGATGTGGAGCGACTGAAGGAGGAGCGGCTCGCCGATCTGCTGCAGCAGCGCGTGGAGCCGCGCGGGCTCGCGGCGGAGCAGTTCCGCGAGTTCCTGTATGTGGAGGGATCGCGCTATCGCGTGGCCGGCGGGGGATCGCCGGCGAGCGTGCGTACGCTGTCGAGCGAGACGGTGCGTGCCTTCCACGGCGCACATGTGGTGCCGAGTCGGCTGACGATCGTGCTCGCGGGTGATGTCACGCTCGAGCGCGGGGTGCGGCTGGTGGAGCGCTCGCTCGGGAGCTGGCGCGGCGCCGATGGTGCGGCGGCCGCGGCGGTGGATGATCGGACAGTGGCCGGCGGTCGTCGCGTGCGGGTGGTGCACAAGGCCGATGCGCCGCAGTCGGAGCTGCGCGTGGGGCACCGCGGGTTGCCGCGCCTGCATCCCGATTTCTTCGATGTGGTGGTGATGAACGCGCTGCTCGGCGGGTTGTTCTCGTCGCGCATCAACCTGAACCTGCGCGAGAAGCACGCCTACACGTATGGGGCGAACTCGATGTTCGACTGGCGTCGCGGCGCGGGGCCGTTCGTGGTGTCGACGGCGGTGAAGACCGAGGTGACCGATGCCGCGGTGCGCGAGATCCTGCTGGAGATCGACCGCATGCGGAGCGAGACGGTGAGCGCCGATGAACTCTCGCTCGCGACGGCGTACCTCGACGGCGTCTTCCCGATCCGCTACGAGACGACGACCGCGGTGGCGCAGGCGATCGCGAGTGCGACGGTGTACGGCTTGCCGGACGACTATTACACGACGTATCGCGCCAAGGTGCGCGCCGTGACGGCGGAGTCGGTGCGTCGTGCGGCGGAGCAGCATCTGCATCCGGACGAACTGCTCGTGCTCGCGGTCGGTGACCGCGAGGCGATCCGCGCGCCGCTGGAGGCGTTGGGGATCGGGCCGTTGGATGTCGTGGTCCCTGTCGAGGAGGGGTAGGGATGTCGGAGTCGAAGTCGCGATTCGTGAGCGGGCCGACACCGGGAGTGGCGGCCGAGCCCGGCATGGTGTCGAGTCGCCCGATCCACACCGGGCGGGTCATCCAGCTGAACGTGGACACGGTGCGATTCCCGAACGGGGCGATCGCCGAGATGGACATGATCCGCCATTCCGGGGCGGCGGCGGTGGTGCCATTCCTGAGCGACCCCGCCGGGGAGGATCCGCAGCTGCTGTTGATCCGTCAGTATCGGTACGCGGCGGGCGGCTATCTGTGGGAGATCCCGGCCGGGCGACTCGATGCCGGGGAAGCGCCGATCGACTGTGCGCGCCGGGAGCTGCGCGAGGAGACCGGGTGCACCGCGACGTCCATGGTGCCCATGACCGCCTTCCTGACCACTCCCGGGTTCACGGATGAGCGGATCCACATCTTCATGGCGAGCGGACTGACCGCCGGCGAGAGCGAACGGGAGGCGGACGAGTTCATCCAGGTGGTGTCGAAGCCGTTGTCCGAGGTCCTGGCGATGATCGAATCGGGGGAGATCGTGGACGGGAAGACGATGATCGGGGTGCTGTTCGCGGCGGGATTCCGGCTGGGGAGGTAGACGGTCTCCGAGTCTCGGAAAGCGGACGGGTGGCGGCGGGGTGTCCTCGAAAGAGGACACCCCGTTCTAACTTCTGGGACGGTTTTCAGGCTACCGGAAAACATAAGTTGTTGCAATACAACAACTTATGTTTCTGTACGACATGGCACGCCATATGCATTTCTGGGGGGCAGGAAGACCGTCCCATTCCAGAGGAGTCAGTCACCATGGCCCGCGCTGCTGCCGCTGTTGCGCTGAAGTCCGAGACTCGGTTCCAACCTGCGTTCCGCCCCATGGCCGAACTGCAGGCGCTCACCGATCACGACCTCGTGAAGGGCTATCTGGCGGGTGATACGCGGGCGTTCGACGCGATCGTGGAACGGTATCAGGGACGTCTGCTCAACTTCGTATACCGGATCGTGACCGATCGGGAACGTGCCGAAGACCTGGTGCAGGAAGTTTTCATCCGCGTGCACCGTCATCTGGCGCGTTTCGACCGGTCCAAGAAGTTCTCGACGTGGATCTACACGATCGCGTCGAACCTGGCCAAGAACGAGCTGCGCAACCGCTCGCGCAATCCGCTGGTGCTGTTCAGCTCGATCACGCAGGGATGGGAGGACGAGGAGCGGCCGTTGGAGTTCGAGGACCCGACCGCGCGTCCGGACGATCAGTTCCGCAAGCGTCATGTGCGGCAGATGGTGGAGGAATCGGTGGCGGCTCTGCCGGAGCACCATCGCGAGGTGTTCGTCCTTCGCGAGTTGGAAGGGCGTTCGTACGAGGAGATCAGCGAGATCACGCATTGCAACCTGGGCACCGTGAAGTCGCGGCTGAACCGGGCACGGAATTCGTTCGCGGAGATCATCGAGCCGTCTCTGCGGTAGTCGCAGGTCGTCGGACATCGACCCAGGGTCGGAGCTGCCGCTCCGTCAGTGGCCCGGGATCGAGGCTCGTTCGGTGGTAGTGGGGGCCATCTGGCTGGGGGATCGTGGGGGGCGGGAACCTGATCGAACTGCTCGGGGTACCGTTACGATCGACCCTAGCCAGATGGACTGCCGAACCTTCCGCCGCCTTCATACGGCATACTTGGATCAGGAGCTGACGGAGCCAGAACTGGCCTCCGTCCTTTCGCACATCATGGCCTGTGATCCCTGTGCGGCGCGGGATGTCGCGATCCGCCGTGGGCTCCTGGTGGCGCGGAACCTCCCGGCGATCCGTCCCTCGCGGCACTTCGCCACCCGCCTCCAGGCCCGACTGGCCGAAGAGCGCCTGACGGGGCCTCGGCCGACCGGTCTGAGCACCACCGCCCCGAGCACCTCGACCTCGGCGGTCCGGATCGCGTAAGCGCGCGGTGGCGGCCTCGGCCGTCGCCCCCTTGTTCGGTGTGGAAAAGAGGGGCCGAGGAGGGGCTTCGGCGAGTATATTCCGCGCATGGCTCCGTCCCCCCTCAGCGCCCTCAGATCAGCCCTGAAAAGTGGGGCGTTCGAGCCGGCGTACCATTTCCACGGGGACGAGGATTTCCTGAAGGATCAGTGGGTCCGCGATGTGATCGACCAGGCCACGGACGCCGCGACCCGCGACTTCAATCTTGAGACCCGCCGTGGCGGCGAACTCGATGCGCGGATGCTCTCCAATGCCCTCGACGCGCTCCCGATGATGGCGGAGCGCCGGATGCTGGTGATCCGCGACGTGCCTTCGCTGAAGAAGGAGGCGCGCGGGGTCCTGATGAAGTACCTGGACCGCCCGGCGAAGGACACGCTGCTGCTGTTGGTCTCCCCGGCGGGCGCGAAGGCGGATGCCGACCTGAACGCGAAACTCGTCGCGGTCGCCTTCGACACGTTGAGCGAGGATGCGCTGGTGAAGTGGGTCGCGCATCGGGCGGGGCAGTTGGGGGTGACCATCACGCCGTCGGCGTCGGCGCTGCTGTGCAGCGCGGCGGGGAACGATCTCGCGCTGATGGCGGGGGAGCTCGACAAGCTGCGCAACTACACGAACGGCGCCGAGATCGACGACGCGGCGATCGAAGCGATCGTCGGGGTGCGCGCC
Source organism: uncultured Gemmatimonas sp. (assembly GCA_964484775.1). GTDB lineage: Bacteria > Gemmatimonadota > Gemmatimonadetes > Gemmatimonadales > Gemmatimonadaceae > Fen-1231. Next base: position 26,106 of record CAZAGK010000002.1, on the reverse strand, counting down.
GGAGAGACCCTCGGCGACCTGCTCGACGCGGTGGCGCAGCGCGACGGCACGCGCGGGATCCGGCTCGTGGAGCCGATCCTGCTGCAGCCGAAGACCACCGGGGTGTCGATCGTCATGGCGCTCACGACGCAGGTGCTCGCGATCGGGTGGGCGATGGCGGCCAAGGAGCGCGGCGTGGCGCAGAGCCGTCTCGAGAGCGAGCTCTTCGGACTGTTGAAAGCGAACCCGTCGTCGATCACCGGTCGTCCCTGGGGCGAGGCGGTGAAGGTGTGGGTGCGGGCGATGCCACGCTGGACGTCGGCGGACATCGACCATGCGCTGGCGATGTTGCTCGCGGCGGATCGTTCGCTGAAGGACTCGCGGGTGTCGTCGGAGGAGCAGGTGCTGGTGTCGTTGGTGCTGGCGTTGACGGCGGGCGGCAAGCGCCGAGCCGCAGCCTGAACCCTTTGATCTGACCATGGACTCCAAGACTCGTGCGCGGCCGGAACGGTCGCGGTCCCTGACGGCGATGCTCGTCGTGTCATGCGCGACGATCGTGGCGAGCGGCTTGCTCGCGTCCACGGCCGGCGCGCAGGCGGTGTCGCGTCCGACGGTGAACGACTCGGCGGTGTTCCGTCGGGCGCAGCAGATGATCAACGACGGCAAGGCGCCGGCGGGGCGCGCGTTGGTCGACTCGGTGCTCTCGGCGGCGCGTGACGGTTCGCCGATGATGATCGACGCCCTCTACTGGCGTGCGACCTTCTCCGATTCGCCGGAGCAGGCGCGCCGCGACTATCTGCGACTGACGGTGGAGTTCTCGCAGTCGCCGCGCGCGGAGTGGGCGCTGCTCCGCCTGGCGCAGCTCGAGGTCTCACGCGGTGGCCGCGCGGCGGCTCGGCGGCACCTCGACCGGCTCGTGCTCGATCATCCGGAAGGGCCGACGCGTGCGCAGGCGCAGTATCTGCTCGGACGCGTGATGCTCGACGACGGTGCCGTGGTGCGCGGGTGCGCGGCGCTGGCAGAGGCCAAGCAGCGCGCGGCCACCACGGATGTGGAGCTGCAGAACCAGATCACCTACGCGCAGCGCGCGTGCGGCGGGACGGCGCTCGCCGCCGATTCGGCGCGACTCGACTCGGTGCGCGCCGACTCGGTGCGCGCAGAGATGCAGCGCGCCGCCGCGGCGGCCCGGAAGCCGAAGGCGCCGGCGCCGAAGGTGGTGACGCCGCCGGTGGAAGCGCCGAAGGCAGAGCTTCCCAAGCCGGAGATCCCGAAGCCGGCGGCGAAGGAGGCGGTGAAGGAGCCCGTCAAGGAAACGCCGAAGGAGACCCCCAAGAGCGCGCCGAAGACGGCGACCAAGGAAGTCGCAGCCCCCGAGCCCGCCGCAGCCGCGGCCGGCAACTGGACCGTGCAGCTCGCCGCGTATCAGGTGCTCGGCGACGCCGAACGGTTGAGTGCCAAGATGAAGGCACGTGGCTACGACGTGCGCGTCACCGCGGATCGTCCGTACCGTGTGCGCATCGGCCGTTTCGCGACGCGCGCCGAAGCGGTGGCGCTCGTGACGAAGCTCCAGGCGCTGCAGATCACGGCGATCGTCATGGAGGCGGAGAAGCCGTGAGCAAGGAAGCGACGCCCTTGATGCAGCAGTATCGCGACATCAAGGCGCGTCATCAGCACGCCATCCTGTTCTTCCGGATGGGCGACTTCTACGAGATGTTCTACGAGGACGCCGAGGTGGCGTCGCGGGCGCTCGGGCTCACGTTGACGTCGCGCAACAATGGCGGCGCCAACGCCGTGCCGCTCGCCGGCGTGCCGGTGCGCTCGGTGAACGAGTATCTGCGCCGGCTGGTGCAGCAGGGATTCCGCGTCGCGATCTGCGAACAAGTGGAGGATCCCAAGCTCGCCAAGGGGATCGTGCGCCGCGAGGTGGTGGAGACCATCACCCCCGGCGCCGCCTTCAGCGACGACCTGCTCGACGGCGCGCGCAACAACTTCCTCTGCGCCATGCAGGTCACGGGCGACACCATCGGCATCGCGGCGGTGGATGTGTCCACCGGAGAACTGCGCCTGGTGACGGCACGCTCGGGCGACGCCGCCGCTGCCCTGGCGCGACTCTCCCCGCGCGAGGTGATCACCCCCTCAGGGAACGGCGAGGCCGCGCTGCTCGCGCGCGGACTCGATGTGCTCACGACCGAGCGCGAGGGGTGGGAGTTCGAGTCGGCGCTCGCGGAGCAGGCGCTGGCCGAGCACTTCGCGGTGCGCTCGCTCGAAGGGTTCGGGATCGGCGCGGTGGATGCCGCTGCCGTGGGCGCGGCCGGTGCATTGATGCGCTATCTGCGTGAACTGCAACCCGCGGGGATCCCGCACCTCGCGCGGCCGCTCATCGAGCGACCAGGCGGCGTGATGCCGCTCGACGACATGACACGCCGCAATCTCGAGCTGGTGGAGTCGCTGCGCGGCGGCGATCAGTCGGGGACGCTGCTCGGGGTGCTCGATCGCACGCAGACGCCGATGGGCGCGCGCATGCTGCGCCAGTGGATCCTGGCGCCGCTCACGGACGTCGCGGCGATCACGGCGCGACTCGACGCGGTGTCGTCGCTCGTGACCGATGCGCTCGCGCGCACCGCGTTGCGCGCCGCGCTCGACGGTGTGCGCGATGTGGAACGCCTGGCCGGCAAGGCAGCCGCCGGCCGTGCCACGCCGCGCGATCTGCGTGCGCTCGGCGACTCGCTCGGCAGACTCCCCGAGGTCGAGTCCGCCCTGCGCCGCACCGCCGCCGCGGGGGCGCTCGGCGAGATCGTGACCGGTTGGGACTCGTGCGCCGACCTGGCCACGGAGATCCAGCGCGTGCTGGTGGAACGCCCGGGGACGAGCATCGGCGAAGGGGAGACCATCGCTCCCGGTGTGGATGCGCCGCTCGACGAACTCCGTGCGATCGCCTCCGGAGGGAAGGACGCGATCGCGGCGATGCAGACGGCGGAGCGCGAGCGCACCGGGATCGCGTCGCTCAAGGTCGGCTACAATCGGGTGTTCGGGTATTTCATCGAGGTGACGAACACCAACGCGCATCTCGTGCCGAGCGACTATCAGCGACGACAGACGCTGACCGGTGCCGAACGGTACATCACGCCGGCGCTGAAGGAGTTCGAGGAGAAGGTGCTGCACGCCACGGAGCGGATCGAGACGCTCGAGCGGCAGCTGTTCGAGGCGTTGCGCACCGCGGCCGGCGCGCAGATCGGCCGGTTGCAGGGGGTGGCCTCGACGCTGGCGCGGCTGGACGTGCTGGCGACGCTCGCCGAGGTGGCGGCACGCGAGGGGTATGTGCGCCCCGAGGTGAGCGAGGGGATGTCGCTGGAGATCACCGGCGGGCGTCACCCGGTGGTGGAGCGGATGATGCCGCGCGACCAGTTCATCCCGAACGACGTGACGCTGACGCCCGACGCGCGGATGATCATCCTGACCGGTCCGAACATGGCCGGAAAAAGTACCATATTGCGACAAATTGGCCTGTTGGTGCTGATGGCGCAGATGGGGAGCTTCGTGCCGGCGACGCGGGCGGTGGTAGGGGTCGCGGACCGCGTGTTCACGCGCGTGGGGGCGAGCGACAACCTCGTGCGCGGCCAGTCCACCTTCATGGTGGAGATGTCGGAGACGAGCGCGATCCTGCACACGGCCACCGCGCGAAGTCTGGTGCTGCTCGACGAGATCGGGCGCGGCACGAGCACGTGGGACGGGGTGAGCATCGCGTGGGCGGTGAGCGAGCACCTGCACGAGCGGATCGGGTGCAAGACGGTGTTCGCGACGCACTATCACGAGCTCACGCAGCTCGCCGATGAATTAGTAGCAGTTCGCAACTTTAACGTGGAAGTGAAGGAGGCCGGGGAGAAGATCCTCTTCCTCCATCGCCTCAAGCCCGGCGGGGCCGATCGATCGTACGGGATCGAGGTCGGACGCCTGGCCGGACTCCCGGCACCGGTGATCGCCCGCGCGCGCACGTTGCTCGCGTTGCTCGAGAGCGAGCAGTTGGCGGAGGCGCTCGCGGGGACGGGGGTCGGTTCGGCCCCCGTGCGCCACGCCCCGCGATCGGGGGCGACGCGCCCCGTCGTCGCCCCGACCGACCAACTCGGCCTCTTCGCCGCCCCCATCCCGCACCCGGTCGTCGAACGACTGCGTGCGCTGAACCCCGACACGGTCACGCCGCTCGAAGCGCTGACGCTGCTCGCGCAGCTCAGCAGTGAAGCGAAGCGCGACGTGGCCGGGTAGATTCCCAACTTCCCCTTCGAAAGACCGGACGACCATGCCAGCACCCAAGAACGACCTCAAAGTCTACGACACGATCCTCGACACGATCGGGTGGACGCCGCTCATCCGCCTGCACCAGGTGACCAAGGGGATCAACACCCCGGTCTGGGTGAAGGCCGAGATCTTCAATCCCGGCGGGTCGGTGAAGGACCGCATCGGCATGGCGATCATCGACGCGGCCGAGAAGTCGGGGACGCTCAAGCCGGGCGGGACGATCGTCGAAGGGACGAGCGGCAACACCGGCGTGGCGCTCGCCCTCGCGGCGACCAAGAAGGGGTACAAGTGCATCTTCACGATGCCCGACAAGATGTCGCAGGAGAAGGTGCGGCTCCTCAAGGCGTTCGGCGCCGAGGTGATCATCACGCCGACGGCGGTGCCGCCCGATCATCCGGACAGTTATGTGATGACGGCCAAGCGGATCGCCAAGGAGACGCCGAACGCGGTGCTCGCGAACCAGTTCTACAATCAGGCCAATCCGGACGCGCACTTCGCGACGACGGGCCCGGAGATCTGGGAGCAGACCGAAGGGAAGGTCACGCATCTGATCGGCGGCGCGGGGACGGGCGGCACGATCACCGGCGTCGGACGCTATCTGAAGAAGATGAACCCCAAGGTGCAGGTGATCTGCGCCGATCCGATCGGGTCGATCCTCTCCGAGCTCTGGCGCAGCAATGGCACGCGCACGCCGGTCGGTGCGCCGTACAAGGTCGAGGGGATCGGGCAGGACAAGCTCCCCGAGACGCTCGACATGAGCATCATCGACGAGTTCCAGAACATCAGCGACCGCGACGCGTTCGCGATGGCGCGTCGCATGACGCGCGAGGAAGGGATGTTCATCGGCGGTTCGGCCGGGCTGCTCACGCACGCCGCGCTCTCGGTGGCGCGTCGCGTGAACGACCCCGACGCCTGCGTCGTCACCTTCCTGTGCGACACCGGTGAGCGCTACCTGTCCAAGCTCTACAACGACGAGTGGATGCGCGAGAACCAGATGCTCGACACCGAGAAGGCGACGCTCGGGCAGCTGATCGAGATGAAGCCCAGCGGTGGCGCGGGCGCGGTGGTGGCGCTCAACCCGACGAACACGGTGCGCCAGGCGATCACCCTGATGAGCCTGCACGATGTCTCGCAGCTCCCGGTGATGGACGGCGGCAACTGCGTGGGGTCGGTGAGCGAGGGGGCGCTGGCGACGAAGGGGCTCGAGGACGTGAAGCTGCTCGAGCGTCCGGTGAGCAGCGTGATGGATTCGGCCTTCCCCGTCGTGGACGCCGGCACGCAGGTGGACGCGATCGTGAAGGTGCTCACGAAGGCGAATCCGGCGGTCCTGGTGCGTGTGGACGGGGAGATCCGCGGGATCGTGACGCGCGGCGACATGCTGCAGTTCCTGATGGCGCGGTAAGCGGCACGTGCGGATCACCGTATTGATGGGAGGGACCTCCTCCGAGCGCGACGTGTCACTGGCGAGCGGACTGCGCGTGGCGCAGGCGCTGCGCGCGCGCGGGCATACCGTGACCGCGGTGGATACCGTGCACGGCGCGCTGTCGGCCGGTGAGGAACAGGCGATGCTCGACAGCGGCGTGATGCGTACGCTGCCGCCGGAGCAGGAGGCGCTCGTCCGGATGTCGGCGACGGCGCTCCCGGCCACGGTGCGTGCGATGCCGCAGGCGGGGGACGTCGATGTGGTGTTCCTCGGGCTACACGGCGGCCAGGGGGAGGACGGCACCATCCAGGCGTTGCTCGATCTCACCGGCGTGCCGTACACCGGGAGCGGACATCTCGCGAGCGCGCTGGCGATGGACAAGGATCTCACCAAGCGCCTGCTCAAGGATTCGGGGGTACCGACCCCGGCCTGGTGGATGGCGCGCGCGGGCGAGCCCGAGCGGTGGCGCACGGCGGAGTACGCGGCCGAGGCGGCCCGGACCATCGGGATGCCGATCATCGTGAAACCGAGCAAGCAGGGCTCCACGGTCGGGCTGACGCTGGTGAAAGCGGAAGCCGATCTGGCGCCGGCGATCGCCGAGGCGTTCCGGTACGACGACGAGGTGATGATCGAGGAGTTCATCGCCGGTCGCGAACTGACCGTCGGGGTGCTGGGCGATCAGGCGCTGCCGGTGGGGGAGATCATCCCCAAGCACGAGATCTACGACTACGAGTGCAAGTACACGGCTGGGATGGCGGTGGAGGTGTTCCCGGCGGCGCTGACGGATGCGGAGCGCACGGAGGTGCAGCGGCTGGCGCTCGTGTCCTTCCGGGCACTGAAGTTGCGCGGCTATGCCCGCATTGACTTCCGGATGTCGAAAGACGGTACATTCCACTGTCTCGAAGCGAACACCTTGCCGGGGATGACGGCGTTGAGTCTGATCCCGCAGGCGGCAGCGGCCGCGGGGATCGGATTCCCGGAGTTGTGTGAACGGATCGTGCAGCTCGCGTTGGACGGGCGGACTTCAGGAGAGCAGACGACATGACGGCAACACCGGTGGCGGCAGCGGCATTGGCAGGGGTGCCCGGCGGCGTGCAGGCGCAGGGCGCCTGGATGGGGCGCCGACAGCTGTTCGTACGATTCGCCGGCGAGGCGGAGACGGCCACGATGTACACCTCGGTGGCGCTCAATCGCGAGATCGAGCGTCAGCTCGGGCGGTCGAAGTTCCACTCCATCGCGATCGGCGGACGCGACGCGCTCGGCAACCTGAACTTCCTGCTCGCGGCCTTCACGGCGGTCGCTCCGCCGTTGCCGGTGATGCTCGATACCGATGGGCAGCGGCCGGAAGCGCTCGCGATGCTCGCGCCGCATCTCGCGCTGGCGCAGGTGACGGTGGAATTCAGCGGCCCGGAGGCGTTGCTCACCAATGCGATCGACGCCGTCGCGGCGGCGGCCGGTGCGGGCTGCGCGCATGCGCTCGTGCTGAACCCCCGCGACGATACGAGCGACGGACAGCTGCTCCGCCTGATCGAACAGGCGCACGGGGCGAGCGAGGCCACGCAGATCGTGATCCATCCGCCGACGCCGTCGGGGGAGACGTTCATGCTCGATCGCCGGTGGTCCGCGCTGATGGAACAGGCGATGAGCACCCACGCCGACGTGCGGCTCGCACTCCGGCTTCCGGCGCCCGCGGGGCTCCGGTAGTCACCGCGTGAGCGAGCGGACCACCACCGCCACGCGAGGCGCCCGGGAGACCGCGGCGCCCCGGACGACCACGGCGGTGCAGTGGGTCCTCGGCGTGAGTCTCGCGATGTACTTCGTGCAGCTCACCCTGCTCAAGGCGAGCGACCTCCAGCAGATGTTCGGGGTCGATGCTCAGGCGGTCGGCCGGCACTGGTGGTCGGTCGGCACCTATCTGTTCGTGCACGCCGGGTTCTGGAGTCTGGCCCTCAACCTGTACACGCTCTGGCTGTTCGGGCCGCGCCTCGAGGCCCGTTGGGGGACGCGCGAGTTCGTGCGCTTCGCCTTCGTCTGCGCGGTGGGCGGCTGGATGGCGCATCTGCTGCTCGTGCCGAGCGGGACGCTGTTGATCGGCTCGACCGCGCTCGTGCTCGGTGTGCTGCTCGCGTACGCCACCACCTGGCCGACGGAGGAACTGGTCGCGTTCGGAGTGTGGCCGGTCTCGACCCGCTGGTTCATCCTGATGGTCTCGGTGCTCATCGTCACGAGCGGTGCCCTGCTCGACGACGGACGCGGTGCCGCGATGGCGCACCTCGGCGGGTTGATCGCCGGGTGGCTGTATCTGCGCGCGGTGTCGTCGGTGGACCTCGAGCGGTTGCGGCAGGGGGTGTCGCCGATCCCGGAGACGGACGACGATGCGATGCCGCGCGCCGTCCCCAAGACGATGCCGCGCTCGCAGGAGCATCGTGAGCAGCCGCGCTCCCACATCGACGATGTGGTGGCGCAGTCCAATGCGTCGGTCGCCCCGTCGATGACACCGCCGGCGCGCGCGCGCCGACCGGTGCGTCGTGCGCCGGCATCCGACGCGCAGATCGAGCGCCCGACGCTCGACAACATCCTCGACAAGATCTCCGCCAGCGGGCTCGAGAGCCTGTTGCCGGAGGAACGCGCGATCCTCGACGCGGCCTCGCGTCGTCTGCGCGAACCCTGAGCCTACCCATGCCACAGCCTGAACTGCTCGAGACCTTCGCGAACCCGTATCCGCGCCGCGATTACGAGATCTACATGACCTGCCCCGAGTTCACCTCGCTCTGCCCGTTGGGCGGCGTGGAGAGCGACGCGGCGGAGCTCGCCCTGCTGAAGGGCGGGGCTCCCGACTTCGCGACGATCAACATCACCTACGTGCCGGACAAGGTGTGTCTCGAGCTCAAGTCGCTCAAGCTCTATCTGTGGAGCTTCCGCAACGACGGGATCTTCTACGAGCGCGTCGTGAACCGGATCCTCGACGACCTGGTGAAGGCCGCGAAGCCGCGTTCCATGACCGTCGTGGGGGACTTCAACATCCGCGGCGGGATCAAGTCGGTGATCACGGCGGCCCACAAGAAGGGCTCGGCGAAGCGCCGCTGAGCGTGGTGCACGACGCACGACGGGGCGCCCGCGCAAAACGCGCGAGCGCCCCGTGAGCGTTCGAACGGACGCGGGCTACGGTCGCTTCGGTGCGGCGGCGAAGAGCGCGATGAACATGGCGCGCATGATGCGCAGATTCGCCGAGAGGAGTCGCCCGAACCGGGGTGATCCGATCCGGTCGCGCGTCTTCACCGGGAGTCGTGCGATCCGCTTGCCGCTGCGCGCCGCGTAGATCGCGAGTTCGGTGCCGATGGACTCGTAGGCATCGAAGTGTCCCAGCTCGCGATAGACGGAGATCCGGTAGGCCTTCATGCCGCAGAGGGGATCGTCGATCCCCCAGCGCGCCTTGCCGACCCAGGCGAAGAGATCCTCGGCGAAGCGCTGTCGGCGATCGCGGATCCCGACGACCACGTCGGCACCTGTGCCGATGGCGTCGAGGAAACGGGCCAGCAGTGACGGATCGTGCTGTCCGTCGGCGTCCATGGTGATGGCCACCTCGCAGTCGAGCTCCGAGGCCTTGGCCATGCCGGACTGGAGCGCCTGATCGTAGCCGCGGTTCTTCTCGTGCCGCACGACGGTCGCTCCGGCCGCGCGCGCGAGCGCACCGGTGTCGTCCGAGGATCCGTCGTCCACGACGATCGGGACGCCGTACGGCACCGCGGCCGCCACGACCGCTGCGATCGTGGCGGACTCGTTGAGTGCCGGGATGACGATCCCTACGCGATGTCGGTCCATCGCAGATGGGCTCCTGCCTTGAGGTCGTGCCGTGCGGTGCGACCGACGACCTCGGGCAACTGCACCGGGGTGAGTCCATCGGCGGGGCATGGACGCAGCACGGTGAGATGCTCGCGGGTGATGACGGTGCCGGCGGGGACGTCGCCGCGCAGGCGGATGGAGCGCCGCTGCAGGACGACGGTCTCGCGTTCGTTCCCCTCGACGCGCTTGATGCCGCTGCCGAGCGCCGACTCGAGCTCACGGGTGCGATCGACCATGTCGCGCCAGGTCACGGGATCCATCGAGAAGGCGTGGTCGGGACCGGTGCGCTTCACGTCGTCGGTGAAGTGCTTCTCGATGATGCGTGCCCCGAGCGCGACGGCGCCGAGCACGGTGGCATGTCCCGGGGTGTGATCGCTGAGGCCGAGGACCATGTCCGGGTACATCGCCCGATAGGTGCGGAGCACGTTCAGCTGCACGAAGCGCAGGTTCTCGAGGCTCGCCGTGTAGTTGGTGTTGCACTGCAGCAGGGCGAGCTGCGGGTTGACGGCGAGGCCGGCATCGACGGCGCGCTGCACGTCGTCCATGGTCGAGGCGCCCGTCGCGAGGATGTACGGCTTGTTCTTGCGCGCGACGTGCTCGATGATCTCGAGCCACGTGATGTCGCCGGAGCCGATCTTGTAGGCGGGGACGAACTCGTCGACCGCATCCACGAGTTCGATGGAGTACGGGCTCGTGAAGAAGGTGATGCCGGCCTCATCGCAGGCCTTCTTGAGGTGCGGCGTCCAGCCCGGATCGACGGAGGCGTCCTTGTACACGTCGAACACCGACTTCTTCCACTTGGCCTGATGCGACTGCTGACCGCCGAGCGACTTGAAGCCGTGGTCGCTGACGATGGTCTCAGCGGCGAAGTGCTGGAACTTGGCCGCATCGGCCCCGGCGCGTGCGGCGAGGTGGATGAGTTCGATGGCGCGGTCGAGACTCCCGTCATGGTTCGCGGCGATGTCCGCGATCATGTAGGTGGGGGAATCGAGCGCGATGCGCTTGCCGGCGATCTCGAGATGACTATCGACTGTGGGATGCATATGCGGCTCCGAGGGAAGCGATCTGCTGCATGAGCGTGGGGGTGGTCACACCGAACACCCGCTCGAAGCGCGCGGAATCCATGCGCATGTCCTTCGGGCGGTAGGCGAGCAACTTCACCGAGCTGGAATCGCCGCGCTGGAGGCGGTCGGTCGGCTTGCCGAGGGCTTCGGCGAAACGGTAGGCGAAGTCGGCTTTGCTGAGTCCCTCGCGGCTACCGAGGTTGAAGACCCCGCGTTCGCGGCGCTCGACGGCGAGCTGGAGATACTCCACCAGCGTGCCGATGGCGAGCGGGCTGAAGAGGACGTCGTCGAAGACGGTGATCGGCTTGTCGCCGGTGTAGGCGGTGCGGAGCCAATCGGTGAGACTGGTGCGGCCGTCGCGCGCGCTCGGTCCGACGAAGTTCGTGCGCAGCACGGTGGCCGGGACCACCGCGGCGGCGAGCTCGCCGGCGTACTTGGAGAAGGCGTAGGTGTTCTTGATGCGCACGTCGTCCTCGGCGTGCGGGCCGTCGCCGTCGTAGATCTGATCGGTGGAGATGTGGATCAGGTGCGCCCGCGAGCCTTCGGCGGCGATGGCGGCGGCGAGGTTCTCGACGAGCCGCACGTTGAGGCGGTAGGCGGTGTCGGGGTCGCGCTCGCAGTCATCGACATTCGTGGCGGCGGCGAGATTGAGCACGACGTGGGGGGCCGCCGCACGGAGCGCGGCGTCGGCCGCGGCGCGCTGCGTGAGGTCCCCGGTCAGGTCGGCGCCGGCGGTCGCGTGCGTGATGACCTCGAGTCCCGCGGCGCGGAACGCCGGGACGACCGAGCTCCCGAGCAAGCCGCGCGCGCCGAGGATGAGGACGCGGGTGGCACTCATGCGGCCTTCCAGGTGGCAGGGTTCACCAGTGCTTCGTCGTCGCACGCGAGGTCCGCGGGCGGGGTCACCGGTGCGTGCGCCGCCGCGCGGAGGATCTCGCGCAGGTGGTGCACGGTGTCGACACCGACCACGATGCGATCGATGGCGGTGGTCGCTTTGGCGTACTGCACGCAGGCGTCGAGCGCGGTGCACCCTTCCGCGGCGAGCCAGCGCTCCCAGCGCTCCCAGAGCGACTGCCAGCGTTCGAAGCGCGGCGGGCGCTGCGCGGGCTGCATGAGCAGGAGCCCTTGCAGGAAGATCGAGCGCACGTGGACTTCGACGCCGGCGGCGACGAGCGTGTCGAAGGTGCCGGAGGTGAGGAAGCGGCGATCGACGACGCTGAAGGGGACCTGGACGATGTCGAACGCGTATCGGGCGCGGAGCGTGGCGAGTTCGTCCGGGGTGTAGACCGACGCGCCGATCTTGCCGACGAGCCCGTCGCGCTTGGCGTCGTCGAGGCCGCGGTAGATCGCGTCGCCTTGCGGATGGTCGAGCAGCTGTCGCGGGGCGTGGAGGAGGAGCGCGTCGAGTCGATCGACGCGCAGCCGGGCGAGCGATCCGAGGATCGACTCGCGCACCCAGGGCCCGACGTCGGTGATGGCGTCGGGCATCGGGGGGAGTTTCGAGACGATGCGCCAGCCGGCGACGCCGATCTCGCCGAGGCGCTGCTCGGACTCGCCGTACGCGACGGCGGTGTCGAGCGTGTCGAGTCCGGCCTCGCGCGCGGTGGCGACGATCTCGGCGGCGGCGTCGAGGCTCATCCGGCCCGTGGCGTTGGCGACGCCGTAGGCCATCCCGAACTGCACCGTCCCCAGCGCGAGGCGTCGATGGGTCATGTCCAACCCGTCACCGTCAGACGCCGGCGATCGCGTTGAGCTTCAGGATCTCGGCGGGGGTCAGGAAGACCGGGTTCTTACCCGAGTGGTACTCGAAGCCCTGTTCGACGAGCGTGCCGCGCTCCCCGAGCCGATTGACCTCGAATCCGACCTGGGTCATGAACTGGATGGTCGGGCAGATGACGTAGTGGTCGCCGAACTCGAGGGTGAGATGCGAGTCGTCGGCGGGGCACATGACCTCGTGGAGCTTCTCGCCCGGGCGGATGCCGGTGATCTTGTGCGGGAGGCCCGGCGCCATGGCTTCGGCGAGGTCGGTGATGCGCACGGAGGCGATCTTCGGGACGAAGATCTCGCCGCCCTGCATGCGGGAGAAGTTCTTGAGGACGAAGTCCACCCCTTCCTGCAGCGTGATCCAGAAGCGGGTCATGCGCGGATCGGTGATGGGGAGTTCGGTGGCGCCTTCGGCGATCTTCTTCTTGAAGAAGGGGACGACGGAGCCGCGCGAGCCGACCACGTTGCCGTAGCGCACGACGCCGAAGCGGGTGCGGTGTCCGCCGGCGATGTTGTTGGCGGCGACGAAGAGCTTGTCGGCGCAGAGCTTGGTGGCGCCGTAGAGGTTGATCGGGTTCGCGGCCTTGTCGGTGGACAGGGCGATGACGCGCTCGACGTCGTTGGCGAGCGCGGCCTCGATCACGTTCTCCGACCCATGGACGTTGGTCTTGATGCACTCCATGGGGTTGTACTCGGCGGCCGGCACCTGCTTGAGCGCCGCCGCATGGATGACGTAGTCGACCTTGCGCATGGCCATCGTGAGCCGGGCGGCGTCGCGCACGTCACCGATGAAGTAGCGCATGCACGGATCGTTGAACTCCTGCTCCATCTCGAACTGCTTGAGTTCGTCGCGGGAGTAGACGATGAGCCGCTTGGGCTTGTAGCGCTCGAGGATCGTGCGGACGTACTGCTTGCCGAAGGAACCGGTGCCGCCCGTGATCAGAATCGACTTGTCGTTGAACATTGCCTGGGGATGTGGACCGAAGGGCCGGTGGGTGAGAAGCTACCTGTCGCTGAGCCAACCGCAACGCGCGACCGGCGCCATCGTGGTCTAGTTGAGGCGGCGGAATCCGGAGTGACAGACGGGCCCTTCGAGCAGCTCGTCCACCTTCCGTACCCCGTCCTGACACTGCTTGATGAGCGCGAAGACCCCGTCGAGGTTGTCCATGTAGCGCTGGATGAGCTCGGGGGTATGCTCGGTGCAGAGGTACATCGCCGTGGTGGCGAGCATCCCCTTCTTGAGCATCTCCTGGGTGAGGAGGGTCTTGTACTTGAGCGAGTCCTCGCCGGTGAAGGCGAAGCCCGGGAGCGCGGGGAGTCCGTTGGTGGTGATGGGGACCCCGTGCCGCGTGGCGAGTTCCTGCCAGCCGCGCGTGACGGCGAAGCCGCGCTCGGTGATGGTGTCCCACGACTTGATGCGCTCCATCACCTCGAGGGTGGCGAGCGCGGCGGCCGGACCGATGCGCTCGGTCCAGAAGGTGCTGCTGATGAAGGTGCTCTGCGCGGCCTGCATCACCGAGCGGCGCCCGATGACGGCGGTGATGGCGTAGCCGTTGCCGAGCGTCTTGCCGAACACGGCGACGTCGGGCTCCACGTGGTACATCTTGTGGAGACCGCCGAAGGTCTGACGGAAGCCGGAGGTGCACTCGTCGAACACGAGGACGATCCCCTTCTCGGTGGCGACCTTGCGGATGTGTTCGAGGAATCCCGGCGCGGGCTGCGTGTTGCGCGAGACCTCCATCTTGATCACGCCGACGGGATGTTCGGCGATGACCTTGTCGAAGCCGGCGAAGTCGTTGTACTGGAAGGGGACGACGCTGCCGCGCAGTTCCTGCGGGACGCCGGCGGGGTCGAGCCCCGGGAGCAGGTGTCCGGTGAGGCGGTCCTTGTCGCCGAGGTTGGCGGCCAGGTACCAGTCGTGCCAGCCGTGGTAGCCGCAGATGGCGACGATGTCGCGCCCCGACGAGGCGCGGGCGATGCGGATGGCGATCGAGTTGGCTTCACCGCCGGAGCGCGCGAGGCGGGCCATGTCGGCCCACGGGTGCATCTCGATGAGCTTCTCGGCCAGGTAGACTTCTTCCGGGCAGTTGAAGGTCGAGAGGTTGCCGGCGTCGATGACCTTGCGGACGGCGTCGTCGACCTCGGGGCGGTTGTAGCCCAGCGAGTTGCTCCCGATCCCCATGAGCGACATGTCGAGGAACTCGTTCCCGTCGAGGTCCCACACGCGGCAGCCCTGGGTCTTGCTGTAGTACGACGGCCACTGTTCCGGGAGGAACATCTCGGCGCGCTTGGAGAGCAGCATGCTCCCGCCGGGGATCACGCGTTGCGCACGCTTCCAGAGTTTCTGCCCCGTACCCATCGTCGCTCCTGCGTTTCTGATGTGATGTCGGTTCGCGTCGAAGAGCGTCGCGTCGCGGTCCTGCAACGCGATGACTTCGGTCCAGGTGAAATCGTGCCGCGGGTGGAAGTGGGCGACCACGCGCGAGACGACGTCGAGATCTTCGGGTTCGTCGACGGTCCAGCGATCGGCACTGCGATCGACGGCCGTGACGAGGTTGCTGCGGGTGAACTGCGGAGAGGTCTTGAGGAACGGCGTGACATGTTCCCGGTCGTACGGCGACGTGGCCTCGCGCCAGGCGGTCTCGAGCGCAGCGCGCGAGAAGGCCTCGGTGTCGAGTCCGTCGGGATACGTCGGGGTTATGGTATTTGACGCATAGTCCACACCGTCTGTCACGCGGAGCCGGACGACCTCGTCCACGACGGCGGGGTCGATGAGCGGGCAGTCGCCGGTGACGCGCACGACGACGTCCGCCTCTGCCATTTCGGCAGCGTGGCGATAGCGGTCGAGGACGTCGTTCTCGCTGCCGCGATAGACGCGGTACCCGAGCGCGCGGACCGCGGTCTCGAGGTCGTCGTTCGCGGGGTTCACCGAGGTGGCGATGACGATCTCGTCGATCGTCTCGGCCCGGGCGAGGCGCTCGAGGAGCAGCGCGATGAGCGGGGTCCCGTGCACGGGGCGCAGGACCTTTTTCGGCAGGCGTGTCGAGGACATACGCGCCTGCACGATGGCTACTGTCTTCACGCCGGGCGTCGTCGGGAGAGGAGAGAGCGGGGGGCCTGATCGCCGGAAAAGCGAGGGCGCGCCCGCGGAATTGCCGAATCCTGAATTTAGCGCCCCCCGAGGGGCCGGAGAAGTGGTTACAGCGGTGAATTACAGCGAAAAGAGGAGCGATCGGGCTGTTCAGGACCTTCCGGTCTCGGTAGTTTGACACACGCCACCATCACCCGGACGCGCCAGCAGTGAATCACGTCGAGATCTGGAAGGAGACGGACCGCTATTGCTCGTTCCCGCACATCGTCCGGATGCCGGGGGGGACGCTGGCGGTCGCCTTCCGACGGGCGAGCAAGTTCAGCGCCGATGCCGCCAAGGCCGGGGTGGCCACCCATCACGATCCGGAGTCGTCGATCGAGCTGATCGAATCCGCGGATGAGGGGATGACCTGGCCGGCGGAGACGCTCCGGACGATCTACCGCAGCCCGAGCTACGGCGTGAACGACCCGTCGCTGACGGTGCTGCGCGACGGGACGCTCGCGTGCCGGGTCGTCGCGCTGGACATCCGCCCGAGTCGCGGGGCGACGCCCACCGGACGGCTGTTCTCGCATCGCGTCGAGCACGGACTCGTGACGACCGTGGTGGGGAACGTCGTGTTGCGTTCCACGGACGGCGCCCGGAGCTGGACCGAGGTGGGGATCGGCGGCACCGACGAGACCGGCCCGTCGTGCAGTCGCGACCCGCTCCTCGAGATGCCCGACGGCTCGTGGCTGATGCCCGTGTACTCGGGGGCACCGCAGCGCAGCGACATCTCCTGGGTCATCCGGTCGTTCGACGAGGGGCGGAGCTGGTGCGAGGCCATCCGGATCGCCTCCGACGAGAGCGGCCGATTCTCGCAGCTGCAGGGCGTGAACTACAACGAGACCTCGTTGCTGCATCTGGGTAACGGCGAGATGCTCGCGATGGTGCGTGCCGATGCCGCCTTCCATACCGACGATCAGTTCATGCCGGTCGGCGGCGTGGGGAGCCTGTTCACCGCGCGCAGTTACGACGGCGGGCTGAGCTGGTCCGCCCCGATGAACACCGGGATCTTCGGGCAACCCGGGAGCCTCGCCGCGCTGAGCGACGGGCGGCTGCTCGTGACCTACGGCTGCCGCCGCTCGCCGTACGGGGTGCGGTGCTGCATCAGTCGCGACCGCGGCGCGACGTGGGATGTCGCGAACGAGATCATCATCCGCGACGATGCGCCGACCTGGGACTGCGGTTATCCCTTCACGATCGAGCTCGCGCCGGGGCGGTTGTTCACGGTGTACTATCTGGCCGACGCGGCGGGGACCCGATACGTGGCAGGGACGCACTGGACGCTGCCGTGATGCGCGTCGCGCTGCTCGGCAGCGACAGCACGCACACCGAGGCGTTCGCGAGCCGGATCCAGCAGCGGGACGGCGTCACGGTCGCGAGCCTGTACGGCGAGGATCCCCTGCTCACCCAGCGCAAAGCGACGGCGCTCGGTGTGACACGGGTGGAGACCTCCGTCGAGGACGCGCTGGTCGAAGCCGACTTGGCGATGGTGATCGGCCGCTTCGGGGAGAGTCATCTCACGCCGGCGAGCGCCGCGCTCGCGGCGGGGATCCCCACCTTCGTGGACAAGCCCTTCACGACGTTGCTCGCCGACGCGCAGGCGCTCGTGGCGCTCGGCGCCCGCTACGGCACGCCGCTCTGCTCCGCCTCGGCGCTGCGGTTCGCCGACGAGGTGCAGCGGCTCGCCGCGCGATTGCGCGAGGAGGAGTGGTCGGAGGTCGACGTGACCGTGCCCCTCGAATGCACCGACCTCGGTGACGATCCGCGCTTCCGGAGTGTCTTCTTCTACGGGATCCACGGCGTGGAGGTGTTGCTCGAGCTGGTGGGGCACGCGCTCGTCGCGGTCGGCATCGAGCGCGGGGCCGACGGTGTCGTGGTGCGTCTCACGCTCGCCGACGGGCACCGCGCGACGCTGCGACTCCTGCGCGGCATCGAGGAGGCGTACGCGGTGCGCGCGGTGACGGCCACCGGGGAGACGGCGTTCGATATCGCGCTCGACGGCGCGTACTACGATCGTCTGCTCGACCGTCTGCTCGACGGATTCATGCAGGGACGCACACCGGTCGCCGTCGAGAGCACGTTGGCGGCGATCGCGATCCTGGAGGCAGTGGAGCAGGGACACCCGTGGACACCACAATGAGCGCACGCATCAGGATCGGGATCTTCGGCACCGGCATCATGGCCGACATCTACGCGCGGCTCCTCGCGCAGCGGACCGACTGCACCGTGGTCGCGGCGGTGGGGAACTCGGCCGAGCATTCGGCGCGCTTCGCGGCGACGCACGGGATCCCGGTATACGCCGACGGTGCCTACGACCGGATGTTCGCCGAACACCCCGGCATCGACGCGGTCGTCATCGCGACACCGGAATGGGTGCGCGAGGCGCCGATCGCCTCGGCGATGCGCCATCAGGTGCATATCCTGCTCGAGAAGCCGTTCGCGGCCACGCTCGCCGATGCGCAACGACTCGAGGCGCAGCTGCGGGGGTATCCGAAGGTCGTGGAGCTCTGTCACGTCCTGCGTCACAGCCCGCGGTTCCACGCGATGTACGAGACCGTGGCGAGTGGAGCGATCGGCGAGGTGCGTCACATGCACGCGCGACGCCATTCCAACAGCCGCGGGGTTACGCGCGTCCTCGGCAAGACCGATCTCGCCTTCTGGCTGACGCCGCACGACGTGGACATCATGCGCTGGATCACGGGCGCCGAAGTGACCGAGGTGTTCGCCCGCTCGCGCAACGGTCTGACCTCGGCGGACGATTATCTGATCGCCAATCTGCGATTCTCCACCGGCGTGGATGCGGTGCTCGAGATCTCGTGGTGCACGCCGCCGCTCAGCGGTGCGGCGAAGGTGTCGACGTTCGGCGTGTGGGGGACGGCGGGGGCCATCGAGCTCGACGACACGGAGATGAACGTCCGCGTGTTCACCGCTGACGAGAAGGTGCGCGAGCCGGACACGTACGAGGATCACGCGGTGCACGGGATCCGGCACGGGATGTTCGAGAACCTGATCGCGTTCTTCGTGTCGCGGGTGCAGGGGCGTGCCGCCGAGAGCGATGCGCTCGAGGATGGGCTCGAGTCGATCCGGGTCTGCGACATGATCTCGCGCTCGATCGCGAGCGGTGGCCTGATCGCCCGTGGCTGATGGACCGTCGCTGCCCCTCGCGCGGCGCCGCCTGCTGATCGCGGCGAAGGAGGCGGGCGCGGGTTCGGTGCTGGCAGCGCTCGCGCGGGAGTGGGAGCCGGCGACGGGGAGCGTGGCGATCGTCTCGACGGTCGCGTCGCAGTACTTCACGACGCTCGCCCTCCCGGTGACGGTCCACGACGCCGTGCCCTCGGTGGAGGAGGCCACGGCGTGGATCCGCGCGCACCATCCGGAGATCGTGGTCGTCGGCGCATCGGCGGGACTGACGCTCGAGAAGCGATTGATCGTCGCGGCCACGGCGTGCGGTGTGCCGGTGGTCAGCGTGGTGGATCACTTCTGGAACCTGTGGCAGCGATTCGCGCACGATGAACGCGCGACGCGTTGGCACTATCTCCCCGATGAGATCCATGTGCCGTCGGAGAGTTGCAAGCTGCGGATCGTCGCCCAGGGTGCACCGCCGGAGCGGGTCCGCGTGTTCCGGCACCCGCTGATGACCCGCGCGGCCGCCCCGCGACACGCATCGACCGCCGACGCCGAACTCCGCGTCACGCTCGGGATCCCACGGTCGGCGACGACCGTGCTGTTCGCGTCGGAGTTCAACTTCGCCGAGGACCCGCTGTGGCACTGGGAGCAGTCGTACGAGCCGGACATCGCCCTGCTGATCACCACGCTGCTCGACACGGCGCGCGACGCGGAACAGTCGATCGTCGTGCTCGTGAAGCTGCATCCGGCGCAGCCCGATGATTGGTCCACCGTGCTCGCGCGGTATCCCCAGGCGATCCACCGTGTGATCGGCGCGGTCGACAAGGGGGCGCTGTTCGCGGCGTCCGACGCGGTGTTCGGACTGCGATCGATGCTCGTGGTGGAGGGCGCGCTCGCCGGCGTGCCGGCCTACGCCTTCCAGACGGTGCGCCCCGACGATGCCGCGCGCATGTCCGAGATCCGGGACGACATCACCGAGCTCTCGAGCACGACCGCGGTCCGGGAGGCGGTCACCGCGGTGGCCGCGCGCAACGCCTCGCGGACCACTCCCTCCGCGTGATCAGCGTCCGCTGAGCTTCTTCGTCAGGAAGTAGATCTCCGCATAGCGCTCGACCGCGCCGGCGTAGTCCGCCTCCGCGAGCCGCGAGGCCGCGCCGTTGCAGAGCGTGATGATGTCGGCGTGGAAGTCGCGCATCATCCCCGGCGACGAGAAGAAGGCGTGATCCATCTGCGGCTTGATCAGCGTGGCGTGGACCTTGGCGACCTCCGGATCGCGCGCGATCAGATCGAGCACGTCCTGCTGACGGAACGCGTAGTCCTCGGTGAAGAGCCGATCGTACACGAGGCGGATGAACGCCAGGTCCTCGGGGTAGTCGAGCGCCCAATGATAGGTGCCGAGGTCCGGCGACTGCGCGAAGTTGCGCAGGGAGAAGTCGTCGGGATGGAAGGTGAGGTAGCTGAACGGATGGATGCGCTGCGACGGCGCGATAGCGCGGTCGAACGCGATCCTGAGGGCCGCCATCGAGATCACGTTCACGTCGAGCCCCATCGGGAAGGTCGGCGGATCGT
This sequence comes from uncultured Gemmatimonas sp., assembly GCA_964484775.1. Classification (GTDB taxonomy): domain Bacteria; phylum Gemmatimonadota; class Gemmatimonadetes; order Gemmatimonadales; family Gemmatimonadaceae; genus Fen-1231. The sequence goes on along the minus strand of CAZAGK010000002.1, from coordinate 5,912 downwards.
AATTGTTGATGTAGTCGCAGCCGGTGGCGCGGAACTCCGCGATCGCGGTGGTGACGACGTCGGGATCCATCAGCGGGCAGTCGCCGCCGAGATAGACGATGGCGTCGGCGTTGTGCGCCAATCCCGCGCCGTACACGCGGTCGAGGACGAGTTCGGGATCGCCGCGGAAGATCGGGATCCCCTCCGCCTCGGCGATCGCGACGAGCGGATCGTCCTGTGGGAGCGTCGAGGTCGTGAGGCAGAGGCCGGCGAGCCCGTCGATGCGCTTGCAGAGCCGGATCACGTGCGCGAGCACCGCGCGCCCCTTGATGTCGATGAGCGCCTTGCCGGGGACGCGCGTGGAGCCGGTGCGGGCGACGATGAGGCCGATGATGCGTGGCGAAGCCGGAGCTGTCACGGTCGAACCTGATGGAGAAGGTGTTCACAGGCCGCCTGCGTGCGCGCGGCCTCGTGGCCACTGCTCGCGAGCGGGGTGTCGGTGTCGAGCGATCGCGCGACCGCGTCCCAGAGTCGGCGCATCGCGACGGGGAGCGAGGACGGGCGCGTCTCCTCGACCGCGAGGATCGTGTAGCCGGCCCAGGTCGGGTCGGGGATCACGCGGGAGATCTCGACCTGCAGACCGCCGTCGGTGAAGCGATAGCGTCCGCGCTCGAAGACCAGGTCGATCTCGAACAGGCTGTAGAGCCGCTCGTCGGCGATCGCCAGCGTGACGTCGCCATCGGCAAAGCTGATGCGTGCCGCGACACTCGGGTCCTGCGGGGTGAAGTCGTCGCGCTTGCCATAGGCGACGCTCGACGTGATCTCCCCGAGCACGTAGCGGAGCAGATCGACGGCGTGCGATCCGTTGTGCAGCACGCCCTTGGAGTAGTACACGGTGCCCGTGAGCAGAGCGCCGAGCGCGCCGGAGCGGTACGCGTCGCGCATGGCGTTCACATCGGCATCGTAGCGACGCTGATAGCACACGCCGAGCGCGATGCCGGCGTCGGCGTAGCGGGCGACGATGCGCTCGGACTCCGCGAGCGACCCCGTCAACGGCTTCTCGCAGAGGACGAGCTTGGGTCGCGCCTCGAGCAGCGTCTCGAGGTAGCGGAGGTGGAACGCGTCCGGCACCGCGATGAGCACGACATCGTTGCGCGCGCCCAGGAGCGAGTCGATGGACGAGGCGACCGGGAGCGACCACTTGTCGGCGGCGGCGCGCGCGGTGGCGGCGTCCGCATCGAAGATCCCGGTCACGCCGAAGCGCGCATGCTCGTGCAGGGCGTGCGCATGGGTGAGGACCATGGCGTCCCCCGGCTTGTCGAAGCCGGCGACGATGCGGCCTGCGCCGATGATGCCGACGGAATAGCGAGCGGAGTGCACGGGGGCGATGTGAAGGTAGGGCAGATGCGGAGGAGCCGCGGCTCCACCGCCATGGCGTAACTGTAGGGGGGTCGCGGGGCGGGCGCTACCCGGCGGCACCGCGGTGCCGTGCCACGCAACGCCGATCGCCGGCTATCGCCGGTGTTCGACCAGCACGAACCGCGTCCGGTTGTCCGCGTGGTCCTGCACCCCGTCGGCGAGCACCACCAGGCCGTAGTGCGTGGCGCAGACCGCGCTCGCGAGCGCGAGCACGGTCGCATCGCCGCCGTCCGAGACCTGCTTGGCCGCTCCCGCCGTGTCGTACGCCTGATGCGGCTGCAGGTGGGGATGGGCGCGCAGGAACGCTCCCACCTGCGCCAGCGCGACCGGGTGTGAATGGAGCTCTCGTGCCCGATCGATGTGGGAGCCGGGCACGCCGAGCACACAGAGGCGGACCGCGACCTCGGTCTCGGCGATCACCACGAGTCCGGGAGTGGCCGCCATCGCCTCGACGCTCGGCGTCACCGGGCCGACGATGGTGTTGTGCACGGGGAAAACGGCGCGATCCACCACGCCCGTCGCGAGCGCCTGGGCGACGTCGCGGAACTCACGCTGCGGCACCGGCTCCGCATGCGCTCCGAGGAGTTGACGGATGGCCTGTTCGCCGAAGGCCCCCAACTCTCCCTGGAACGCGACGCGGAGCGGTGTCGTCATGCGCGCTATTTCACGATCTGCGAGACCTCGATGACCTGGCTCGGGCCGAGGTGCAGCGCTTCCACCCCGGCGCGGATCTTGGCGAGATCCCCGACGATCAGCACCGTGACCTTGTCGACCGGCACGTACTGACGGGCCACGCGTTGCACGTCGGCGGAGGTGACGGCGTTGATCTTCGGCCCCAACTCACTCACCGACGAGAGCGGCAGGCCGAAGGTGCCGAGCGAGACGAACTGTCCGGCGATCTGGCCGTTGGTCTCGAACCGTCCCGGCAGCGCGAGCGCCTCGTAGTTCTTGGCGCGCGTCAGTTCGGCGGCGTCCACCGGCACGTCGCGGATGGCCTTGATCTCCTTGAAGATCTCGACGAGCGAGCTGTCGGTGACGTTCGTGCGCACCGAGCTCGAGATCGCGAAGGGTCCCGGGATCGGCGACCAGCGGAATCCGCTGCTGATGCCGTAGGTGTAGCCCTTGGTCTCGCGGAGGTTCGAGTTGAGCCGCGACGAGAACGATCCACCGAGGATGGTGTTCATCACCATCAGGGCGGGATAGTCGGGGCTCAGGCGATCCGCGCCCGGCGCGCCCACGTAGATCACCGACTGCGCCGCGCCCGGCTTGTCCACCAGATACACCTTCACCTGCTCGTTGCTCACCGCCTTCCCCGTTGCGGCGGGGACGGGGAGCGGCGCGCCGGCGGTCCACTTGCCGAAGCGCGCCTCGAGCATCGGCTTCACTTCGCCGAGGGCGATGTCACCGACGACGACGAACTTCGCGCGCGACGGGACGAACGCGCCGGAGTAGAACGCGCGCACCTTCGCCGAGTCGAGCGTGGCGACGGTCACGCTGTCGCCGCTGGAGGGGTTGTGGTACGGATGCCCGGCGGGGAACATCAGCTGATTGAACGCGATCGCCGCGAGCTGCGTCGGCTGATCCTTGCGCTGCAGGATGCTGGCGAGGAGCAGGTCGCGCTGCTTCTTGACCTCGCTCGCCTTGAAGGTCGGACGCAGCGCGACATCGGCCATGAGATCGAGCGCGGCACCGAGCGAGCGCTTGGGGACGTTGAGCGACACGCTGAAGTAGTCGTTCGACGCGCCGGCGAAGAGCGAAGCGCCGAGGAAGGCGAGTTCGCTCTGCAGGGCGTTGGCGTCGCGCGAACCGGCGCCCTCGGTGAGGAGGCGCGCCGAGAAGGCCGCGAGTCCGGGCTGTGCGGCGTCGAGTCGCGAGCCGCCGTCGATCACCAGGGTGATCTGCACGATCGGCACTTCGTGCTGTGCCACGAGCTGGATGCCGACGCCGTTGGCGAGCGCGCCCTTCTCGACGGTGGGGAGCTTGAGCACCGGCGACTTGCCGAGCGCGGGGACCTTGGTGCGGTCGAACGACTCGGTGTTCCTGGTGCTCGCGCCCTGTGCGGCGAGCGTGAGCGGCGCGGTCGCGAGCGGTGCGACGGCGAGCGCGGCGATGAGGGTCAGGGCGCGGTTCACTGGGCCACCCCCTTCTTCGCGGCGAGGTTGAGCTTGCCCTGCGGGACGACGGAGATCATCACGCGATTGGTGAGGAGGTACTGCTTGATCACACGCTGCACGTCGGCGGCGGTGACGTTGCGATAGCGATCGAGGTCGGCCTGGAAGGAATCCGGCTTCCCCGTCTGGTAGTAGTACTCGTTGAGCTGATCGGCCTTCCCCGAGACGGACTCGATGCTGCGGAGGAAGGAGGCTTCGATGCTGTTCTTGGCCTGCTCGAGCTCACGCGCGGTGGGCCCTTCGGCCGCGAGCTTGCGGACCTCGCGATCGACCACGGAGCGGAGGGTGTCGAGTCCCATCCCCGGGCGCGCGGTGGCGACGATCCCGAAGTCGCCGTCGAGGCGCTTGCCGTCCTGGCGGGCGTTGACGTTGGTGGCGAGTTCGTTGTTGTACACGAGCGCCTGCGTGAGTCGCGCGGTGCGCGCGCCGGCGAGGATCGCGCCTGCGATGCTCAGGGCGGCGTCGTCCGCGTGCCATCCCTTGACGGTGTGCCACTCGAGATAGAGGCGCGGGAGCTGCACGCGGTCCTCGAGGGTGAGCGCGGTGTCCTTGACGGTGAAGGGGGCCGGGCTCGGGCGATCGATCTTCGGGCCGCGCGGGACGGCGGAGAAGTACTTCTTCACGAGCGCCTTCACTTCGGCGGCGTTCACGTCGCCAGCGACGACGATGGTCGCGTTGTTGGGCGCGTAGTACTGACGGAAGAAGTCCTTCACGTCGTCGACGGAGGCGGCGGAGAGATCGGCCATGGAGCCGATCACCGGCCACGAGTACGGATGGCCCGCCGGATACATGAGCTTGGGCTCGTAGTCGGCGACGAGGCCGTAGGGCTGGTTCTCGTACGACTGGCGGCGCTCGTTCTTCACGACGTCGCGCTGGAGGTCCACCTTGGGCTTGTCCATGGTGGGGAGGAGCCACCCGAGGCGATCGGCCTCGAGCCAGAGCATGAGGGGGAGAGCGGAGCTCGGCCCGGCCTCGTAGTAGTTGGTGCGGTCCTCGGTGGTGGAGCCGTTGTTGTTGGCGCCGGCGGCCTCGAGGAGGCGGTCGAACTGCGGATATTCGGCGTTCTGCGAGCCCATGAACATCAGGTGCTCGAAGAGGTGGGCGAAGCCCGTGCGCCCCGGCTTCTCGTCCCCGGACCCGACGTGGAACCAGACGTTGGTGGTGACGATCGGGGTGGAGTGATCCTCGTGGACGATGAGGGTCAGCCCATTGGGGAGGGAGTCGAGGGTGTAGGAGACGCTGAGCTTGCGGGCGGCGGGCTGGGCGGGGGTCTTTGCCGGGGCGGACGCCTGCGGCTTGGGCGCCTGGGCGTGGGCCGGGGCGACGACCGCCGTGGCCAACGCGGCCGCGGGGACCAGCGCTCCAGTGAGGAGGCGGCGGAACACGGTCATGGGATCCTGGAGAATGAGGCGCGGAAGGGAGGTGGGGGCGCGCCGACCCTTCATAGTAAGGGGAATTGCCGAAATGGTCGAGGGAAGGCTTGGCGGGAGGGCTCAGGGCGAATATCTTTCGAGGCTACGGCTAGGTAGCTCAGTTGGTAGAGCAGCGGACTGAAAATCCGCGTGTCGGGGGTTCGATTCCCTCCCTAGCCACTCGGATCACAAAATTGCCGCCGTTCCACGCGGGGGCCGGGAAGGGGAGACAGGTCACTGTCTCCCCTTTTTCGTATGTTAGGGGGCCAATTCCACGCGCCGGTTCCCGGCCGAACCCCGAGCGGAGTCCTCTGCAGATGTCTCGAACGTTCCTGAACGCGAGCACCCGGAAGGCGTTGCTCACGGCCGTCACGCTCGCCGTCGGATCCGCGGTCGGCTCGGCGCGCGCCGCCGCGCAGGGCGCCCCGGACCGCGCCGCCGATTCCACGGCGGTCATCGCCGCCGCACAGTCGGTGCTCCGCGCGATCGTCACCGGCGACTCGGCGCTCGCACGGAAGGTCCTGTTGCCCGGGATGCAGTTCCTGGCCATCAATGACCCGTCGACCGCGACGACCACCGCGCGCGGGCAGAGCGACAGTTCCTTCATCGCCTTCGTGGGGACGCCGGGGCAGAAGATGATCGAGCGCATGTGGGAGCCGCAGCTCTTCCTGCAGGGATCGATCGCGCTGGTGCGCGCGCCGTACGACTTCCATGTGGACGGGGCGTTCTCGCACTGCGGCGTGGACACCTTCACCCTCGTGAGAACGAAGGGGAGCTGGCGGGTGTCGCACGTGGCGTACACGGTGCAGCGCACCGGCTGCGCGCCCAGTCCGCTCGGTCCGATCGCCAAGTAGTGTTCGCGCGTCATCCCACCCATTCCTCCCCCCAGGCCATGACTCCGCCGACCCCCTCCCGCCGTGATTTCGTCGAG
>CAZAGK010000001.1:74840-132449 GCA_964484775.1 uncultured Gemmatimonas sp. | reverse complement strand
CGATGCCCCGACCGCGGTGGAGTGGGCACGCGACTACTACGGCCGCTTCCCGGGCAACTATCTGATCGGTGGCACGCTCGCCAAGGCATATCTCGCCGCCAGACAGTACGCCGAAGCGGATGCGCTGCTGGGCAAGCTCGAAGTGCTCCCGCACGAGGGGGCGCGCGACGAGCGCGGGATGTATCGCGAAGCCAAACTGCGTCTGGCCGAGCAGGCGATCGCGGCCAAGCAGTGGGAGGGCGCCGAGACGCTGATCGCCGATGCCAAGCTCTGGCCGGAGCGACTCGGCGCCGGGAAGCCGTATGACGCCGACCTGGACGAGCGTTGGGAGGATTCGCTGACCACGGTGATCCGGGCCCGTCGCGCCGATGCGACCGAGTCGAGCGCGACACCGGCACGCCCCGCCGCGCTGCAGACGGCGACCTGGGAAGCGGATTCGCTGGGTAATCACCGCGCCGTGCTCGAGGCCCCTGTCGGCGATGCGATCCGCGCGACGGTGATGTGGCGCCGCCGCGACAAGACGCCGGAGGCGGTGAACTTCGTGGTGGTGGAGGGGGCCACCGGCCGGCGCGTGCTGAACGTGAAGCGGGTGACGATCAACCGCGAGTCGGGGACCTTCTTCTTCCAGGCGCCCTCGGCAGGGACGTACTACGTCTACTATCTGCCCTACACCGGCACCTTCAAGTCGAACTATCCGAAGATCACCTATCGGGTGGTCGAGGAGACGGCGGATCCGCGCTGGCTCGAGCGCAACGAGCCGCTCTTCGCACGGCTTCGCGCCAATCCGGCCGCCGAGGCGCTGCGCGCGACCTTCGTGCGCTTCGACGCCATCAATGACTTCAGCAAGTTCACCTCGATGGAGTACATCGCGACCGTCGCCGAACGCGAGGCGATGATCGCGCGGAACAAGGGCGCGCCGTGGCTCGCCTTCGCCGAGGATAGGAAGAACTCCATCCGGATGGCGGACGACATCCCCGCGTCGTGGGCACAGCGCGGGCCGTTCGTGGCCTTCATGGGGCAGGCGAAGCGCGGGGAGTTCTACAGCTGGCAGATCGGTGTGTGGGCGTACCCGAGCGACATCGATTCGCTGAGCTACCGGGCGACCAACTTCACGCGCATCGGCGGCAAGGAGCGGATCCCGGCGAGTGCGGTGAGCTCGATCAACGTCGAGGGGACCGACTGGTCGGGTGTCGCGTTCAAGAAGGCGCTCCACGTGCCGTCCGGGAAGGTGCAGGCTCTCTGGTTCGGGATGGATATCCCGGCGAACACCGTCCCGGGCGACTACGAAGGCTCGATCATGCTGACGAGCAAGGGCGGGGTCTCGCGCCGAGTGCCGGTGACGCTGCAGATCAGCAAAGAGGTAGCGGTGAACCACGGCGACGATTCGCCGGGCGATCTCACCCGGCTCCGTTGGCTCAACTCGCAGCTCGCGGCGGACGACAGCATCGTGAAGCCGTATACGGCGCTCACGGTGAGCGGGAACACCATCTCCCTGCTCGGGCGGTCGTTCACGTTCGGGAATGACGGGCTCCCCACGAGCATCAAGTCGTTCTTCTCGCCGAACAACACGAGCATCGGCACCACAGGCCGCGAGATCCTGAGTGCGCCGATGCGTTTGCGCATGACGGATTCGAGCGACAAGGAACTCGTCTGGACCGGCGCGGCGCCGACCATCACCAAGAAGGCGCAGGGGGCGGTGGCGTGGGAAGCACGCAAGTCGGCCGGCGCCCTGACGCTGCACACCAAAGCGCAGCTGGAGTTCGACGGTACCGCGGAGTACACGGTGGCGCTCAAGGCGAGCAAGCGGACGGCGCTCGGGAACGTGATCTTCGAGCTCCCGCTCAAGTCCGACGCCGCCAAGTACATGATGGGGCTCGGGCAGAAGGGCGGGTTCCGTCCGGGCGAGTTCCATTGGAAGTGGGATGTCACGACCAAGAACCAGGACGCGGCGTGGATCGGCGACGTGAACGCCGGTGTGCAGTTCACGCTCAAGGATGAGCACTATGTGCGCCCGCTCAACACGAACTTCTATCTGAGCAAGCCGCTCATCGCGCCGCGGTCGTGGGCGAACGGCGGCAAGGGCGGCTGCGAGATCATGAATCAGGGCGATCATGTGGCCGTGAGCTGCTACAGTGGCACGCACACGCTCGCTGCGGGCGATTCGCTGCGCTTCGACTTCCGCCTGATGATCACCCCCTTCAAGCCGCTCGACACCAAGGGACAGTGGAGCACGCGCTACTTCCACGCCTTCGTGCCGGTGGACTCGGCGGCGAACCGCGGAGCGAACACGCTGAACGTGCATCATGCGAACCGGGTGAACCCGTGGATCAACTACCCGTTCATCGAGACGGCGCAGATGCGCGCCTTCATCGACTCGGCGCATGCGCGCGACATGAAGGCCAAGATCTACTACACGGTGCGCGAGCTCACGAATCATTCGCCCGAGATCTTCGCGCTCCGCTCGCTCGGCGACGAGGTGCTGAGCCACGGCCCCGGCGGCGGATACTCGTGGCTGCAGGAGCACATCGGCGAGGACTATATCGCGGCGTGGCATGTGCCCACGATCAAGGATGCCGCGATCGTGAACAGCGGGGTGAGCCGCTGGCACAACTTCTATATCGAAGGACTCAACTGGTTGGTGAAGAACGAGAAGATCGACGGGTTGTATCTGGACGACGTCGCCTTCGACCGCATCACGATGAAGCGCGTGCGGAAGGTGCTCGATCGCGGCAACAGCGGCGCGCTGCTCGACCTGCATTCGGCGAACCAGTACAACAAGAACGACGGGTTCTCGTCGAGCGCCAATCTGTATCTCGAGCACTTCCCCTTCATCAACCGCCTCTGGTTCGGCGAGTACTTCGACTACAACTCCAAGCCTGACTACTGGCTGGTGGAGATCTCGGGGATCCCCTTCGGGCTGATGGGGGAGATGCTGCAGGATGGCGGGAACCCGTGGCGCGGCCTCACCATGGGGATGACGGCGCGACTCCCGTGGAGCGGCGATCCGTCGCCGATCTGGAAGCTGTGGGACAGCTTCGGGGTGCAGCAGAGCGAGCTGCACGGGTGGTGGTCGGGAAGCGATCCGGTGCGCACGAGCGATGCCGAGATCCTGGCGACCACCTGGACCAAGCAGCACACGGCGATGATCTCGCTCGGCTCATGGCGCGACGAGGACACCAAGGTCACGCTGACGGTGGACTGGCAGAAGCTCGGGATCGATCCGGCGCGGGCGCGGTTCCGCGCGCCGGCGATCGCGAACTTCCAGGAGGGCGGGAGCTGGCTCCCCGGCGCGGCGATCACCGTGCCGGGGAAGAAGGGACTCGTGCTGATCGTGGAGGAGCGGTAGGAGCGCTAGAAGCCCACGACGTAGATGCGGTAGACGCCGTTCTTGTCCTTCACCAGGCCAGGGACGGAGCCCACGCCGACGGTGCCGATCTGCGTCCAGCTCTGGCCGTCGTTGCTGCTCGCCATGTAGGTGGTGTCGGCGTTCGGACCGCTCGCACCGGTCGGACGTCGCTTGAACGCCATCAGGTAGCTGCCGCCGCCGTTGTCGATCGGACTCGGGTCGCAGACGATCCCGGAGCCTCCCGCGATCGCGGTTCCTCCGAGCGTGAAGGCGAGTCCGTCGGTGGATTGCGACCAGAGGATCCCGGCGCCGCAGCCGTAGATGTAGTTCTTCGTCCCGACGAGCAGAGCGCCGGGGACGCCGCCATTGCTCACGCGTGAGCCGGCGTCCTGCGTCGTGGAGAAGTGCAGCCCCGTGTTGTCGGTGGCGGTCACGCTCACGACGTTGGTCCCCTGGCTCGCAAGGAGTCGGATGGTGCCGTTCGGGAGCACCATCGGGAAGGGATCGGTGGTGGACTGGGTGAAGGTGTAGGCCACTCCCTGATGCGTGAAGGTCACGCCGTTATCGGAGGAGGAGGCCACGCCGATCTTCCAGAGGTTCCCCGGCTGCGACGCGGCGGGATCGCCGCTCGTGACGTAGCTCATCAGGTAGTAGAGCAGGATCGTCCCGTCGCTGAGCTTGAGCGGCGACGGATCGACGAGTCCGAGCGCATCGGAACCGGTGACGGTCACGGTCTGCGAGCTCCACGGACCGGTCGCGCTGTTGGACGAGTACATCTTGAAGGTGAGCCCGCTCCCGCCGCCGCCGGTGCTCGCGGTGACGGTGATGGTCGCGGTCGCCGTCTTCCCACCCGCCGACGCGGTGATGACCGACGTGCCCGCGGCGACCGCGGTGACGACTCCCGTGGAACTGTTCACGGTGGCGACGGTCGTGGTCCCCGAGCTCCAGGTCACCGTGCCGGTGGCGATACTGTTTCCGTTCTGATCCTTCCCGCTCGCCGTGGCGGTCGATGTGCCGCCGACGGTGATGGAAGAGGAGGAGAGCGACACCGTCATGCTGGTGAGCACGAGCGTGGTGCCGCTCGAGCCCGTGGTCGGATTGTTGACGGGGGCCGTGGCGGACCCGCCACCGCCGCACGCGAGCGTGATGAGCATCACACCGAGTGAGGTCAGATGGCGCAGCGGGTGTCGCGGAACGAGGCGGTTCATCGTCGAGAGCTCCGATCGAGAGTGCATCCTCAGAGTATCGTCCGGGCCATCGGAACGCTGTGGGCGTCGTCACAGGAGGACTGTGCGCGCGCGCAAGGATGCCGATGGACGAACGCGTCCGGTGCAGGAGGCACCGGACGCGTTCCATATGACGCTCAGGATCGCCGCGGGTTAACGCGATTTCTTCTTCGTGCGCTTCGCCGGTGTCGAGGTGGCCTTGGCGGCCTTCGCCGTCTTGATGGTCGCGGCCTTCTTCACCGTCGGTTTCGCCGCACTGAGCTTCGGCTTCTTCGCCTTTGGTTTCTTCGCCTTCGGTGCCGGCAGCGCCGCTGCCGTGGTCTCGATGAGGATCGTCAGGAAGTCGGCGTCGTCGAGGAACTCATCGCCCAGGACGTACAGCTTCGCTCCCGGATACGGCGGTGCGAGGGTCGGCGACTTCACCAGCGCCAACACCTCGGGGATCGGCTTCAGGAAGAGCGAGTCGTCGCAGAGGAGAGCGACGACCTTCTCGCCGTGATACAGGGCGTACTCGCCGAACATCCGACGGGTGCTGATCGGCGCCGAGGAGCGGATCTGTTCGCACACATAGTCGGCGAACTTCTGGTCAGTGGACACGAGGGGCTCCGTGCGATGGGGCTAGTGCAGGTGCGGGAGATCGACCGGGGTAGAGCGGGCGGTGGGGAGCGCGAGGGGAACCGCGGCCTCGAGCATCTCCACGCGCGCGGCGAGCTCGGCGAGGCGTCGATCGTTCATGTTGCGCACTTCGAGTGCGCGCACGTAGCGACGTCCAAGATAGAGTCCGCCGGCGAGCGCGACGCTCCAGAATGAGACGGCAGAGATCAGGATCGGCCAGAACATCAGGTGATCGAGGGCGAGAGGAACGGGCAGCGGGATCAGCTCGGTATCTTTCGCTGGGCTGGTGCAGGGAGTTACAATCTGGCGCTACCTATAAAGTGGCGCAGGAATCGGACGTGCACCATCTCCCGGGGGTATCCCGCGATGTACAGCTGTAAGTCGATGTACCGCATTGTGTTACGCGCCTCGGTGGTCCTGTGTTTCACGGCCGTGGCGAGTGTTCCACGGAGCGCCGCCGCGCAGGCGCCGGCGCAGGCCGTCGGAAAGGCCTCGGCCAAGAAGGACTACACCGCCGCCGACGTCGCCTTCATGCAGGGGATGATCGGCCACCATGCCCAGGCGGTGGTGATGGGAAAGATGGCCGTCTCGCACGGCGCGAGCCCGAACGTCGCCCTCTTCTGCAAGAAGGTGATCGTCTCGCAGCGCGACGAGATCGAGCTGATGCAGACCTGGCTGAAGGACCGTGGCGAGCATGTGCCCGACGCCGAGCCGATGGCGATGACCATGGCCGGCCACGACATGGGCGGGATGAAGATGGACGATCACGCCATGATGCCGGGGATGCTCACGCCGGCGCAGATGGCGCAGTTGGAGAAGGCGAAGGGGAAGGCGTGGGACCGTCTCTTCCTCACCTTCATGATCCAGCACCACGAAGGGGCGCTGGTGATGGTGAAGACGTTGTTCGACTCGCCGGGCGGCGGGCAGGGTCCGGAGATCTTCGGCTATGCGACGGGGGTCGATGCCGACCAACGCGGCGAGATCGAGCGGATGCAGAAGATGTTGGTCGCGATGAAGGGAAAAACCACCAAGTGAGGCTTCGATGCACAGTTCGCACCATCTGACCCGGCTGTCGGCCGGTTCACTCTCGTTGTTGTTCGCGGTCACCGTGCACGCGCAGGGAAGTGCCGCCGTGAAGCCCGTGACCCCACCGCCGGCGGCGAAGGCTGCCTCCACCACCGATCCGCGCGTCGGCCTCAAGGCCGGCATGCGCGACGCCGGTGAGGCGATCAAGGGGCTCAAGCTGATCGCGAACGTCGGCAAGCCCGACAAGCTCGACGGCGACGGTGGCTCGCGCGGCCTGACCTTCGCGAACTCCGATCTCGCGTTCAAGGCGCCGTACGTCTATCAGGGGAACTTCAGCGGCTTCCAGATCTGGAATGTGGCGAACCCGGCGAAGCCGGTGCTCACCTCGGTCGAAGTCTGCGCGACGGGACAGGGCGATCCGTCGGTGTGGGGGAACCTGCTCTTCGTGTCGTCGGAGAGCACGGGCGACCGGACCGACTGCGGCACGCAGGGGATCACCGATCGCGTGAGCAAGGATCGCATGGTGGGCGTGCGCATCTATGACATCAGCGATCCGGCGCACCCGAAGAAGGTGAAGGATGTGCAGACCTGCCGCGGCTCGCACACGCACACGGTGGTCCCCGACCCGAAGGACAAGGGCGTGGTCTACATCTACGTGTCGGGTTCGGCCGGCGTGCGTCCGGAGGAGGAGCTCGCAGGGTGCAAGGATCTGCCGGCGGAGGACGTGAACGGCGCGCGGTTCCGCATCGAGATCATCAAGGTCGAGCTCGCGCATCCGGAGAACGCGAAGGTCGTGAGCTTCGGTCGCATCTTCGACGGACTGGCTCCGGTCTCGCAGCATGGCGCCGCTCCGGCGGATCTGGCGGCGCAGCAGGCGGCCGCTGCCGCCGGCCGCGGCGGGCGGGGTGGTCCTGGCCCGCAGGGCCCGGCGACGGGACCGAACCAGTGCCACGACATCACGCTCTACCCCGAGATGGGGTTGGGCGCCGGTGCGTGCGGCGGCTACGGCATCCTCGTCGACCTCAAGGATCCGCTCAACCCGAAGCGTCTGCAGGCGGTGGGCGACACGAACTTCGCCTTCTGGCATTCGGCGACCTTCAACAACGACGCGACCAAGCTCCTGTTCACCGACGAGTGGGGCGGTGGGACGAGCCCGAAGTGCCGCGTCGATGATCCCATCGACTGGGGCGCGGACGCGATCTTCACGCTGAAGGACCGCAAGCTGACGCAGGGTGCGTTCTTCAAGATGCCGGCGACGCAGACCAAGGAAGAGAACTGCGTGGCGCACAACGGCTCGCTGATCCCGGTGCCGGGGCGCGACATCATGGCGCAGGGGTGGTATCAGGGCGGGCTCGATCTGATCGACTTCACGGATGCGGCGCATCCGTATGAGATCGCGTACTTCGACCGCGGTCCGGTGGACGGCAGCAAGCTCGTCACCGCCGGCTACTGGGGCGCGTACTACTACAACGGCCTGCTCTACGGATCGGAGATCGCGCGCGGGCTGGACATCTTCGAGCTGACGCCGAGCGAGTACCTGTCGGCGAACGAGATCGCGGCGGCAGCGCTGGTGAAGTTCGACCAGTTCAACCCGCAGATGCAGCCGAAGGTGAAGTGGCCGGCGGCCTTCCCGGTGGTGCGGTCGTACGTCGATCAGCTTGTCCGTGGTTCCGGCATCGCGCCGGCGCGCAGCGCCTCGATCAACACGGGGATCGATGCGGCGGAGAAGGCGAGCGGTGCGACGCGCAAGGCGATCCTCGAGCGACTCGCGACCGGACTGGCCGCGGACGTCTCGACCGCCAAGGACAGTGCGCGCGTGAAGCTGCTCATCGGCGCGCTGAAGGATCTGGCGGCGGCGACGAAGTAAGGCGTCACGCTCGAAAGCACAGCGGGGGCCGTCTTTCGACGGCCCCCGCTCTGTTTCCGCTCCGCTTCGCCTCCAGCGGGACTCCAGCCGCTACTACCGCCAGGTGGCGTCGAACACGTACTTGCCGAACCCGGTCTGCGGGTCACGGATGCGGAAGATCGCGGTGTAACCATTGGCCGAGGTCGGCTGCTGCGTGATGGTCACGTCGCCGCGCCCTTCACGGATGCTGAGCTCGACGCGCGCATCCATCGACGGCAGCGCATTGCTGACGCTCGAGTGGACTTCGCGGCCCTGCTCGCCGTTCTTCGCCACGGTGCGGACGTCGAAACCGCGCCATTCGATGTTCACCTCGCGGTCGACCTGACCCGTCCAGTGGATCGTGTTCGCCGGCAGCGCGGCCGCGTTCTCGCGGACGGTCTGCGCGGCCTTCGAGTAGCGGTCTTCGCCGCTCGTCGGATTCCAGAAGGCCTTCACCAGATAGGTGTCGACGCCGACGCTGGCATCGCGCACGCGGATGACGGCGGCGAAGTCGTTCTCGGACGTGGGCTGCTGGATCACGTCCACATCACCGCGACCGCCGTCGAGTTCGACGCGGACGAAGCCGGGGCGACGCGGCAGTCGCGACTTGATGTCGAGATACTTCGTGACGACCGGGGCCCCACCGATGATCGTGGTGGACATGGTCGAGTCACGGAGCGTGATCTGCACTTCCTTGTCGACGCGGCCGCTCCAGACGAGCAGTTCACGATCCTGCGCTTCGACGCGAGCGGCGAGGAAGATCGAGAGACCGACGGTGACGCGGAACAGCGGACGGATGATGCGCATGCTGGACATGGTGCGAACTCCTGGTGGGACTGAGTGACCTGGCAGGTGACGTCGAAGACGTTCCGGGCGCCGGGTCGATGTGCGACAGGCTCTACGGGCGGATATTGCCCGCTTCGGTCAACGACGACAGCACCGCATGGATGGCGATGATCGACGGCGGCGCGTTCCCGAGGAACTCGGGCGACGAGGCGTTGATCATCGCATTGAAGGCGAGGAGCGACGTGACGACCGCGGCGCGATCGGTATCGCCGCTGCGACCGCTGCGGCTGTTCTTGGTGAGGCCGGCAAGGCTGAGGAGCAGCTTCGCGGTCTCCGCGGGCGGAGCGCCCGAGGCGTTCAACTGCCCCTGAAGGGTCGCCAGCGTGCCCGGAGTTCCGGCCAGAAGGGCGGAGATCTGCGCGCCGACCGCGGCGGAGACCATATTGCCCGTGAGCGGCGACGCGAGCGTGCCGGCGGCGAGCGAGTTGGTGATCGCGGCTGCGGCGGAGAAGCTGACCGCTCCACCGGTGCCGGTCTTGCCCGGTGTGAAGAGGCCACTGACGGCGGAGATCGCCGCGCCAGCAGACGAGGCATCGCTGTTGTTCACGTTCTGCGCGACCAAGGCACCGAACGGCGCGAAGGAGAGGATCGCGACGATCCCGAGCGTCCGGGGATTGAGCTTGACAAGCGTCATGGGGGCGTCCGTTGCAAGAGGGTTCGACACGAGATGAGATGCGCGCGCCGGTAAGACCATGCTCGAAGGGTAGGTCGCCCCGGGCCGGAGCGTCATCGCACGATGGGTCTAGTCCTCGCGCTCATCCTTTCGAGCTAGTCACATCGGGCGAGTGTCAGGGTCATGCTCTCGCGGTACGATTCCGTCATGCCGGACACCCGTCAGACGGTCGCCCGTCTCCTGCGCGAGTCGGTCGAGAAACTCGACGCGCAAGCGCTCAAGGTCGCGCAGAGTCTCGAGGAGCGTACCTCGATCGCACGACGTCAGGCACAGCCGCCGGTGCCGACGTTCGGTGAGCGCGCGGCCGACGCCGTCGCGCGGTTCGGTGGGTCGTGGACCTTCATCGGGCTCTTCGCGGCGGTGCTGGTCCTGTGGATCGCGTTCAACTCGATGACGCTCCTGCGTCGCTCGCCGGCGTTCGATCCGTATCCGTACATCCTGCTCAACCTGTTCCTCTCGATGCTCGCTGCGATCCAGGCACCGATCATCCTCATGTCGCAGAACCGGCTCTCGGAAAGCGATCGCAAGAGTGCGGCGTACGACTATGAAGTGAATCTGAAGGCCGAGTTGGAGATCATGATGCTGCACGAGAAGATGGACCAGTTGCGTGAGACGCAGTGGGCGGAGCTGGTGACCATGCAGCAGGACCAGATCCGCCTGCTCACGGCGATCGTCGCGAAAGCGTCCACCTGACCGCGTTCCTCCGTACCTCCGTTCCTCACGACCTCGGCCGGTGTCGCATGTCCTTTGGGATCTATCTGGTGGGTGTCGTGGTCGTGATCGCTGGAGTGGCGTGGGGGATGTCCGCCGCCGGGATCGCGAACCAGTGGGTCGGGATCGTCGCGGTGGTCCTGCTGGGGGCGGGGATCGTGACCGCGGTGACCAAGGAGCGGCCGAAGGACCGCTGAGGGAGACCTTTCCGCAGTAGGGGGGTAATATTCCCCGGTGCGTACCTTCCTGACGGTCACCCTTTCGCTCCTGACGGCGATCCGAGCCCCACAGCTCGGCGCGCAGATCGTCCGCAATACCCCGTCGTCCTCCGGGGCGGAGCCGCTCAATAGCGGGGTCCTGACCGCCGCCGACCTCTCCGTCCTCGACCGTGCGCGATCCGCGCAGATCGAGTTCGAGGCGTTCCGGCACACCGGGCTGCCCAAGGTGATGTCGCGCCGGCCCCCTGACTGCTCGGAGCGGGTGGGGAAGAACTGCTACTGGTACGCCGAAGGGAACGATCTCCCGCCGGAACCCAAGGACATCACGAAGCGGCGCGAGCAGCTGCTCCGTGAGTTGGAGACGCTCGGGAGCTCATCTCCCGGACTGCTCTGGATCACCGAGCAGCGCGTGCGCTATCTCGTGGAGTCGGACCGGTATCGCGATGCCCTCGAGGTGGCGCGCGGGTGCGCCGGCGAGGGCGCGGGCAACGGCTGGCGCTGCGAGATCCTGGTGGGGTTCGCGCACCACATGCTCGGCGACTACGTCGCCGCCGAACGCACCTACGACTCGGCGTTGGGCCACATGGGACCCGTGGAGAGCTGCGCCTGGCGCGACATGACATTGCTGCTCGACGATGTGTCGCGCGCGCAGTACCGGAACCTGCGATGCGGCGATCCCGCACGGGAGGCCTGGGCCGCGCGCACCTGGTTCTTCGCCCGCACTCTCTATGGTATGCCCGGGAACGACTCGCGCACCGAGTACTTCGCGCGGATGACGATGGTGCAGATGATCAAGGACGCTCCGGGTCCGTTCCAGAAGGGATTCAACGACGACGAACGCGAGACCCTCCTCCGCTTCGGCTGGCCGCGGAGCTGGGCGTCCGAGTACGTGCTCCCCTTCAGCGTGGGACTGGCCGACTCGAGCATCATTCCCCGGGGTCCGGGGACGAGCATCGGGGTGAAGGGGAAGGGGAAGGGCGGGACGACCATGGGGAGCTACCCGCCGGGGACCAAGATCCCGTCGAGCATGCCGCCGCTGACCCGTCCACCGGACATCCCCAAGGGACCGCTGCCCGGGAACGCCGGCGGCGCTCCCGATGCGCAGCCGCAGCTGCCGCGGATCCCCGGCGTGGAGATCCGCCCGCGCGACGACGACGGGATCAGCATCGTGGGGATGGAAGCGGTGCCCGCCTACCGCTACATCCCGGCCGGCTTCGTGCTCAACGACCCCGTACACGCCGACTCGGCGGTCTGGCGTCAGAACATGTCGCCGGTGATCGCGCGCTACGCGCCCGCCTACGCCAAGCAGCTCCTCGAACTCGACCATCAGCAGGCGGTGTTCAAGCGCGGCGACAGCGCGATCGTCGTGATGGCGTACGACACGCGCGGGAATCCTGCCGTGGCCAAGGGTCCTCTGCGTGCCGCGCTCGTGGTGACGCCCGGAGGTGAGACGCCCCGTGACTTCGTGGCCCGTCGCGAGGATGCGCCGGCGAGCGGCGTGCTCACCGTGCGCGCGCCATGGGGTCCGTTGCTGATGAGTGCGGAGCTCAGCGCGCCGCAGTTGAAGGGGGTCGCGCGCGCGCGATACGGCATCGGGCCGGCGCCGGGTCCGCGCGAGCGTGTCACGCTCTCGAATCTGCTCCTCTATAGAAGCAGCGGCGGATTCCCGGGTTCGGTGGAGGAGGTCGCGCCGCACGCACTGCCCACCGAGCGTGTGCGGGCGAAGGAGAAGCTCGGGGTCTATTGGGAAGCCTACGGCACCGATCCGACGGGCGAGAAAGTGCATGTGAACGTCATCGTGCTGCGCGAGAGCGAATCCCAGGAAGGCGGCCTCTTCGGCCGATTGGGGCGAGCCATCGGCGGTAAGCGCGACGCGACCCCGGTGAGCATCTCCGTCGACGACCTCTCGGCGCGTGGATCCTCCACATCGGCGCGCGCGCTCGCCCTGGACATCTCGACACTCGCCAAGGGGAGCTACATCGTGCAGGTCGAGATCACCGTCGCCGGTCAGTCGACTCTCCGCACCGAGCGCCGGATCGAAGTCACGGGTCCCTGAGGCCGGCGGCTCGACGGGCGCCGCCGAGTTGCGCGCCGCGCGTCGGACTGCCATATCTGTATTCCCCCGCCGTAACCCTGTGACTGGAGTTCCGATGAAGTACCTTCGCCTCACGATCGCCACGCTCGTCCTGCCGATCGCACTGTCGGCGCAGACGGCACCCGCCGCTGCGCCCGCCAACCCCATCGTCGCCGCGTTCAAGGGGCGCATCCTCGCCTCGCACCGCAACATCGCGCAGGCGTTCGACTCGATCCCCGAGTCGAAGTTCAGCTACAAGCCGACCGACAAGCAGCTCACCATCGGCTACATCGCGCAGCATGTGGCGAGCGACAGCTATCTGTTCTGCAACACCTTCGGCTCCATGAAGGCGACGCTCACCGATCGTGAGACCTCGACCCCGGACTCGGTGAAGGCCAAGTGGTCCAAGCAGGAGCTCGTGACGCAGCTCAAGGCGAGCTTCGCCTTCTGCGCGCAGGCCATGGAGCAGCTGGCGGATCCCACGCTCGGCGAGACGATCTCCCTGACCTTCAACGGCACCACGCGCCCGTCCACTCGCATCAACATGGTGCTCGGGCACGCGCTCGATCTGGCCGACCACTACAGCCAGCTCGCGAACTACATGCGGCTGAACGGCATGATCCCGCCGAGCGCGTTGCCGCGTCCGGCTGCGCGCTGAACCGAGGGCCGAGGGCAGGATGAGCACACGTCGAGGTTTCGTCCGTGCGACCGCCGCGGCGGCAGGAGTCGCGGCGGTCGCGATCCCTCGGTCCGCAGTCCGAGGTGAACCGGTGCGGAACGGCGCCGGCCTCAATATCCTGATCCTTGGCGGCACGGGCTACATCGGTCCGCATCTTGTGCGCCACGCGGTGTCACGTGGCCACAAGGTGACGACCTTCACCCGCGGGCGACGCGATGGTGACCTGCCCGAGGGCGTGACCCGCCTGATCGGTGATCGCAACGGCCAACTCGATGCACTCAGGGGGGGCCGTTGGGACGTCGTCATCGATGACTCCGCGACCAATCCCGACTGGGTACGGCAGTCCACGGAATTGCTGAAGGACGCGGTGGGGGCGTATCTCTTCACGTCGTCCACGGGTGTGTACTATCCGTACCTGAAGCGCGGGCACGACGAGTCCGACCAGCCGCACCTCGTGCAGGCCGATCCGAAGGATCCGTCGGAGACGTTCGGCGTGAACAAGGCGCAGTGCGAGGCGCAGGTCCGTGCCGTCTTCGGCGAGCGGACCATCGTGGTGCGCCCCACCTACATCGTGGGCCCCGGCGACACGAGCGATCGGTTCCCCTACTGGCCGGCCAGACTCGCGAAGGGCGGGGAGGTACTCGCCCCCGGCAAGCGGGACGACCCGGTCGCCTTCATCGACGTTCGCGACCTCGCCGAGTTCATGGTGAAGCTCGTGGAGGATGGACGACGGGGTGTGTACAACGTGGTCGGTCCCAAGGCTGGGATGACCTCGCGGGAGTTCTACAACGTCGCACGCGCGACGATCAATCCGCATGCGAAGCTCGTGTTCGTGGAGGACTATGACCTTCTCACCGCGCACAAGATCGACAGCGCGGTGCCGTGGGTGATGCTCAAGGGGAACGACTTCGGGCACCAGTCGATCAAGAACGCGAAGGTGATCGCCGCCGGGCTGAACTTCCGCCCGCTCGCGCAGACGCTGAAGGACACGCTCGCCTGGTGGGGAACGGTCCCCGAGGCCCGCCGGTCGGCGCCGAAGCACGAGATCCCGGCCCCGGTCGAGGCGCAAGCACTCTCCGACTGGCAGGCGCAGCACAAGGAGTAGTCCTTTCGGGCGATTGGTGCGCTGTCGCCCGCACCGCATCCTTCTCAGACTGCCGTCTTCGCGCCAATCCTGGTCGCGGCTCCGAGCAAGTCACGAGGGGGAATGGGAGCGACGCAAGCAGCGACCGACGGCGCACAGGCCGTGTTCCGACAGGAGGGCGACGCCCTGGTCGCAGTGCTCTCCGGTGACTGGAATCTCGAGCGACCGGTGCCGCACTTCGCACCCCTCCTCACGGCAGCCCTCGGGACCGGGGCCACAGCACAGCCGAAGCCCCGCCTACTCCGTGTGGAAGTCACCGCACTGGGTTCCTGGGATAGCAGTCTTCTCATCTTCCTCCGACAGATGGAGGAAGGCTGTGCCGCGCAGAAGATCGAATGCGACACCTCGGGGGTGCCGCCTCGCGCTGCCCGCCTGCTGGCACTCGCGCGCCTGGTGCCCAATCGGGTAGCCGAGAGCGAAACGCCGCGAGTCTCCGCTGTCGCACGGCTTGGCCAAGCCGCGATCGACGGCTGGAACGACATACACTCCGCGATCGCCTTCCTCGGAGACGTGGCGATCCGAGGCGCGCATCTGCTGCGTGGCGATGTGCGCATGCGGTGGCGCGAGTTCTGGGTCGTCGTGCAGTCGAACAGTTCGGGCGCACTTCCCATCGTCACGCTCATCGCCCTGCTGGTCGGTGTGATCATCGCGTTCCTGGGCGTCGTCGTCCTCAAGCGCTTCGGTGCCGGCTACTACGTGTCGTATCTGGCCGGCTACGGGATGCTCCGCGAGATGGGCGCCCTGATGACGGGGATCATCATCGCGGGACGGACGGGCGCAGGATTCGCCGCCGAGATCGGCAGCATGAAGATCACCGAGGAGATCGACGCCCTGAGCACCCTCGGCATCTCGCCGATCGAACACCTGGTACTGCCTCGGGTGCTCGGGCTCTTCGTGATGATGCCGCTCCTCGTCATCTACGCGGACTTCGTCGGGATCGTCGGTGGGCTCGCCGTTGCCGTCACGATGCTCGATCTCACCGCTGCGCAGTTCATGCACGGGATGCTCGAGGCGGTGGAGCTCTCCGACACCATGCTCGGCGTCTTCAAGGCCGCGATCTTCGGGCTGATCGTGGGCGTCGCCGGCTGTCGTCAGGGACTGCGCGCCGGCAACGACGCCGGCGCGGTCGGTCGCGCGGCTACCTCAGCGGTCGTGATCGGCATCACCCTGATCATCCTCAGCAACGCCGTGATCGATTGGCTCGCCGCGCTCCTGCAAATATGACCACGCCACCACTCGTCGCCGCCGCGAAGACCGACGCTCCTCCGATCGAGGTGCAGGGGCTGACCATGCAGTACGGATCGCGTGTCATCATGCACGACCTGAACTTCACCGTGACGCGCGGTGAGGTGTTCGTCGTGATGGGCGGGAGCGGCAGCGGCAAGAGCACGCTGCTCAAGCACCTGATCGGACTGAACCAGCCGGCGTCCGGAACCATCCTGCGCGACGGCACGGACTTCAGCGCGGCGGACGCTGAGACGCGTCGGGAGATCCTGCGTCGCACCGGCGTGCTCTACCAGAATGGCGCCCTCTGGAGCGGGTTGACCCTCGCCGAGAACGTCGCGCTCCCGCTGACCGAGTTCACCACACTCGCGGCGGATGCGATCGCCGACGTGGTGCAGTTGAAGCTGTCGCTGGTCGGACTCCGCGGCTTCGACGAGTTCTACCCCTCCGCGATCAGCGGCGGGATGCGCAAGCGCGCGGCATTGGCCCGGGCGCTCGCCCTCGACCCCGACGTCCTCTTCTTCGACGAGCCGTCGTCCGGGCTCGATCCGGTGAGTGCGAGCCGCCTCGATGACCTGATCCTCGAGATCAAGGCCAGCTTCGGCACGACAATTGTCGTCGTGAGCCACGATCTGGACAGCATCTATCGGATCGCGGATCGAGCGCTCTTCCTCGACATCGAAGAGAAGACCATGACCGCACTCGGGAACCCTGCCGAGTTGCGCGACCACCCACCGAGTGACGCGGTGCACCGATTCCTCACCCGTAGTAGCGAAGGCATGACGTGAGCAGACGCGCGAACCCCACGATGATCGGCCTCTTCCTGATCGGGGCGATCATCATCGCCGTGGTCGGCACCGCCATGTTGGCGGGGAACACCTGGTTCCGGAACTCGACGACCTTCTCGTCCTTCTTCCGCGAGTCGGTCAACGGCCTCGCGGTCGGTGCGCCGGTCAAGTTCCAGGGAGCCCCGGTCGGCAAGGTCACCAAGATGCTGATCCAGATCGACCAGCACGACAAGACCTTCCTGGTGCCCGTCGAGTACGAGATCGACATCAAGCTCCTGCAGACCGAGCTCGGGAACTACGTCGATCTCGGAGCCGCCGACGTGCTCGCCAAGCAGATCGGCGACGGACTCCGGGCCCAGCTGCAGATGGAGAGCATCGTCACCGGACAGCTCTACATCGAGTTGTCGTATCGCAAGGACCCCAAGCCGCCGATCCTCCAGAAGGACAAGACGCGCTGGCCGGAGATCCCCACGACGCCGTCGTTGATGGCCGCACTCGGGACCGATGCCGGGAGCGTGGTCGCCGATGTCGTGAAGGTGCTCTTCAAGGTCAACCAGATGCTCGAGTCGATCGACATGCCGGCCATCAACAAGGCGGTCGTCGGTTCGGCGCAGTCGGTCCAGCGCCTGGTCGATGCGCCCGAGCTCCGGGCCGCACTGAAGGAAGTGCCTGCGATGACCGCGCAGCTGAATCGCACACTCGCGCGCGTCGATACCCTGGCCGCGACCGCCGGCGCCGCCATCGACCCGATGGCGACCGATCTGAAGCAGGCGACCAAGGAACTCAGCGCCACGCTGCAGGCGCTGCACAAGACGATCGACGATACGCAGGGCATCATGTCCACCGACTCGGGGATCGGCTTCGGCGTCGAGTCGGCGCTCTCGAACCTGAAGGACGCGACCAACGCGCTCCGACTGCTCCTGAACTCGCTCGAGCAGAATCCCGACATGTTGCTCCGCGGCAAACGGCCGCCGGGGGGGAAGATTCCATGAAAACGACCGCACGACTGACCAGAGCCTGTCTCTCCGGGGGCGGCGCCCTGCTCCTGCTCACCGGGTGCTTCAAGCTCGCCCGCACCACACCGCCGGTCGAGGAGTACGTCCTCGGTGGCTCGCCGGCGCTCTCCGTCGCGACCGCACCACGCGAATCGGGCGGGATGTCGATCGGGCTGCGCCGCCTCGACCTCGCCCCCTATCTCGCGACCCCGGCGATCGTGCACCGTCGCGGATCGCGGATCGAGCAGTCGGGGTTCCAGCGCTGGAGCGAGGAACCCAGCGCGGGGATCATGCGCACCTTGTCGGCCGCGCTCAACGCCGCGCCGAACATCCAAGCGGTGGATGTGGCGCCGTGGCCGGTCCAGACCCGACACGACTATCTGGTGCAATTGCACATCACACATCTCGAGGGGGTCGCCGCCGAGGACGCCACGGTCACGACGGGCGAGGTGCAGGTGAGTGCCTCGTGGGAGCTCATCCGCGCAGCCGATGGGGCGCTCGTCGCCCGTGGATTCACCGATCGGAAGGAAGCCGGATGGACCGTCGGCGATTACCTCGGTCTCGTGAAGCGCATCGACAAGGGCCTCGTCGGTCTCGCCGGCGAGCTCTCCAGCTGCCTCGTGCGGGTCCGGGCCGCGGTACCCGCGACCACTCCTGTATCCACGGTCCCGGCCGCGGTGCAGTTCGTCAGCTGCGATCCCCGCTGAGGCTCAGCGGCGCCGGACGCGATAATCGGCGAACGGCTTCCACTTCCCAGGCCCGTCCTCGGCTTCGATGAGGATGTGCCAGCTGTCCGACCGACGGTCGTACGTGAACATGTCCTTGAACACGCCCGTCGCGTACGGGAAGCGGAGCTCCAGTGTGTCACCGCGGGTCACGCCCGTGGCGTGCGGGATGGAGTAGCCGGCACCGAAACTGTCGATCCAATGGGCGATGACCACCGACTTCGCGCTATCGACGCCGATCAGCACTCGAGCTTCGTAGGTGGATGGTTGCGACGCGTCCTCCATATGCAGCTCGACGTATCGATTGCGGAGCGTGCGTTGGGTGTCGAGACGGTATGTCACCGCCTTGCCGCGAACGGTCCCCGTCATCGTCCAGCGACCTTCGAGGCGTGAGAGCAGCGAGTCCATCGTCGCCGGCGAAGGCGACTGGGCACGGAGCGCCGCGGGCAGAATCAGCAGCGCGACCGTACGAATGAGGGAAAGTGGGCGCATGCGTGCGACCTGAGTCGTGATGGGAAGGACGCGTCGGGCGATGGGGCGAGAGCGTTTCTGCGATCCCCGCTCTCGCCCCATCGACCGGGGGTGCGACTACGGCACGATCACCGTCGGTCGTGCCTTGTACTTCAGGTACAGACGATTGTGCCGATCGTCGTCCGGGACCTGACGGCCCTTGATGAAGACGTCCACAACCTGCGTGCGCAGGTCGAGCGGATCGCCGGTGACGATGAAGAAGTTCGCGAGCTTCCCAGTGGCGAGTGACCCGATCTCCTTGTCCGCACCGAGGATCTCGGCCGGCCAGATCGTCAGCGCCTTCAGGGCCCCGTCGGCCGGGAGGCCGTACGCCACCGCGAGCGCCGCGTGGAAGGCCACATGGCGGGCGTTGGACCCACCGCCGGTCGAGAAGGCGAACTTCACCCCCGCCTCGTAGAGCAGGCCGGGTTGCGCATAGATCTCGTCGTATGCCTGGTCATCGCTCGGCGCGGACTGGATGGAGCCAAGGATCACCGGGATGTTCTTCTGCGCGAGCAGGGTGCGCACCTTCCACGCCTGACTGCCTCCCTGGATCACCACGCGCACGCCCCATTTCTCCCCGAACTCGATCGCCGACTTGATCGCGGCTTCGCCGTTCGCGGGGATGATGGCCGGCACGGCCTTGCTGAAGAGCGGACGCATCGCCTCGTAGACGAGGTCCTGCTTGGCCGAGCCCGCGGTGCGCCGCGCATCGTAGTCCTTGGACTCCTGCATGAACTCGGTGAGTTCTGCCATCTGCTGTGCGGCCGGCGCTCCGCCACCAGCGCCACCACCGCGACCGCCGCCCCCTCCACCGCCACGGCCACCACCACCGCTGCCAGGCAAGTTGATCACGATCCCCGCTTCACGATTCACGGCGAGATCCTCCCACGTCCATCCCGCGGTGTTGATCAGCGTCGCCTGCCCGCTGATCATCCCGCCGGTGGGAGAGGTGACCACCGAGGTGACGCCGTTCATGCGCGTCACGCCGAGGATCTCGCTCTCGACGTTGAGCGCGACGAGCGCCTTCATGTGCGGATTGAACTCCCCCATCTCACTGCGGAGGTTCATCGTGCCGATGCCGCCGATCTCGGTCAGCCCGATCCCGGTGTTGGCGTCGATCATCCCGGGGTAGATCAGCTTCCCGGCGGCGTCGATCACCTTGGCATCGCTGGCCGTCACGTTCGGCCCCATCTGCACGATGCGGTTGTTGCGGACGAGGATGTTGGTGTTCGCGAGGCGCTGTCCGCCCGGGTTCACCACCGTCCCGCCCTTGATGAGATACGAGGTCTCCTCGCCCGGCGACGCCTGCGCACGGAGCGCGGAGGGCACCAGCGAGATCGCGGCCAATGCCGCGAACGCCGCGGTGCCGCGCAGGGACTTCATCACGGCGCGGTTCATCGGTCGCCTCCCGGGTTGCCGGTGTTGGCCGCGGCGCGCTTGCGAAGAGTGCTCGCCTCGCCACGCTCGAACAGCACCTTGCCGTCGACGATCGTGTATTCGACCATCGCCTCGGCGGCGAAGGGATGCGCCGAGAAGACGGCGATATCGCCGTCCTTCCCGACTTCGAGTGTGCCGACCATCTTGTCGACGCCGAGCTGCTTGGCCGGGTTGAGGGTGACCATCTTGAGCGCCTCGTTCACGCTCATGTTGCCGTAGCGGACACCGACGCCGGCCTCCTGGTACAGACGGCGGATGCGTTCATCGGAGTCGGAGTTGACCGAGACGACCACCCCGCGCTGCGACATCAGCGCCATGTTGTAGGGGATCGCGTCGTACGCTTCGACCTTGTAGCCCCACATGTCGGCGAAGGTCGACGCCATCGCGCCGTGCTTGGCGATCTCGTCGGCGACCTTGTAGCCCTCGAGGACGTGCTGGAAGGTGTGCACCTTGAAGCCCATCTCGTCGGCGACGCGGATCAGCATCAGGATCTCGTCGGCGCGATAGCTGTGCGAGTGGACCTTGAGGTCACCGTGCAGGATGTCCACCAACGCCTCGAGCCGCAGGTCGCGGCGCGGCATGATGGCGTTGGGGTTCGTCTTGACCGCGGCGCGGTAGTCGCTCCACTCCTTGTCGTAGTCCTTGGCCAGAGTGAACCAGTAGCGCACCGTGTGGTCCACCCCCATACGGGACATCGGGAAGCGGCGCTGGTCGGCCGGCGCCGTGGAGCTGGCGCGGGTGACGTTCTCGCCGAGCGCGAACTTCACGATCCGGAACGCCCCCTTGAAGTACATCGAGTCCACCGACTGGCCCCAGCGCATCTTGATGACACGGGCCTGACCGCCGATGGTGTTGGCGCTGCCATGCAGCAGGAGCGCCGCGGTCACGCCGCCCGCGAGGGAGCGATAGATGACGGGATCATCGTTCTTGAGCTGGACCTGCACTTCGGGGGTCACCGACTCCGAGCCTTCGTTGATCCCGTTCTCGAGTGCGGCATGCGAGTGCGCGTCGATGAGGCCGGGCATGACGAACTTGCCGGTACCGTCGATGGTCTTCATGCCGGCGGGGATCGCGACGTTCGCGCCGACGGCGGTGATCTTGCCGTTGCGGACGACGACCGTGGCGTTGGGGATGTCGCCGTTGGCGATCGTGATCACCGTCGCGTTCCTGATGGCGACGTCCTGTGCCGCGAGTGCAGCGGGCACCGCGAGCACCGCGGCACCGGCCGCGAACAGGCCGGCGGCCGACGCGCGGCGGGCGACCCGTGAGAGGATATGCATAGTGGTGTCCATGGTTAGTAGATCCGCCCTTCGATGAAGACGTGCTTGATCGGGCTTCCGGAGGCGAAGAGATCGTTCCCCGAGACGACGACGAAGTTGGCGAGCTTGCCGACTTCGATCGTGCCGACCATCGAGGTGATCCCGAGGAGTGCGGCCGGAGTGACCGTGGCGGCGCGCAGGGCGTCGTCGGGGCTCATCCCGGCTTCGATCGTCGAGCGGATCCGCTCGCGGAAGGTCACGCCGCTCTCGCCACCATAGGAAGCGAGGGCGACCGGGATCCCCGCCTTCGCGAGCGCGGCGGCGTTCCCCCGCACCTGCGCGGTAGCGGCGGCGTCGGCCGGCGGCGCGACGCCCGAGCGTCCCGAGCCGACCGCGAGGAACTCACGGCCAGTGACGGAATCGGCCGAGGGCCAGAGTAGCGACACGATCGCCGTCGCGCCGGTGGACTTCAGGTAGGGGATCGCACGCCATCCTTCCTGCGCGCCGACCACCACCGGATTCTTCACCCCCATCTCCTTGGCGATCTCCGCCACGCGGATCATCTCGCGCTCCTTGGAGGCCACGAACCAGGAGGGCATCTCGTTGCCCGCGGCGGGCATCAGGGCGCGCTGGAACCGATCGTTCGAGGGGCGTGCACCCGGCACGCCGGCCTTGAAGGCCTTCTCGAGCCGTGCTTCGTACTGGGCATCGAGATAGGCCTGACGGATGTAGGCCACCGCGCCGATCCCGGTGCCCGGGTAGGCGCCGTTGCGGTTGGTGCCGAAGGCGACTTCCTGCGCGACCGCGGCGCGGAGCGGGAGCCGCCCTGCTTCGGGGGAGCTGGTGAGGGCGGCGCCGATGCGCCCCGGGAAGAGTCCGCCCTGGAAGACCAGCCCGACGGTGGTCACGCCGCCCGCACGGAACGCCTTGAGCTGGTCATCGGTCGGGGCGAACATGTCGGCCGCTTCGGCGCCGGCGTCGAGCTCAGGGACGATCGGCGGCGGCGGGGGCGCCGCATTGTTGCGCGCGGCCGGGCCGGCACCGCGTCCACCACCGGGGCCGCCCGCGCCGCCACGTCCGCCACCGGCGGGCGCTGCGGCGGCGGCTGCCGCGGTCGGGAGCGCGCGGCTCACGGACGGGAGGCCGATGCTCGTCGCCGCGTCGATCAGCCCGGCGTAGACGGTGTGTCCGCTGAGGTCCATGCGGACCACGCCGGCGGGGATCGTGACCGTCGCGCCGACGGCCGCGATCCGACCATCGCGCGTGAGGACCGTCCCCTTCTCGATCACCTTGCCGGGCGCGGTGACGATGCGGACGTTCGTGAGCGCGTAGTCGGCCTTGATCGGTGCCGGCGCAGCACTGGGTGATGGGGCTTGTGCGAGCGCGGCCGCGAACGCGAGCGGCATCGCTGCGGGGATCGTAAAGAGGGATCGGCGTACCATACGGGGGACTCCGGCGGTGGGGAGTTCTCGGGGACGCCCTATTCTACGAAAAATCGGGCCGGTCGGATATCCCGACCGGCCCGATCGCCGCCGCTCGGTCGTTCCGTCAGTTCTCCCGCCGAAGCTCCGACGCGTAGTGCGTGAAGCGGTCGTGCGTCACCACCGATGCCAGCAGCAGCGCCGGCCGAAGCTCGCCTTTGGCCGTCAGCTGGAACATGTGCGACATCCAGGTCTGCTCGTAGGGATGCTCCCACTTGGTGTCCAGGAACATCCGCCGATTCCCTTCGCGACTCACGATCTGCGGCCAGTTGCAGTAGTAGATCTCGCCGTCGATGTACGCGACGCCGTCCACCATGCCGATGCGATCGAAGTGCGTCAGCGGCGCATTCGGGTCGAGTCCGCGCACGGGGAGCTTGGTCTTCTCGGGCCAGAACTTCCGGCGCACATGATCCGGGACGTTGTACCAGGCGAACTGCGTCCGATTGTCGCCGAAGAACTCGCTGAAGGAGAGCTTCAGGAAATCGAACTCCTCGAGTGTCATGATCGTGAGCAACGTACGGCGCAGTTCCGGCACGTGCAGGCGGAAGCCGTTCCGGCAGAGCCCCGTCTTGTCGCTCCCGTTGAGGAACATGTCGTCCTCGAGGAACACGCAGTAGTCGAACGACGAGCCGTCGAAATGCTCGGCGACGAACTGCCGCCCCCCACAGATCCCGCCATTCCCCTTCGGGTGGTACAGGAGTTCCGCGCCGAGCCGTTCGGCGATCGCGCGGTTCGCCTCGCGCGCGGCCTCATCGGTGCTGTTGTCCAGGATGAACAGTCGATCGAAGGGGAGTCCCTTCGTCCAGCTGTCGAGCATCGCGGTGAGCTGATCGGGCGCGTTGAAGGTCACGACGTACCCGGCGATCGTCTTGCCCGCGATGTCGCGGGTCGACGCGCGGCCGCGCAGTCCGCGCGGCACGGCAGGGACGACGGCGGGGGCCGACGTCGCGACATCCGGGAGCGACTTCACATGTTCGAAGAAGTGCGCGAGCATGCCGCCGTGTTCGTCGCGCAGCGCGTAGCGGTCGTAGAGGTCGGGCTCCTCGTACGCCATGATCGTGAAGATGCTCTCCTCGGTCCCCATGTAGCCTTCGTGGAGCGACCCGGAGAGTACCTCGTAATAGTGGCGATTGGCCTCGGCGATGCAGTCGCGATGCCCGCCGAAGAAACCGCCGCGGCAGACGAACGTCGAGTCCTCGCGGCAGTACTGCCGCATGCCGGAGCGCGCGAAGCCATGAACCTCTCCACCGCCCTCGTACGGGAACGACACGAAGAAGAAGCGGTCGAGCAGCTGCGACACCTTCGAAAGGACGTGGTCGTGCGTGAAGTACCCCGCGTGCACGGTGTTCGTGATGCCGCCGTCGAGCCACGCGAGATGCGTGCTCTCGAACGGATTCCAGATCGTCGCGTCGTTGAGCATGAACATCTTCGACATGACCATCGGGTTGTACAACTCGAGCGACGCCTGCGGCGACGCCGGGAGCCAACTGGCCTGTGCGAGCCATGCCGGGTCCTGGCGGATCGTCTGTACCCGCGAGTAGAAATCGAACCGCTCACGGAAGTGCGATGCCGGTCGTTCCCGGAAATCGGTCAATCGGTCGCCGCGCGCCTCCAGCACGAAATCACGGAGCGCGGGGTCGCCGAAGACGACCATCGGGACGTCCGTCGCGAGGAGCTGCGCGAAGCGCGTGCGGTAGTGGTCGAAGGAGCGTTCGAAGCCGCTTCCAGCGAGCTCGCGACCGAGATCCCAGATCCCGGTGACGATCGTCAGGTCGGTCATCGCAGGTTCGACAGGATCGGGGGACACCATCCCGCCGACACACTGTGCGGCCAGATGACCCACGAGGTCGGGAATTCCGGAGCGTCGAACTCGCGCCAGACCTTGCAGTAGCCGTCGGGATCCGCCTTCATCTTAGCGATCTCCTCCGGGTCGGCGTCCTTGCGGAAGAGATCATCGCCCTTCGCGTCCTTGAACGCCACGCACCAGAAGTCATAGTCGTCGAGCGGGACCTGGGAATAGCCGATATCGATGCAGTGCTTGAAGCGGGGCACGCAGCGGTTCTGGAACTCTTCGTACGTGACGTCCAGGTTGTCGTTCAACGAGGGTTCGCTGTCATCGAGCACGGACGGCGTCACCGCGCGCCGCCGGAAGTCGATTCCCGCGAACCGCTCGTACTCTTCCAGGGTCCGCTGCGTCCCGAACCCGTAGGGGCCGGCGCGCTCCACGGCGACGGCTTCCGGTTGCTCCGCATACTCGTCCATGCCGAACAGGCGACGATTCAGCCCGTGCGACCACAGATTGACGGTCCCCCAGTCGGTATGGTCGTCCCAGTGCTTCGTGCGCCCCTTCCGCGTGTACTCATGCCAGGCGATCAGGCGGTGCGGGTTGTAGAGATCGTACCCGTGCGTGAAGGCCCGGACGGTGATGCTGATCTCCTCGCCGTGGAAGTAGAACTCGGGGTTGTGCTGGACCTCGCGCGAGAAGGCGCCGATGGTGAACGCGAAATGCGCCGAGTAGAAGCGCGAACGGCGCGGGGCGGTGAGCGCCTGCCATCCGTCCAACGATTTCGGCTGGAAGAAGATCGCTCCCTCCGGGATGAAGCGGTCGAAGCAGAGCGCCCACGGGTCCGGGGCACGCGCGGCGGGGTCGTTCTCCGGATCGTACGACGGGAGGTATGCCGTCAGGAGCGGCTTCGCGACCCCAGCGGCCCGCAGCTCCTCGACCATCCCGATGCAGAGGTCGTCCCATCCCGACACGAAGCGGTGATGCGAGTCCAGCTGCATCGTGTAGGCTTCACCCTGGTAGTGCTGTTGCGTCTGATTCCGCGCCCAGCAGACGCCGCGACTCTCGTGGTGCGGGATATCGAGGATGGTGAAGCGTGCGCGCTCCTGCAACGGAGCGAACTGTGTGATGGCGGCCTCGTCGCCGTGCTGCCACGCGATGCAGAAATGCAGGCGCGACGGATCGCTCGCCTTGTCGATCGCATCGGTGAGCGTCGGGATCAGCTCGGGGTCGCGGTAGGCCGCGATCTGGATGAAGATGTCGCTGGAGGTCATGCGCGGTGATGAAAAACCGAACGGTCAGGGAAGCGAGGCTTCCCTGACCGTTGACGGAGGGATCCGCCTCAGGCGCGGTGCGCGATCAGACGCTTCTCGACAGCGAGACGGCCGGCGTGCGGGTCGCCGACGCGGTAGCGGACGCGGTGGCGGTGACGGTACCCGTCGCCGACGCCGTGGCTGCGATGGACCCGGTCGCCGACGCTGTGGCCGCGATCGAGCCGGTGTTCGACGCCGTCGCCGCAATCGTCCCGGTACGTGTCGGCGAGACGCCGACCGTCCCCGTGCTCGAGGCCGTCACCGACTCGGTGAGACTCGTCGACGTCACCGGCCCCGACACCGCATTCGCGGCCGTCGGCGCCAGGATGCGCTGGATCCCCGGGAAGAGCGGGATCATCGCCGCCGCCTTGAGGATCTCGCGGCGCTTCTTGTCGTGCGCCGTCGCCGGGTCGAACGCGACCAGCATCAGGTTGTGCTCCTCGAGCTCCACGAGCGCCTGCTCGATGATCATCGTCGGCTCGACGTCGGTCGGGAGCGTCATCTCGCTCGCGACCAACTCGGCGATCTGTTCGACCGTATGCGTCCCGTCGCACTGACGCCACACGGCGCTCAGCAGCGGATTCAGGCAGCACGACGTCGCATCGGCGCGGTTGTAGACCAAGGTCTCGGATCCGACGACCTGCTTCAGGAGACCTTCGGTGCGGGCGAGCGGCTTCATGCGGGTGATCCTCGGGAAGAAAGTTCGAGCGTGTTGAGGTGGTCGAGCAGGACAGGAACAGCTGCGGCGGCCTCGCCGCGGTCACCGACCAATATAGTCGCATCGGCGACGGAACGTGAGAGCACCGAGAAGGCGAAGGCCGGACGTTCGCGCGCGGACAGGGTGTTCGCGAACATCGCCTGCGCGCCATGGCCGGGGGTGGAGACCCGGGGCTCGAACGTCGCCCCGCTGCGAAAGCGCGTCGCCAGCACGAGGGCGACCGGCAGCGGCCCCGTCGCCGTACGCCCCCCGAGGTCGGCGGTCGCGCTCTGCTTCATCCGGCGATGCTCCCCTTGGCGGATGGAGAGGGGGCGGGAATAGGGATGCACGAAACCGCGGTCGTCGAGCACCGCGTATTCATCGGAGTAGTAGGTCGCGCCGGCGGCGACCAGGGCTGCGACGAGCGTCGTCTTCCCCGCGCCGCTGCGTCCCGGGATGACGATCGCTCGCCCCTTCCAGGCGACCGCGCCGGCGTGGACGAAGAGCCGATCCGGGGCCCGACGCCCCACGGCCACACGGATCGCGGAATCCATGCTGTCGAGGAGCCGAGTGAGACGAAGTCCCTCGTCGAGCTTCTCCTGATCCTCGTACAGCTCGTAGATCACCCGTTGCCCATCGTCACTCGGCACCCGCACGATCGAGAACCACGAATCCACCGTCACGGACGGCGAATCCTCCCACCCGGGCGGGAAGGCGTCAGCGGTGCGCGCCAGAACGGAGGGATCATTGGTACGGATCCCGATCGATACTCCGTGGCTCACGAACGCTCGTCGGGTGGTCAACTCCGCAGCGTCCGGAGTCTCGCGGGCAAGTACCAAGAACCGTCCAATGGCGAGGGGTGGTCGCCTATATAATGACGTCGTTATATCTCCCGTGGCAAGCATCACGGCGGAGGCCCTCGCCTCGGCGCCGGGGCGCCTTACAGGGAATCGAGCTCCAGGAGGTCCAGGGTCCACGATCCGATGGCCGGGTACGCGCAGAACCGATCATAGTAGTCCCCGGCCCTGCCGGCGATCGCCCGAAGCAGATCAGCGTCGCCGCGGACCGTACGCCAGGTCGTGAGGAGGTCGTGGGCCAACTCCTCCGGTCGCTTCGGGGCATCGACGGGGAGCTGATCGGGGTTCTCCCCCAGCGGTTCGAACGGGACCCCGACGTAGTGGACCCCCGCCTCGAGCGGGTGCCGCAGCTGTGCGCTCAACACCGGGCGCAGCACGGGGATCCCCAGCGCGAAGCACTCGATATCGCGATGGCACAGATCCCCCGCGCCCGGCAGGGAGAGGGCCATCGAGTGGCGGCGGAGTTCGCGCAGGTAGGCGCTGGGGTCGAGTCGCGTCGTCTCGTCTCCGCCCGTCCCGAGGTCCACGCGATCCCCCGGTCCGGCCGCGGCGCGGAGATGGGTGAGCGCGGTACGCTCGCGCTTCAGAAGTCCGCGGAACCAGAGGTCGTCGAGCCGCTTCGGCGCCGGCTCTCGACGGATCGTCTCGACGAGCTTCCACTCCAAGGGCCGGTACAGCCATGGGCGCCAGCGCTGCCGCATCGCCGTTGGATCGAGGTGCGATCGCGTGCTCTCTAGGTAACCAGTTAGTTGGTTATGTAGTCGGACGGGATTGTACTGTCCCGCGAAGATCCGATCCACGCACTCCGGATCGAAGCCCCACAGCTCGAACAGCTCGAGCGGGTGGTCCTCCGTCGAGAGGATCCGCAGACGGCGGCTCGACTCACCCTGGAACACGACGGTCCACGGATGCACCGTGCATCGCCGACCATCGATGTCATACACCAGGTAGTTGAGCCCTTCGTGCTCGCCGATGGGAGGGGCGTACTCCACGTCGAAGGTCGGCTCCAGGAACTCCGCGCAGAAACGGCGCGTGAAGTTCGGGAACCAGTCGGTCTCGCTCGCGGTCGGCAGGAACACGCGGATCCGTGTCCGATCCTTCGCTCGGTCGGTGATCCTCGCGTCCGCAGCGCCCGCCGGCCGCATCGACGCACGCGCCGCGCGTGCGAGCAGATCCGTAAAGATCAGATGGAAGCTGTCCCCTTCGGTCTCGCGGAAACTGTTCGGCTCTCCCGGGGAATGGAAATGCCAGGTGGTGAAGCGCTGAAGCGCGAACAGCTCCGGATGGACGACCTGGAGGCTGCTGAACACCTGCTCCTCGAGCGTCCGGCGTCCCGCCCGGATGAAGGCGTGCAACAGCCGCCGATACGGCTCGTGCATCGCGCGGATATCCTCGACATGGCCCCCGAAGAGTCCGCCCACGAGGTGATCGGCGATGTACAACGACCCGACCGGGCGGTCGAAGGTCTCGGCCGTCACGCGCGCGTACTCCGGCGCGTGATCCCGCCGGAGAAAGGGCATCGCGCAGAACGACACGCGGCCCGGCCGGACCCACTGCACCAACGCCCGTCCCAACGCGGGGGTGAAGATGTTCGCCGGGTTGCTCGGGTAGTAGTGCGTCGTCGGCTGGGTGACGAGCAGCTCCACGCCCCCGATGCGCTCGGGAAAGATCCCGTGATGCGTCAGTCCCGCATCGATCCACAGGAAGTGCTGGTGACCGAACGGGTTCGCCTCCGCGGTCTCCAGCAACCAGTACGACTTGAGGAAGCAGAGGACCTCGTTGCGGTTCGTGGCCTCGAGTTGGTCGCGGTGCGCGCGCTTCCACGCCATGAACTCGTCGTAGTATTCGAAACGCGAAAGCTCGTACGGGATCACCCGAAGCTGGTGACACCAGGGTGCGATCGATGCTTCGATCTGCGCGGCATCCTTCGCCGGGCAGTACACCACCATCGATGCACCGAGCTTCGCGATGTTGATCAGCGAGGGCAGATAGAATCGGATGCCCCACCCTCGGCCGCCCAGCATCGAGTCGGGGCCCGAGTCGTAGATGGCGGTGACGAAGGTGAGCGGGACGGTCTCCAAGGGCTCGGCGGTGGACTCCACCTCGAGCGGGGATCCGACCGGGCCATCGGCGCCATCGGCAGGCTTGGAGATCGGCGCCGCCGGAACAACCCCGGGCCTCCGTCCGCGCCACGCCTCGCTGAGGACGCGCCAGGGCCGCACGAGGTAGTAGCCCAGTCGGAGCGACTCGGGGAGCGCGACCGCCGCCCAATCGCGGTGCGTGGGCAGCAGGGCGAATCCAACGGCGGCGAGCAGACGATCGGAGATCGCGAGTCGATGACGCACGAGTCCGAGCGGGCGCCACACGCCGCCGGGGACGCGCGCGTCCCGGCGTTCCTGTTCCAGGAGTTGCATCAGAGAACGCAGAACCCGAGAGGACGGGCCGTTCGCCTTCGCGGCCTGATCGACCCAAGGAGTCTCACCCCAGAGCGCTTGGATCAGCGCCGAGACTTCGGTACGCGCCGCGCGCTGGCCGAGGGCATCGAGCCGACGCTCCATCTGCGCGCGCTGCTCCACCGACATCAGCGCGAGACCCTCGACGACGTCCACGAGCCACCGCAGCCGCTCCCACGCGGATCGGTGACCATGCAGGATCAACAGGACCATCGCGATCTCGAGCGGCTCGACCAGCGGCTCCACCAGCGGGTCCCGGTCATGCACCGGCATGCGCACGGCGTCGCGGAACAACTCGCGTGATGGGATCGTCGTTCCGCGGGTCGCCTCCCAGTGCAGGTCGACCATGATCCCCTGGGCGGAGACGAGCATGAGCTCGTTGGCCCCGTCGAGGATGTGCGGAAGTCCGACATTCCGGATCGCGGCCGCCCACTCGTGCGTCAGCACGAATCCCCGCGCCTCCAGGTGTGCGATCGCCGCTGCCACCTGATCACGGCCGACCAGGAAGTCCAGATCGCCGACCGGCCGGAGGCCGACCTCGCCGTAGATGGCGTGGACCACGTGGAATCCCTTCAGCGTGATGGCCGGGATCCCCCAGGCATCGAACGCCTCGCACAGCGAGAGCCAGCAGTCGTATCGCGCGAGATCGGCGCTCGCTGTCGACATCCGGTCGCGACGGAGCTCGGCCAGGAACTTCTGCGGTATCGAGGCGATCGCGAGTCGTGCGAGATTGCGATCGATCAGCGCGACGAGCCCGTGATGGTTCGCGAGCTGGCGTACGCGCGCCCAGTCGAGAGGCGTGCTGGCGAGTTCTCGCGCCCGCGCGTCATCGACGGGCGTCGGGCGCAGCCGCGCGAGCCTCACGACGAGCTCGAGCTCGGGACTCATCGAAGGCATGTCGGGCCGCGTGCGATCGGTCGTGCGATGATGCTACCGTCGCGGCGTGAGGACGATGTTCCGAAACTCGATCGGGCCGTGATCGCCCTGCAGGTAGATCGGCCCCGGCTCCGACTCCCGACTGTCGAGCGCGCCACCGGTGATCCCCGGGATCGTCTGATCGGCGAGCACCGTCTTCCCGTTCGCGACGACGGTCACGCGGCGACCCACGAGGGTGATGTCGTAGCTCTGCCATTCCCCGTCGCGGCGTGCGGCCATGACGTTCGGCTCGAGGAATCCGTAGATCGCGCCGAACTTGTGGCGGTCCTGCTCGGTGCCGAAGTCGTCGGTGATCTGCACCTCGTAGCGGCCACGCAGATACACCCCGCTGTTGCTCCCCTTGGGATAACGGAACTCGAGGTGCAGCTTGAAATCACCGAACGTACGATCGGTGACGATGTTCGCCCCCGACTTCGGGCTGCGCAGCACGCCCTCGCTCACCACCCACTGGTTGGCGGCGCCGCCGGCGGTGTGCCAGCCGGTGAGCGCGTTCCGCTCGATCAGGGGGATGGGCGCACCCCACTGCGGAGCGTCCGTCGCGTCGAGTTTGGGTGCCCGAACCGCCGTCCAGGTGGCCGCCTTTCCGTCGGGGAAGGTCATGCGCCCCGCGAGCCGCTCCCCCTCGAGGTGCCCGTCCACCACGAGCATGCCGGCCCCCCGCTCCCATTGGCGCGGGATCTCGAACTGCAACGAGTCGCCGTTGGCGACGATGCGCGAGATGGCGCGCGCGCTCCCCGCCTCCCCCACGAACCGGCCCACGAGCGTCTCATAGCCCGAGTGCTCGATCTCGAGCCACGACGGCGACGTGCCATCGGCCGTCACCACGGTCAGGTCCCAGCGTCCCTGGAGCTTCTCGTTGGCGGGGGCAGTGATCGCGAGGGTCAGCAACAGCAGGGCGCTACGCCACATCGGACGGTCCTCGAAGGTGAACGGCCGGACGATCGTACCCGGACACCGTGAAGCTACGCGCGACGGTCGGACATCGGTACCGTCCCCTTACCAGGGCTGCCGGAACGGGGTAATGTTGTCGCGGGAAAAAATCCCCCCTCCCCCCGCTCCGGGTCCGCCGTGACCCCGGAGTCCCACCCGTGCAAGGAGATCACATGAAGCTCGTTCGCGTCGCTGTCGCTCTCGCCGCTCTGGCACTTTCGGCTCCGGTCTCCATGGCTCAGCAGTCCGGCGTCAACATTACCCAGGTGACCTTCAAGGCCGGGGCTCCGATCTCGGTGGTTGGGCTCAAGAACCTCTCCTCCGGTGCAGTCAGCGCCGGCTGCACGACGGCAGCGAGCCGCGGCGCGGCGGACTTCACGTGCGCGACGTCGCTCGTGCCGACCGGTGGAACCAGCGGCTCGACGGGCGTGTTCGTCCTCAACTCCTCCGTGACGAGCATCACGGCGACCGCGACTGCTCCGGGGGGGAACTGCCAGACGCAGACCGTGAACGTTCGGGCCAATGGCAACGTGATCTACTCGGGCTGCCTTGCATCGGGGAAGTTCACGCTGACGGTTGCGAAGGACGGCTCGATCAGCGTCTCGCAGCAGTAGTAGCGGCCGAGTCTGCCCATGACCGCCGCGCCGATCCCCGATCGGCGCGGCGGTTCAGCGTTCCCCCCCTACTCCCACCGGAAGACCCGCGTCGAGAGCGCCGTGAACGCCCCGAACAGCAGCACGAGCGCCGCGACATGCGTCCACTCCGCCCCCCAGCCCGCGCCGTCCCACACGCCCTGGAGCAGCGCGACGGCATGGGTCGTCGGCAGCAGATACGCGACATCCCGCACGACGAGCGGAAGCTTCTCCAACGGGAAGAACAACCCCGAGAGCACCAGCATCGGATAGAGCACCACCGCCCCCAGCGGCTGCGCGAACCGCGCCGTCGGCACGATGCTCGCCAGCACGAACCCCATCGAGAGGATGCTCAGCGTGCTGAGCAACAGGGCGGCCCCGAAGCTCCACACGTTCACCGCCATCACGCCGGGGAACACCCGCTTCCCCACGAGCACGAGCAACAGCGTGCTCACCACCGTGAAGCCGAGCTTCACTGCCACATGTGCGCCCAGAATCGTCACCGGCGACAACGGCGTGGCGCGCAGCCGCTTGAGGATCCCCCCTTCACGATAGATCGCGATGATCGCCACCAGCGACTGCACCCCGCCGATCGCGATCAGGAGCGCACCGAGGATCGCGACGTTGAACGGCGCTTGCGCCGCCCCCGGGAGCGCGGAGCGATCGGCCCCGAACATGCGCCCCGCGAACAGGAAGAGCACCACCGGCATCGCCAGCGTGCCCACGAGCCCCATCGGCTCGCGCACGAAGACCTTGGTCTCGACCCACGACAACTTCCAGAAGCCACGGAGCATCGTCAGTCCCGGATCGTGTGGCCGGTGAGCTTCAGGAACACGTCCTCGAGCGAGGGCGTCTCCGTGCGGAATCCGACCACCTGCATCTGTTCGCGCGCGATGCAGTGGATCACCTCGGTCACGAAGCCATCCCCCTCGCCTCGGATGGTGTGCGTACTCCCCTCGCTCGTCGCCGACCGTACGCTCGGCAGTGCGCGCATCAGCGCCGCGACCCCGTCGCTCTGGCTGGTGAAGACGACGCTCACCTCGGGGCAATGCCGCCGCACGAGCTCATCCGGGGTGCCGAGCTCGATCAGCTTGCCGTGCTCGATGATCGCCACCCGGTCGCAGAGGCGCTCGGCCTCTTCCATCAGATGCGTGGTGAGGAAGACCGTCGTGCCACGATCGCGGATCCCGGTGATGAGCTCCCAGATGGCGCGGCGCGCCTGGGGGTCCAGCCCGGTGGTGAGTTCGTCGAGGAAGAGCAGCGCCGGCTCGTGGATCAGCGCCAGAGCGATGAACAGCCGCTGCTTCTGGCCCCCCGAGAGCGTCATGAACCAGGCGTCGCGCTTGGCTTCGAGGCCGAGGCGCGCGAGGAGCGTGGCCGGGTCGACGGTGGCCTCGTAGAGCGAGGCCCAGAGATCGACGGCCTCCCACACCTTGATCCGCTTCTGAAGATGCGCCTCCTGATGCTGCACCCCGATCCGCCGGCGCACCTCGGCGGCATCCTTCTGCGGGTCGAGTCCGAGCACGCGGATCGACCCCCGATCCGGCACTCGACTCCCCTGCACGCATTCCATCGTGGTGGTCTTGCCGGCGCCGTTCGGGCCGATCAGGCCGAAGATCTCCCCTTCGTGGACCTCGAGCGACACATCATCGACCGCGACGGTCTTGCCGTAGCGTTTGCCGAGGTTGGTGACGGTGAGGACGGGGCGGGGCATGCCGGAATGTACGGTCCGGCATGCCCCTTTGTGTCACTGCGCGGTTCAGGCCGTCGCGAGCAGATACTTGGCGATGTTCCGCAGCTGTCCTTCCCACCCGCGCGAGTTCATCTCGAAGGCCTTGGTGCGGCGTTCGGCGGGGATGCCGTCGAAGCCCGACTCGACCACGGTCAGCAGCGTGCCCCCGTCGACAGGCTCGAGGGTGAAGCTCACGAGGGTGCGCGGTTCGGCGGAGTAGTCGACGTTCGGGTCGATCGCGTACGGACGCCAGCGGAAGGCGAAGAACGTCTCCGGCTGGATCGTCTCGATGATCGCGTCGAAGGGGACGTGTTCGTATCCCTTGTTCGTCATGCGGCCGCGAGCGGGGGCGCCGGCCACGAACTCGCCTTCGATGACGCAATTGAACCAGGAACCGAACTGCCTGGCATCGGTGAGTGCGCGCCAGACGCGCGAGGGCGGGGCATCGAGTCGCAGCTGCTTCTCGATCCGATCGGTGGAACTGGGGGTCACGGGATCACTCCTTGTCCGGGTGGCGGAGCAGCGCCTCGAGCGAAGCCAGGCGCTGGTTCCAGAGGTTCTCGTACGAGCGGAGCCACTCATCGGCGACCGCGAGCGGACGAGGGTTGATCCGGCAGTAGTGGATCCGACCGCGCACGGTGCGCCGCACCAGCCCGGCGCGCTCGAGCGATTTCACATGCTTCGACACCGCCGCGAGCGACATCTCGAAGGGCTCGGCGAGCTCGCCGACGGCATGCTCGCGCCGTGCGAGCCGCTTGAGGATGGCGCGCCGCGTGGGGTCGCCGAGGGCGTGAAAGACGCGGTCGAGATCTGCTGATTGGTCAACCATATGGTTGAATATATGGGTGCGAGGTTTTTTGTCAACCGTTCGGTTGAATGTTGCGGGTCCGACGGGTCAGCGCTTGCGCGGCGTGCGGGTGGTCCGCCACGCCTCTTCGAGCAGCACCCGCAACTCGGCGACGCGCACCGCCTTCAGCCGCACGAGCACGGCGGGGTACCCGTTGTAGTGGGGCTCGGTGAAGAACTTGTCCGGCTCGGCGGCGATCATCATCTCCTTCTGGCCGTTGCCGCTCACGCGGATGGCGAGCACGCCGAGGTTCGGGATGCGCGGCTTCTTGGGCTCCACGCGCTCCTTCCACGACCAGGCATAGCCTTTGAGTTTCCCCTTCACCTCGACGCCGAAGGCGAGGTCGGTGGTCGAGGCCACTGTGCCTTCGAGCGCGAGCGCGATCGTGCGGACCTGAGCGACCGTTGCCATACGACTACGCGACGTCCGCCGACACGCGCTCCCGGAGCTGGAAGATGTTCCCCTCCGGATCCACCGCGTTGCACACCACGAACCCGGGCCCGCGCCAGTTCTCGCGGAAGACTTCGCCGCCCCGCGCAGCCGCCGCCGCCCGCGCCGCCTCCAGACTCGCGACGGTGAAGAAGAACTTGAGCGCCGAGTCCTCACGACGCTGCGGCGGCACGGTGATCGTGATCTCCGCGGCGTACTGCGCGGGGATCGGGTGGATCAGCAGTTCGAGCTCCGCTCCACGCAGCACGATGATGTCGTCTGCGGCATGGACCGTCGAGAGTCCGATCACCGCCGCGTAGAAGGCGGCCAGTCGCGGCGCATCCACCGCGTAGATGAAGAGTCCGGCGCTGTTCGGCGGTGTCATCAGCGTTCTCTACTTGAAGTTCGGGTACGCCCGCTTCATCGCTTCGACCGATCTGGCGATCAACTGCTCCAGCACCTTCAGGTCCAGTCCCTCCAACCGCTTGATGTACACGCAGGCCTTCCCCGAGCGGTGCTTTCCCAGCTTGGCCAGCAATCCGTCACGTCCCTCGAAGCTCGCCGAGAGATACAACACGAGCTCCTTGCCGCGGATCGCGAATCCGGCGAGCGGCGCATCGCCCTCGTGACCGCTCGCGTACACATAGTGGTAGCTCCCGAACCCGATGATCGTGGGTCCCCACATCGTGGGCGTCGCCTTCGTGACCTTCTTCATGAGGGCGAGCAGTCGCAGCGCATCGTCGCGTTGCGCGGCATCGGTGAGCGCGCCGATATGGCGCTCCACGCTCACCTTCGTCGGTTTGGTCTTCGTCTCGGCCATGGGATCTCGCGTTGCGCGTGGATGTACTCGTGCCGCTGACCAAGAATGCGTGGGCATCGCCGCCCCCCGCAAGCGAAGCGTGCCTTGCCTCGGGCGCGAGGGCTGCACGGCGCATTCGACTTGCGGGAGCCGTCAGGGAGTGCGTGATTCTGCCGGGTACGCCTCTCCCCTTGGGTCACCATCAGAGGTTCACATGTCCCTCATCCGACTGCTCAGCGCGTGTGCATGCGCGCTTCCACGACGGAGACGCCTGTTCGTGGTCGCGGCGGTCCTTGCCCCGATTCTGCGCGCCGACGCGCAGGGTGCCAGCAAGCCCCTGACCGAGCTCGCGGGACGTACCATCCCCGGGCTGGAGACCATCGGTCTGACGAACTTCCAGATCGGGACCGACTACTTCTCGGGCACCGCCTCCGGCATCACGATCCCGGGCGCCACCGGCGACATTCGCATCGCCGGATTCAAGGCGGACGGGGCGAAGGAGTTCGCGATCGTCATCAGTCTGCCGAGATTCTCGCTCGCGCAACTGATGCCCGAACTCAACGGCACGGGCCTCGAACACCTCGCCTTCAGTGGGGCTCGCTTCGTGATCGCACCGAGCGGAGCGAAAGGCGCCTCGGTCAAGCCACCGAGCAAGGTGTCCGATATCACCGGCGCGTCGTTGGTGTTGCCTGCGGTCCCCGGGCTGCAGGGCAGCGTGGATCTCGGTGGACCTTTCGCCGACTGGTTCAACACGATCGGGATGCCCACGACCGGACTTCCGATCGGCGGTGGACTGCCGGTCGGGGTGTTCACCGGCAAGATCCCGGCCGGACAGATCGCGTCGGCGCTCTATCCGCTGCTCGACCTGACGCTCACCGCGCCGGCGGGGATGCTCGCGGCGGCGGCACCGCCGCTTCCGGCGGCGAAGTTGACGGCACTCTCGCTGAAGGTCGACGGCAAGAGCGGATCACCGGCGTTCACGCTCTCCGGCGCGTTGGCGCTGAGCGGGAATCGTACCGTGCGACTCACGGCGTCCGGTGGCGGCCCGAAGCCGGCCGTTCTTTCGCTGGAAGCGAAGAACCTCAATGTCGGCGATCTCGTCGGCCTCTCGGTTCCCGGACTGAACGCGCTCGCCCTCACCGGGATCACCCTGGCCGCGGATGGAGTCGCGGCGGACCTGATGATCGGAACGATCCCGACACACGCGTCGGCCTTCAAGGTCGGATCGAATCGCGCCGTCGCGCTGACGGCGGATTCCATCCGCTTCCGCGACCTCGTGAGTGCGGTGACGGGGACGCCACTCGACGACCTGCGGATCACGCGCCCGACCTTCATCTATGTGCAGTCGGCGGCGTCCGGCATCCAGATTCCCGCGAGCCAGCGGGCACGATTCACGAATGTCCCGTCAAAGGTCGATGCCGGATTGTCGCTGGCCGGGCAGTTCGGCGCCGTCGGTGAGGTCGGGAAGCTCCTGAGCGCAGTCGGGGTCCCGTCGGGCGGCAGCTTTCCCAGCGTGAGTACGCTCGACCCCTCCTTCCTCGCGCGACCGGTCAGCATCCCCGACTTCGATATCGCCATCCCGGTGGGCGCGCTCGGCCAGCTGCTTCCGCCATCCGTGGCCACCATGGGCAACGGATCGCTCCGGCTCGTGCACAAGGGAAGCACGACCAACTCGTTCGCCGTCGAGGCGGACGGCAAGGTGGTCATCAACGGCCAGGACGTGAAGCTGTCGTTCGCGATGTCCGCCGGGAAGGAGAACGGCGCGTCGTTCACGGCGGTGAAGGGCAGCACCTCGCTCGTCTGGGCCCAGCCGTTCGGCGTGGATTGGCTCACGGTCGGCAACGTCTCGCTCGCGGCGCGTGTCGGCAACTCCGGCTCCTTCTCGATCTCCGGGGTCACGGATCTGGGCAGGATCAAAGGACTGAAGGTCGCCACGAGTGCGACCTACGATGCGACCGGCATCACGTCGGCATCGCTCGCACTCACCGGCGCCGAGATCCCGCTGGCCGAGGTCCCGGTGCTCAACACCCTTCCGGGCGCCGACCAGTTCGTGCTTCGGAATCTCGTGATCTCCAACAACGCCATCGCCGGCGATGCGCGTCTCAAGGCCAAGCAGAACTGGCTCGAGACGGTGATCTTCAAGAGTCCGCTGCCGACC
This sequence comes from uncultured Gemmatimonas sp., assembly GCA_964484775.1. Taxonomy (GTDB): domain Bacteria; phylum Gemmatimonadota; class Gemmatimonadetes; order Gemmatimonadales; family Gemmatimonadaceae; genus Fen-1231. The sequence continues at coordinate 94,018 of CAZAGK010000001.1, read as the reverse complement.
CCCGGTTGGAACGTCGCGGTGCTCTACTCCGATATCGGCGTGACGGATTTCTTTCCCGACATGCCGAAGATCTCCCGTGAGCTCCTCGGGCAGGTCCGGCTGAGCAGGGCCGCGATGCTGGTGAGTCAGGCCGGGATCACCGGTGACGTCGGCCGGCTCCCCGCTCCTGCGCAGGCGAAGTTGCACGAGCTGTTCGGGGCCGATGTCCGCACGCTCAGCGTGGTCAGCGGGATCGGCCTCGTCGCGTCGATGGATCCCAAGGCGAACCCCGCGATCGGCTCCCTGCTCACGTCGACGGGGAGCGGCAACGGCCCGCTCGCGATCTCCGGGAGCGTCTCAGGGCTCTTCGGCGGGCCGCCGGCCTTCGATCTCGCCGCGAACCTGCCGACCGTGAAATTGCCGAGCACGTACAGTTTCCTCGCGCTCCCCACCCGGTTCACGGCGGGATTCCACGTCAAGGTCGATCCCACCGCGGGACCGTCGCTCGGCGTGCAGATCGACGCCCTGTTCCCCGTTCCTGCGACCGGGGGCAAGAAGGGAACTTCGGTGGACGGCACGCTCGCGTTGGCACTGACCGCGACGGGCGGAGTGACTGGGTCGATGTCGGCGACGACGATGGAACCCTGGCCCAACGCGCTCGGGATCAACGGCTTCACGCTCGAGCCACAGAGTCTGTTCGGTCTCTCGGTCTCCGCGACCTCGGAAGTGGATGTCCGGATCACCGGCAACACGAAGATCGGGACACGTGAGGTGAAGGTGGCGGGCCGCGCCGGGATCGTCGGTGGCGTGCTCGCCAAGGGGGCGCTGGGCGGCTATGCCAGCGAACTCGGGATGGCCGACGTCATGGCGCTGACCAACGCGATCGTCAGCGCGGGAGGCGGCGCGCCGTTGCAGACATCGTTCCCTGCGGCGAAGCTCGATTCAGCGGCGCTCGGATTCGCGTCACCCGGCGAGTCGCTGCCGGAGTTCGGGATCATCGGGGGCGGTGTGCACGTCGGAGGTCGACTCTGGCTGATCTTCCCCGACGGTCCGCTCGGTCGGATCGACGGGACGATGGACGTGACCGGCGTGGTCGCGAGCGGGAAGCTCCACGATTTCACGGTCGGACCGCTGGCCATGAAGGGGAACGACTTCGACCTGCTCGCGAAAGTCGACCCCCTGCGCCCCCCGCATCTGCTCGTGCGCGGGAGTGGCTCGCTGGAGGGGGCGAGCACCGCCTTCGAGATGGCGGCCGTCGGTACGCGGGTCACGTTCCGGACGGTCGGCGAATTCAAGGGCGCGAACTTCTCGTACGATTTCGGGGCCTACTTCGAGGGTCCCGCGCAACTCACGGCGAAGCAACTCGAGGGGATCGATCTCGGTCTCGATGCGACGCTGAACATCGGGCACCTGCAGCGCTACATGACGGATGCGGGGACGGCCGCCGCGCGCAAGGCACTCAATGGCGTCGGTGGGGATCTGAAGGCCGCCACGGACTCGCTGAACAAGGCCAAGAAGGCGGTGGCGAGCTTGAATGACTCGGTGACGAAGTACATCGCGCGCGTCAGATCCGAGCGACTGACGGTCGATCAGATGCTCAGCGCCGCGAACAAATCGGTCTCCGATGCGGACGCACGCGTGAACCGACTCTCGAAGGACATCTCCGCCTGCAAGGGCAAGATCAAAACGTGCAATCAGACCCGGCGGATCTGCCTGTGGTACGATGTGATCGCCGAGAAGTGCACGGACTATCGGGAGGTCCCGGACCTCATCGCGCGGGCGCGGTGTGAGGTGCGCAACGCCGACTACGCGATCGACCTCGCGGCCTTGCGGGTCGAGAAGGAGGTCGCGAATGCCGGACTCGCCGCCGCCAACCGCACACTGTCGCTGTTGAACTCCGGCGTGGATTCGATCCCCGCGGAGCTCGACCCCCGTGTCGCTCCCTACGTGGTGGCGCGCGACGCGGCGAATGCCGCACTCGCGCTGGCACAGTCGACGGTCGACGGCATGGCCGACGCCACGGCGAGTGCCGAGCGTGCGGTGACGGCGCTCCAGGCGGGCTCCAACGCGATCCAGATCAAGAAGGCGCACATCCAGGGGAGCGTGCAGCAACTCGTGAAGCAGAAGCCCGTACTGCTCGATGTCACGTTCGCGGTCGGCCCTCGGACGATGACGTCGCGACTCCCCTTCGCGCCCACGAACCTGACCTACAGCACGACCGCCTTCGAGCTGGTCGCGCTGGAGGCGCTCTACGCCGCGACGCTCGCGGATCCGAAGGCCTCCTCCGCCGTGCAGAGCGCGGCGCGCACCGCCTATCTCGACAAGCGTGACGTGATGGACTCGATCGTCGAGGCGATCACGAGCCGGAACGCGGTCCGGCCCGTCACGGGGACGTCCGCGAGGGCACAGGTGCTGCCACCGGTGGACGACAGCGGGGATCCGACGAGCCTCGAGTCGCAACGGCTCGCGCGGCGTACGGTGACCATCCAGCGGATCCTCGACGCGACGGACTCGCTCTCGCGGGGACAGGCGCTGGCCCGGATCGACAGTCAGGTGGCGGTACTGATGCGCCGCTCCGTGATGCTCACGGCGAAGTTGCGTCCGAGCGCGCCGACCCGGCCCGGGGCGCCGCCGCCGACGCGCGATACCGACGCCGCGACACGGGCGGAACTCTCCAAGGTGCAGGGACTGATCACGGCGCTCGGCGTCGCACGCGATTCGGTGAAGAATCGCAGCTACCGCGACACGACCTCAGCGGTACCGGAACTGCAATCCGAGGCCCCATCGATCGGCGCTGGCCTCGGAGAGCGGGAAGTTCCCGCGCGCCCACGAGAGCGTGAAGCCGCCCGGCGTCTCGATCATGAACTGAAGCCGCGAGTGGACGTGGATCCCCGCGTCGACGATCACCTGTGGCGCGTCGATCTCGATGTGGTGGCGGAACTCCGTCGTCAGCCAGATCGGTCCCTCCGGCACTGACGTCAGCTTCGTCCGCATGCGGGTCTCGAACGCCACGCGCGTGAAGGGATCCAGTCCGTGCAGCGAGTCACGCAGCGCGTTCGCGCCCGGACGCACCTCGTGGATCAGCAGGCTCAGGGTCGGGATCGCCGTCCCGACGGGACGGAACGACGAGTCCGTCCCCGTCACGTACCGGACCAACGCCGCAGGCCAATCGAAGATGTTGTAGCGAGAGGCGCGGACGGTGGGATTCCACACCTTGTACTCGTAGCCGATCCGCACGCCGTAGAGCAACTGCGTCCGATCGCCACCCTGCGTGGACTCGAAACGCACCTCCGGCCCCGCCGTGAAGTACGTCTGATTGCTCAGGCTGTCCCACACGGACGCCATGTGCTCCAGGAACGCCGGGGAGCCGACGAACGCCTGATCCGGCCTCCGATTCGAGACGCTGTCCGCGAGGGCGAGGATCTGCGCCTTGAGCACCGCGGGGTTCGCCGCGCCGCCTCGCGTCCAGAACAGCGAGGTGTGCGCCGCGTACTCGTTGAAGTTCTCCGGATTGTCCTCGGGGACCGGTGTCAGCAGACCGCGGGCCTCGAGGCCCGCGTGAACCCCCCGCTGCGTCGTGCCCTGCAGATGCTCGGTCCGGACGATGTCACGGCTCCAGTCGTAGCCCAGCGCGAGCCCCTGATCGCTCCCTTGCTGCACCGTCACGAACTGCAGTCGAAGCGCGCCGATCAGGCTCCGCGTCTTCGTCACCCGTCCCAACTCCGCCAAGGCCGGATTCAGCGAGTACGGAGAGCGCAGCGTCGCGATCGCCTGCTGCAAACCACGCCCCAGATTGACCGTGTCACCCTGCGGAAGTGCCGAGGCCGCGCACTGCTTCAGGAAGACCCACGGGTTGCTCGTGGAATCACAGCCGGCGCCCTGGGCCCGCAGCGGGGAGGACACGAGCACCAAGGCCAGTCCGAGCGCACGTGCTCCGCGAACACAATGACCAGGTCGGGCGGACATAGACGGGAGGTCGAAGAGGACTCGCTGATGCCGGGTGAGCGCGCGTAAAACATATCGCGGCTAGCCCTTCGTGGACACCAGCCTCCGCCGGATCACCCATTCCGCCACCACCATGTTGATCACCCACGCCGACCCCATCAGCCACCCGCGCACCGTCTCGCTCGGCCGCAGTCCATAGAAGATGAAATAGGGGAGGTGTGTCAGCGCCTGCGTCCCCGCCCCCACGCCGATCGCATAGGCTCGCGTCATCCATGCCCCGTGAGCCACGAAGTCACGCCGACGGATCGCCTCGATCGCGAGCACCATCGAGATGAGCATCAGGGTGCCGACGATCATCCGCTCGATGTACACCGCGATCCCGTCACCCGCCGGCCAGGGATAGAACTGCGTCATCCAGAGGCCGCTGAGCGCGGCGAGCAACCCGAGCACCACCAGCACGCGCCCCGAGGCGCGATGCCACGCGCGATACCGGCGCCGGAACCCGGGGGCGAACTGCAGCGCACCCACCAGGCTGTACGGGACCACGGCGATGATATGCAGCACCACCGGGAGCGGCAGAGCGAAGAAGCGCAGGTTCGCGCCGGTGATCGGGCCGCCGGTCGCGAGTTGGGCGAGGCGCGCCGAACCCGCGAGCGACGGCACGAGACTCAACAGGAGGAGTCCCGTCAGGAGCAACCAATCACGGTTCCAGAAGGTGCGACGGATCATCGGACGGTCCTCCTGTCTCAGTGCGCGGTGATGCGGAAGCCCAGGAGCAGCGCGACATCATTGCGCTGTCCCGCGGCACCGCCCGACGTGAGCTGCTTGAATCCGGTCACGTAGTCGCGCGCTTCGAGCCGCATCCGCACGCGCTTGTATCCGAACTCGCCACCGACGCTGCCGTACGCGGCGGCGTTGTGCGTCGCCGCCAGACCGACCGTGCGCTGGTGATAGCTGCGCGCCCCGGCGCCGAGTCCTGCGAACGGGCTGAACGTCACCGCGCCGCGCGTCATCCACTGATTCGCCCGGAACTCGGCGCCCATATCGTACGTGAGCACGTCGAGCCGCGGCTCGCCGGCCGTCGCGAGGGCGTGACTGCGGGCCCATCCGATCGACGCGTTGAGGGCGACGCCCGGGTTGAGCACGTACGACAGCTGGGCGACGGTGAGATCCCCGCGCTTCAGCGTGGCGCGCTGAGCGCCGGTCGGGACCAGGCTGCCGGACGAGATCACGAACTCATATGAAGAGGGCTTCGCCTCCGGGGCCGACTGTGCGCCGGCGGTCAGCGACAGGGTCGCCGAGCCGATCAGCGCCAGCAGGGTGAGGGCGGTGCTGCGACGGGCCGCGCGAGTGACACATGCTCCGGTTACTGCGGTTCCGATAGTGCTGGGCATTGTGATATTCCCCCTGAGTGATTATGTTTATGTGGTACACTGTACGAGTGTATGATATAAACAGTTTACGGCTTGTCAAGGGCCCAGGGGGTGCGGCGTGGCGGGAAAGTCAGGGAAGCCTTCGGGACAGCCTCCTGAAGCGGGGGGCGGCGCGGCACCGACGGACTCGGTCCCAGGGATCGGCACCGATCTGCGCAAGCGCGGCGAACTCCTCTGGGGAGAGCCGACACGGCCGACCCGCGGACCCAAGCCGACGGTGAGCCGAGAGGACGTGGTCCGGGCGGCGATGACCGTTGCCGAACAGGACGGACTCGCCGCGCTCACCATGCACGCGGTCGCCTCCCGGCTGGGCTTCACCACGATGGCGCTCTACCGCTACTTCCCGAGCAAGGAAGCGCTGATCGATGCCGCCGTCGACGCGGCGTTGGGGGAACCGCCCCGGCCGACCGGCCCGCGACAGGATTGGCGCACGGAGGTGAAGCGCTGGGCCTTCGCGAAGCGCGACATGTTCTGCCGTCAGCCCTGGCTCGCCGAACAGCCCTTCGTCGCCGCGCCGCACGGTCCAAACTGGTTGAGCTGGCACGAGGCCTTCCTCTGGACCATCGCCGAGACGGGGCTGAGTCCGGAGGACATGATGGATGTCCTGAGCGTGGTCACGGGCTACGTGACCGGCGCCTCCGACACCGCGATCTCGCTCGCGCGTGCGCAGTCGCGCGGCGCGTCACCCGAGGACTGGGCGCGTGCGGTCGGCGCCGATCTGAGTCGCGCGATCGCCGATCCGCGCTACCCGCTCCTCTCCGCCGTGCTCACCTCCGCGTCGGGTGGGATCACGGAGGACTCCCTGCTGCCCACGAAGCACGGGCGGCCGCGGACGTTGGATGAGAGCTTCGGGTGGGGGTTGGATCGGGTGTTGGACGGGGTGCAGCGCTACATGGACTCGCTGCGCTAGGGCCGAGTCGCACAGACGGAGCGCACCACACCGCGAAACCACCGGTGCGCCGCATCCGCGTCGAGCCGTGGATGCCAGAGAAGCGAGACGGTGAGCGCGGCCGTGGGGAAGGGGAGCGGGAAGCTGTGCAGTCCCGCGCGCAATGCCATCGTCTGCTTCTCCGGCACCGTGGCGATCAGCGCCGACTGGCGCACGAGCGCCAGCGCCTCGGAGAACCCTCCGACGATCGCGGCCACATCGCGCGTCAGGCCGAGCGTCTCCAGCGACTCGTCCACCGGGCCGCGCGCCAGGCCACGCCGTGACACGGTGAGGTGACGACCCGCGGCGTACCGCGCCGGTGTCATCCTCCCTCGCGTGAGCGGATGCCGTTTGCGCACCACCCCCACGAGCCGGTCGTGGAACAACGCGCGCGCGCGGAGCTCCGGGCTCGTGTTCGACGTGACCACTCCCAGCTCGAGATCGACCGACCCGTCGCGGAGCCCCGTGCTCTCCTTGTCGGGCTTCTGCACGAAGCGCAGCTGCACGCCCGGCGCCTCCTTGCTCGCGCGCGCGATCAATCGCGGGCCGAAGTTCTCCACGAAGCCGTCGCGCGTGCGCAGTGTGAAGGTGCGTTCGAGCGTCGCGAGGTCGAGCGCCTGATCCGGACTCAGGACGCGCGACGACTCCTCGACCAGGCGAGCGACCCGCTCGCGCAACGCCAACGCGCGCGGCGTCGGCACCAGCCCACGGCCGGCGCGCACCAGCAGCGGATCCCCGGTCGTCTCGCGCAATCGGGCCAGTGCGCGGCTCATCGCGCTCTGACTCAGCTGCAGCCGCCGTGCCGCACGCGCCACACTCCCCTCGGCGAGCAGCACATCGAGCGTGACCAGCAGGTTGAGGTCGGGGCGCGTCATGCTCTACGATAACACATTTCCGGTATATATGGCGTCCGGTGCATGTATATAGTGCGATCCATGCGTCTACCGACATGAGCTCGCGATGGCTCTCTTTCGAGTGTCCCGACAACGGGAGCAGCCCGAATCACGGAGTCGAAATGGAACAGCCCCTCGCCGCACCGATGACCGCCACCGCACCCCCCGCGCTCGCACCCACAGCCCGATGGGCGCTGGCCAGCCTCGCGCTGACCATGCTGATGCCCTCCCTCGATACCAGCATCGCCAACGCCGGGCTCCCCGCACTGGCGCAGGCATTCGACGCGTCCTTCCCGGCGGTCCAGTGGATCGTCCTCGCCTATCTGCTGGCCATCACCACCCTCATCGTGAGCGTGGGACGTCTGGGCGATGCCATCGGCCGACGCCGCCTCCTGGCGATCGGCATCGCCCTCTTCACCGCTGCGTCGCTGCTCTGCGGGCTCGCGCCGACCCTCCCGATCCTCATCGCCGCCCGCGCGGCCCAGGGACTCGGCGCCGCCATCATGATGGCGCTCACCGTTGCGCTGGTCGGCGAGACCGTCCCCAAAGCGCGCATCGGGAGCGCCATGGGGATCCTCGGCACCATGTCCGCCATCGGCACGACACTCGGTCCCTCGCTCGGCGGCCTGATGATCGGTGCGTATGGATGGCGCTCGATCTTCCTGGTGAACGTCCCGGTCGGCGTGGTGAACCTCGCCCTCGCGCTCCGGTATCTCCCGCGCGACCCGGAACGCCCGGATGCCGCGCGGCGCCCCTTCGATACCACCGGGACGATCCTGCTCGCGCTCACCCTCGCCGCCTACGCGCTGGCGATGACCGGCGGGCGCGGCCACCTGGATCCGCGTTCGGCCACACTGCTCGCCGTCGCGATCCTCGGGTCGGTGCTCTTCGTGATGGTGGAGAAACGCGCCGCGTCGCCGCTGGTCGACCTCGCCCTGTTCCGCGATCGCGCGCTGAGCGCGGGACTCGCGATGAGCGCCCTCGTCTCGACGGTGATGATGGCCACGCTGGTGGTCGGTCCGTTCTACCTGACGCGGGCCCTGCAGCTCCCGACCGCGATCGTCGGTCTGGTGCTCTCCGTGGGTCCGCTCGCTGCGGCGATCGCCGGCGTTCCTGCCGGGCGACTGGTGGACCGCTTCGGCACGCAGCGCATGACCGTCGCCGGACTCGGCGCCATCACCACCGGCCTCACGATCATCGCGCTGTTGCCCGCGCGCTTCGGCGTCCTCGGCTATGTACTGCCGCTCGTGGTGAGCACCTCGGGCTACGCCCTGTTCCAGGCCGCCAACAACACCGCGATCATGCGCGATGTCGTGGAGTCGCGGCGCGGCGTGACCGCCGGGATGCTCACCCTCTCGCGAAACCTCGGGCTCGTCACCGGCGCTTCGGCGATGGGCGCGGTCTTCGCACTCAGCGCTGGCGCAGCGGACATCGCGCTCGCGAGCCCGGGTGCCGTCGGCACCGGCATGCGCATCACCTACGGCATCGCTGCCGCGCTCGTCGTACTCGCGATGGTGCTGGCCACAATTGGAACGGTCCTGCCGTCCCCTGCAGTCCGGGGCAGGTGACGACAGGACCTCGACGTTCCCCACTCAGCTGCGCGGCCGCCGCATCATAGGGGTCCGCACACCCTCGCTCACGGGAACGCCGTACAGGTCATCGATGCGCGTCGGATGGAGTGACCGCCGGTCTCGGCGTCATCCGCCCAATACACGAACTTCCGGCCGTTCACACAGTCGGCCTGACGGGTGACGGTGAAGCCCTCGTTGTTGATGTTCGGCATCGACGTCGGTCGTGCGAAGAGGCGCGTCATGCCGAACTTCCCGAACCCGGCGGCGCTCGGCGTGGTGTTGATCTCGAAGGTCGCGAGCAGTCCGCCGCAGCCGTCGTCGCACACCGCCCACAGATAGTTCAAGTCGCGATCGAAGTTCAGCGCCATCACCCCGGTCGGGAACCCCGTGGCGAAGCTCGCGACGCGCGTGAAGCTGTTGTTGGCATGATTCAGCGCGTAGGCGTAGATGATGCCGCTCGCCTCGACGCCCACGAAGAAGATCCCCGAGCCGTGGTTCGGATAGTCGGCCGGATTGTAGGCACGGTTCACCGACTGGTCGATGAACCCCTTCGACACGAGGAAGGCATCGGGGATCCAGGTGATCCCCTCGAGGCCGAGGTTGGCACCGTTCGCCGGGAGATCGGCGGTGAGGTTCCATTCGTTGGTGGCGACCATCGTCGTGGCCGTCCCCGAGGGATCGAAGCGGAGGATGCTGTTGCGGCTCACGGTGTTCGCACTGTTGTTGCGTTCAGCGGAGATGTAGAGCCCCGCCGATGAGCCGGTGGTGTAGGTGATGTCCTCGGTGTCGGGCTCACCCGTACCGTCGGGATACTTCACCAGCTTCCCTGCCGCCCAACCGTTGGCGGCATCGGGAGTCCAGATGGTGCCGTTGAAGATCAGGCGGAAGATCGACCCCGGGCCATTGCGCGCGCCCCAGAGCACGGCGGGTTCGGTCCCGGCCGCCGGCTCGTACATCAGCCCGCTCAGATTCCCGCCGAACACCGACGTGCCGTCGATCGTGACCACATCGTCGAGCCCAGGCCACGGATTGCTGGCGATGGCGCCGCAGGTATTCGTCGCACCCTTGGTGGCGGCCGAGGTGTTCGCGAACGCTCCCGATCCATCCGGGCAGCGGCCATACGTGACGCCGGCGTGCGTGGTCCAGCTGTAGCTGTCCACCAGCGTGCCCGTCGGGGTGAAGAGGCGCGCGGCATCGGGCTGGCCGAGTCCGAACACGAGGTTCGCTTCGTCGGCGACGTAGTAGCCACCGGCAGCGATCGTGGTACCGGCGGGGATCGTGTAGCTGTGCGTGTCGTCGTCGTCCTTCAGCACGTAGCCGCCGATCGCGATCGGGCTGCCACCGAAGTTGTAGAGCTCGATCCAATCACCCGGCGTGCCGCCGCTCGACTCCACTTCGTTGATGCGGAGCGCGAGTGAACAGTCGTTGGCCGCCCCCTTGGTGGAGGTCGTGGTGGTCTGCAGCGCGGTCTGGCTCGGGCAACGGCCCAGCGTGGTCGCGGCGTGCGCCGTCCACAGCTGCACTTCGACGACGTTGTTGAAGGCGTTGTAGAGTCGTGCCTCGTCGGCGGCACCGAGTCCGAATCCGAACTGCGCCTCCTCGACGAGGTAGTATCCCCCCGCGGCGATCGTCGTCCCCGCCGGGATGCGATAGATGGCGTGCGTCGTGTCGTTGTCGCGGAATCCCCAGTTGGAGATGTCCACTGCGGCGTTGGTCGGGTTGTAGAGCTCCACCCAGTCGCCTGGCGTGCCGCCGTTCGACTCGATCTCGTTGATGGTGATCGCAGGGTTCGCGTTGACGGTGATCGTCTGATTGCCATTCACCCAGCCGACGGCAGCGGTGATGACTGCGGTGCCCGGAGCGATCGCGGTGACGACGCCCGTCTGACTCACGACGGCGACAGCCGGGGTGGAGGTCGACCAGAGGACCTGACCGGTCGCGAAGTCGGATCCGCTGCCGTCCTTTCCGGCGGCGGTGACATTCGCGGTCTGCCCCGGAACGACGGTGTTGGTGGAGATCGTGACCGCGATCGCCTTGAGCGACGGCGGCGCGATGGTCTTGTCGGAGTTGCAGGCAGCGACCGCGGTCAGCGCGGCAGCGAGAATGGCGCCACGTAGGCGCGCGAAGTTGGAGTGGGGCATGCGCGAAGCATCCCCTCCGCGCATCACTGCACCGAGACGGGGTCGTCACGGTGCGGTCACCTCCCGGACTCGAATTCACCACACGAACGGTTACCTCACCAATCGTCAGGGATTGGACGATTACCGCGATTCCCCGGGGATCGCATTCATATGGTATGGACGCAGGACCCCGATCCCACCGCACGGGTGCGCCGACGGCTTGGGGACGCGCCTTCCCCAGTCGGCGCGCGGCGGCGAGCGTGCCGTGCCGAGCCGCGTGTCCGGTGGGGACCGATGCCGCCGGCTACGTGAAGGCGATCGCCGACGGCGAGTTCGATCGCGCGTATTCCATCGCCCGCGCGCACAACCCGTTCCCTTCGGTGTGCGGTCGCGTCTGCGCTGCACCGTGCGAGAGTGCGTGCCGCCGTTCGGTGCTCGACGCGCCGGTCTCCATCCGCGCGCTCAAGCGTTCGGCCTGCGAGCAGTACGGCGTGGAGCACGATCCCTCCGCGGCACTCTGGCATGGTGCGCACGGCCCCGTGCCGCCGGCGACGAAGCCGAGTGTCGGGATCATCGGCGCGGGGCCGGCAGGGCTCACGGCCGCGCACGATCTCCGTCTCGCGGGTCACGCCGTCACCATCTATGAATCCGCCGATCGTGCCGGCGGGATGATGGCGCTCGGGATCCCCGAGTTCCGGCTCCCGCGCGCGGTGCTCGACGCCGAGATCGCTGCGATCCTCTCCCTCGGCGTCGAGCTCCAGATCGGCTGTCGCGTCGGGACCGACGTCACCATCGATCAGCTCCTCGAACGGCACGCCGCGCTGTTCATCGGCACCGGGTGCGGCGCGGGGAAGCAGCTCAGCATCCCCGGTCGCGAGCTCGACGGGGTGTGGACGGCGGTGGACTTCCTCATCAACGTCAACCGCGGTTTCCATGCCACGGTAGGTGCGCATGTGGTGGTACTCGGCGGCGGCAGCGTGGCCTTCGATGCGGCGCGCACCGCACTGCGCGAGGCCGATGTCACCCGATCGATGCAACCGTCGCTCGACGCCGCGCGCAGCGCTCGACGCGGAGGGGCCGAAGTGACGATCGTCGCGGTGGAATCGCGCGAGCAACTGTCGGTGGATGCCGCTGAGTTGGATGCGGCGAGCGCGGAAGGGATCACGCTGCTCTTCGGGCACACGGCGCGGGCGATCCTGGGAGGGGGGAAGGTGCGCGCGGTGGAGCTCGCCCCGGTGCGTGCGGCGCAGACGGAGAGCGGGCTGCAGATCACCGCAGCCGAAGGGGACATCGACACACGCGCGGCCGACACGGTGATCTTCGCGGTGGGGCAACGCGCCGAGTCGCAGTTCGTGCCGGAAGCGCTCGCCGTGGCGCGTACGTCGTGGGGTGGGCTCGCGATCGATGCCTCAGGGCGCACCTCGCATGAGCGGCTCTGGGCGGGTGGCGATCTCGCGCATGGTCCGCGTGATCTGATCGATGCGGTGGCCGACGGACAGCGCGCAGCGGCGTCGATGATCGCCGCGCTCGATCCGACGTTGCCGCTGCCGCAGCACTCTCTACCAACGCCCGCGCACTTCCACGTGCAGACCGGGCTGCGCCGCTTCTGGTCCGGGTACGACCGTACCCCGCGCGCCGCCGTGCCATCGGCCAAGGTCGAGCAGCGCACCACCGGCTTCACCGAAGTCGAACTCGGCTACAGCGCGGAACAGGCGCGGCAACAGGCGTCGCGTTGCCTGTTGTGCGACGATCACATCCTGCTCGACGCTGCGCGGTGCATCCTCTGCGGTCTGTGTGTGGATGTCTGCCCCATGGGGTGCATCGCCATCGATCGGGCGGATGCGGTGGAGTTCGGCCAAAGCGACCAATCCGAGCTGACCCTGAACGACGACCGCTGCATCCGCTGCGGGCTCTGCGTCGCGCGCTGTCCGAGTGCCGCGCTCACCCGCGCCACGCTGGAGACCATCAGATGAGCATCGAGCACCCGACGCTCATGGAGCGCTTCCGCGCGAGCGAGCTGTATCGCTCGGTGGTCCGCACGCCGGCGGCGGACACCCCGGTGGGGCGCGCGCTGCATTCGTTCGGGAACGTGTTCCTGCATCTGTATCCGGTGCGCGTCCCTGAGCGCCTCCTGCATTGGCGCTCCACCTGGCGACTCGGCTTCATCTCGACGGTGCTGTTCGTGCTGCTGCTGATCACCGGCACCTATCTGATGTTCTTCTACACGCCGGCCGTCACGATGGCGTACGGCGACATGCAGACGTTGCGCACGATCGTCGGGTTCGGGCAGCTCATCCGCAACACGCATCGCTGGGCCGCGCACCTGATGGTGCTCGCCGTGTTCCTGCACATGGCCCGCGTCTTCGTCGACGCCGGCTACAAGACACCACGGCAGTTCAACTGGGTGATCGGAGTGGCACTGCTCGTGGTGACGCTCGCCTATTCGTTCACGGGCTATCTGCTCCCGTGGGACCAGCTCTCCTATTGGGCGGTCACGGTGGGTTCGGGGCTATTGCAGTACGTCCCTGGCATCGGTTCCACCCTTCGCGACTTCCTCCTGGGCGGTCCGCAGATCGGGCAGAGCACGCTGCTCCGTTTCTATGTGCTGCATATCGCGGTGCTCACCATCGCCTTCGGATTGTTCTTCGCGGTGCATCTCTGGCGGGTGCGCAAGGATGGCTTCGCGCTCGAGGACACCGAGCCTCGGCAGCCGTCGGCTCCCTCAGGCGCTGTGCGGGCACTGGGTGTGGTCACGCGCACCGAGGCAGCGCGCGCCGAGCGGGCGTCGGGAGAGCAGGGAGGGACCGTCTTCTGCTGGCCGCATCTGATCGTGCGCCATCAGGTGGTGGCGCTCGCGGTGTGTGTGGTGGTCGTGGCGATGGGGATCGCGTGGGAGGCGCCGCTGCGCGATCTCGCGAACCCGAATGTCACCCCAGAGCCCGCCAAGGCTCCGTGGTACTTCGTCGGCCTGCAGGAGTTGCTCGCGCACTTTCATCCGTTGATCGCGGGAGTGCTCGTGCCCGCGGCGATCGTCGTGGGGCTCGCGGTGCTGCCGTATGTGGACACCACCAAGGGGCGGCTTCCCCGCGAGCGTCGCACGGCGCTGATCGCGTTCGGGATCTGCTGCCTGCTCGCCGTGGTCTTCACCGTGATCGGCGCCTTCTTCCGCGGCCCGGGGTGGCAGTTCATCCCGCCGTGGGTCCATCTCTACTTCGAACCATAAGAGGTCACCCATGCCCAGCTCGAGACGGGAGATGCTCGAACAGCTCTGGCGCACCGGCGGCGGCGCGCTTGCGGTGGCCGCGGGGTGGACGACGGTCGAAGCGCTCAAGCCCCTCGCCGCCGGCGCCAAGGGAGGAGAGCTCCCTCTCGCCGAACCCGAAGCCTTCCGCGAGGGGAGCGCGACGTACGTGCGCGAAGGGCACCTCTATGTGACCCGCGTGAAGGGCGAGCTCTTCGCCATCTCGCAGCGCTGCCCGCACCTGGGGTGTCTCGTCCCGCATTGCGAGGGATCGGGGCGCTTCAAGTGTCCGTGCCATGGTTCGGAGTTCGATCTCGCGGGAGAGTGGATCAGTGGTCCCTCGCCGCGCGGGCTCGACCGCTTCGCGGTGACGATCGCCGAGGGGAAGGTCGTGGTCGATACGAGCAAGCCGATCATGGGTCCCCCGCTCGGGGCCAACAAGTACCTCACCCCACCACTCGGCGGCAGCTGCACCGAGCCCGGGAGCGGCAATGGCTGAGCGCGCGTCGCACGGCGCGGAGGTGATGGACACTCCCGAACAGGGTGCCGCGCTCGAGCGCTGGTACATGGCCGGGTTGGTGTGCATGGCCCTGCTGATCGGCGCGTTCCCGTTCTACCGGTGGCGCGAGCCCGCGCGTCGCGCGTTTGCGCTGACGGAGCAGCGCGCGAGCTATCAGCGCGCGGGGCACGACCTGTACGCTGTGCATTGCGTCGGATGTCACGGGGTGGAGGCGCGCGGCGGTGTGCCGATCGGCCCCACACTGTCGGCCAAGGAGTTCCTGAAGAGTACCGACGATGCGCAGATCCGCTGGCTGATCGGTGGGGGAGTGCCCGGCACGACGATGGTGGCGTATTCACTGGATTTCGGCGGCCCGCTCACCGCGCAGCAGATCGATCAGATCGTGACCTTCCTGCGCGGCCTCGAGGCGACGGCGTCGAGCGTTCCCGCGTGGCGGACGGGGGCGCTGGCTCCCGAGCCGCCGCCACCGCCGGTGGTCGTGAAGGCGGAGGTGGTTCCTCCGCCGGCGGAACCCTCGAGCGCTGCTCTCGCCGCCGCGCCGGACGATCAGGGCGCGCCCACCCCAGCGATGATCGCCAACGGCAAGAAGATCTTCGCCGCCACCTGCGTGGCCTGCCATGGCGTGGAAGGGAAGGGCGCACTCCTCGGCCCCACCCTCAAGGCCAAAGAGTTCCTCGCCTCGCGCACCGACGCGCAGATGAAGGACGTGATCTCCAAGGGGGTAAAGGCCACGACGATGGTCCCGTGGGCCAAGGCGAATGGCGGAGTGCTCGACGACCCGAGCATCCGCGATGTGATCGCCTACATCAGGAGCTGGGCGCCGACGGCGCCGAGTGTGCCGGATTGGAAGACGAGGCGGAAGGCCTAGACAGAGGGCCCACCTGCGCGTTGGCGCCGACTTTGCGTGTAACCTGCCGATGCACTAGACCGCCTTGCGAAGTTCCTCGTCGCATCTTGCTACAACAAAGCCAGGGGTTGTCTGGAAGACACACGGATTGAGTTGCATGAGATAGTCGTTCTCAATGTGAAATGTCTCGTTGATATACTTCATCAGCACATTGTCCTCGATAGTTGTTCCGACAATAATAGTCCTGAACAGCTGAAGCTTTTCATAGTTGCTCTCAGTTTGTTCATAGAGAGAGCGCATGAGCTTCACATTGTTTACGCGCGATAGTTGCACGTTATAGTCAAAGTCGGCGAGGTGCTGGCGAATTGATGAGGAGGCCGCCGCGATCTCCTCAGGCGATAGCGGCACCATTTGGCCGTTGACGACCTGTTGCGGCGTGGCCCGTTTGTGGAAGAGGTTTGACAGGAGCTCATACGGCAGTCCGCGATCGCCGACGATCTCGAAGTATCTGCGAAGATGGATGAGTTTCACGATCGGTTCGGCACGCTTCGCGACATTCTCCGCACAAATATCAGTTACAGACTTGATGTCCTGTCGGGTGATGGCCTGCTCCGTAAGGGCACCGCCATTCTCTGAGAGAAATGTGGCGACGACGCTACCGCTGAAGCGTCGATGAAACGTATAGAGCATGTCTACGATCGGCTCAAAGTCGTGTGTTAGCATCAACACCGTGCGATTCCTAAGACTACGCTCGCGAATGAATAGCATGTCAATCAGCGCGAACTTCTTGTTACGGTCGAATGAAGAGATAGGGTCGTCGAGAACAACGAGATTGACGTCCTTTGATAGGGCTTCGTACATGAAGAGAACAAGCGCGAAGGCATTCCGTTCGCCGTAGCTCAAGAATTGATTGCCCCTGCTCAGGCTCTGGTCATACTCGAGGTGTCGGAGCCGTAGGCGATAGCGGTCATCGATAGCTTCGAACAACACCTCGTACTTGTATCCGGCGTTGGCCAGAAAGCTGTTAATCTCGTTACTGTGCGTTGCGACTGTGATCTCAATGGCCCGCCTCTGCTTGTTTATCTCTCCCTGAAGCTGACCAGCAGTTGCAATAGCTCGGTCAAGGGTCTCGTTTATGATTGTGGCGATTGATTCGGTGTCGGCCGAGCGGAGGTGAGCAATATATGTCAAGTCGATTTTGAGATCCTTCAAACGGTCCACAACGCGTTCGACATCCTTCAGCGAGAAATAGGACAGGTCGGTAAGTGCGATTAGCTTCGTCCGGAACATTTCGACGTGCTCCTTGACCTCAACGAGGTAGCGCGTCTCCTCGCTCCGAAGAGCTGTTGGGCGGTGGTAGAGTTCGTTGACGCGAAGGCGTGTGTCGTCTGAGAGGTACTTCGCGAGATCTGTAAACGTGTTCAGCACGGAGAGTAGGTGCTCAACCGACTTCGGATTGAATTCAACTTTGACTCGCTCAATAGTCTCCCTGTTTGCCGCGATCTTGTTTGTACAGAAAGGACACTGGTCTGAGAGGCCGAGATAGTCGGTTCCCTTGATTTGCCACGAAAGCCAGGGAAGCTTCTTGTCGCTGCGGAGATAGTCCTTAAACCCGTCGAGACCCGCTGGGATGTGCTCCAGCTTGTTCCCACCGCCAATGCCTTTGGCTAGGGCACCGGCGGCGTGATACCCTGACTCCGCTTTTCCGTAACTATCGATAAAGGCGGTAAACGTTCCGAGAAGGCGCGAAATTCCCTCCGAGTTCTTAAATGTGGAGTTGATGTCGCGCATCAGCGTCCCAATCTGGTTCATCCGCGCTTCGTAGTCTGGCGTTCGAACAAACACGTCAAAACTGTTAGTCAGCAGTTCATCCTGTTGAAACGTGAACTGGCTCATGTACTCTTCGTTGAAGACCGCAATCGATGCGATTGCATCATGACCGGACACTCTAGGTGAGTTCGAGGCATCTAACTTCACCGAGCGATGCTTGAAAGGCACTAAGGCTGCAGTGTCACCAGAGTTTTCGACGAACGCCTGTAGCGCCGCCGCAAGTGTACTCTTCCCAGTTCCGTTCATAGCGTACTTGATGTTTAGCTTTCCTTCGACAAGCTCGATGCTCGCGGAATCAATGTTCTTGCAATTGACGATGTCGAGTTTCACAAAAGGCCCTCGAATAGAGGCTATAGAACAGCGCTGGGCTGGCCCGCTTCGGGCGGGGCGCTCGTGCAGTGAAACGATTGGGCCTGCGATTGCTGTCTGCGGCGCTTCTGATATGGCGCGAAATGCCCTTCGTAAGATCAGAATGCTAGGCGGTGATACTGCAAACTAGCACCGCCTAGAAGCACGTTAGATGGACCGAGAGGCGTAGTGGCGACGTGCTCGAGCTTTCGCGACGATGGCTGTCCAAGCGACCCTTAAGCTAGGTTTCGGGTCTTCGCGTCGATCTGGCGGTCGTCATTCCCTGTTTTCTAGGACTAGAGACTCTATGCCGACCCCCACCCAACCCAACAACCCCCTCCACGGCATCACCTTGGAGGCCGTCCTCAACTACCTTGTCGCCCAACTCGGCTGGCCCCAAATGGGCCGCCGAGTCAAGATTGACTGCTTCAACAACGACCCGTCCATCTCCTCGAGCCTCAAGTTCCTGCGCAAGACCCCCTGGGCCCGCGCAAAGGTCGAGGAGCTCTACCTCGAAGTCCGGAGAACCCAGAAATCATGACCCCCGAACCCATCGACCTCCTCGCCGGCATCGAAGACCACTCGGGGATCTTCACCCTCCGCTCCGGTGACATCACCCGCGGATGGAATGGGATCCGCTATCGCACCGGGCTCTCCGGCCGCAACACCAGCGCCAAGAAGCTCTCCATGAACGTCGCCACCGTCCCGCCGGGCGCGGTGGCCTACGCGCACATCCATGTGGACTTCGAGGTCATGCTCTACATCCTCGCCGGACGCGTGCGACACGAGTTCGGCCCCAACCTGGAACAGTCGCTCGAGAACGGCCCCGGCGATTTCATCTTCATCGAACCCGGCGTGCCGCACGAAGTGCTGAACCTCAGTGACACCGAGCCGGTGGTCGCCGTCGTCGCGCGATCCGATGCGTCGGAGTGGGAGCACATCGTCGATGTTCCGAGTACGCGGCGGCCTGCCTAGATTCGCACTTCGACGTCGATGGTGTCGATGCAAGTCTGTGGTCGCGAGTGATTGTCGCCGCTATGCCACGCACCAGCACGGGAGACGACAGCCGTGAGAGCCGCCACTTCCATGCACCGCCAGTTCTTAGGCGACCCCGGTACGATGACGCCGCTGCTGCTACCCCCGCCGAACTGGTAGCAGAGGACCTGTTGGCGGCCGTTCTTCATTCCTAAAGCATGCGGACACATCTCACGGGCGAAGCCGTGATACGTTGCAACAATCTGCAATTTGTTGACAATTGCATCCCGGAGAACATCGTAGTTGTTCGGCATTGGAAGTTGGTTAGGGATTAGGCAACGGAGCCTTAGATGGAACTGAGACAGGACGCTTGTCTTGCGATCGCCTCCCGTTGATCGCGCAGGAGGCAGTTGCGGGGGAATCGCGTTGTCGGCGACGACCGCGCCTCCTCTTGCCCGGACTTTTCTGGTCTAGGCCTTCAGCGACGTCTCGGACCCCCCCCCCCCCCCCCCCCCCCCCCCCACCATCTTGTTCATCCATGATGGTGT
>CAZAGK010000001.1:0-74830 GCA_964484775.1 uncultured Gemmatimonas sp. | reverse complement strand
ACGTCTCGGACCCCACACCCCACCCTCCCCCGCCACCAACATTCCGCCGCACGCATCGCATATCGCACCATCTCCTCCGGCTCCATGCCGAGCAGCTCCTCCGGCACCACCACGCGCATCCGGCTCCGCGTGTCCGTCACATGCTCGAAGAACAGGATCTGCGACACCACCGCGTGCTCCGGCATCTCCACCAACCGCACGACAGAACAGTGCCACTCCCCATCGGGAAGCCGCACGGTTCCGCCATCGAACCGATCCATCAGATGTGTGGGCACAAGGCACCCGAGTTGAGATACTCGGAGTATGCCTCAGCTCTCTGACAGGCGTTCTAGGGTTTACCCTAGAAACGGGGCGCCGAAGCTAGCCCCGCGACGACGGCGGCAGATCGTCGTTCGCGTGCTCGTCCAGCCATCGGATCAGGTCCAACAGCCGCGGGATCCCGGTGAGCTCCTTCACCGTCGCCACATTGTACTCGATCCCCTTCACTGTCAGCCCCAAGCGCTGCGCGATCTCCCGGCGTTCCACCCCCGCCCGGATCAGCGTCAGCACATCCAACTGCCGCCGCGTGAGCGTCACCCCGCCGACCTGGATCTTCCGACGGCGCTCCACCACCGGCGCTACTTCGGGGACGGCCAGGTGCTCGGGCGCATAGCGCCGCCCCGCCGCCGCGGCCTCGATCGCCAGGCGCAAATCCTGCCCCGCCGATCCCTTCAGGATGAACCCGTGCGCCCCCGCGTCGAACGACGCATGCGCCAACGCCGGCGAGTCGTGCGCGGTCAGCATCACGAACCGTGACTCCACGCCGAGCTCCTGTCGCAGCGTCCGCAACACCGGGATCGCGGACTCCTTGCCGAAGGTGATGTCGAGCAACACCACCTGCGGACGCACAGCGAGCACCGTCGGCTCCACTCCCGCCAACTCTTGCACGATCCCCACCACATCGAAATAGGGCCGCAACACCAACGCCAACCCCTCGGCCACCACCGCATGATCGTCGGCGATGAGCAACGAGATACGCCCCACCGGAGTGTTCCTCATGCGACCGGCACCGTCACCGACACGCGCGTCCCGGGGCCGTCGATCGCCGCACCGATCGTCAACGTGCCACCGATCGCGGCCACACGCTCACGCATGCTCCGCAACCCGAACGACGTCCGTGCCCGCGCCAGGTCGCTGATCCCGCGTCCATCGTCGGCGATCGTCAGCTCCACACCCGCCGGAACGGTGCGCAGCGCGATGCGCACCGTCTGCGCCTCCGCGTGCTTGATCGCGTTCTGCAGCGACTCCTGCGCCGTACGGAAGAGCGCGATCATCACCGGACGCGACAGCGTCGGCAGTCCATCGCCCCCGATCACCGACACCGAAGGCACCGAGCCCGCCGGGCGCGCACAGGCGAGCTCCTGCAGCGCCTGCGTGAGCGAGAGATGCTGCAGCGAGGGCGGATAGAGGTCGTGCGCCAGCCGACGCAGGTCGCCCGTGACATCCTGCAGCACACGCGTGGCGTCCGGCTCCTGCGCATTCTCGAGCAGCAGACGCACCGTCGCGAGACGCTGCACCACGTCGTCGTGCAGATCGGAGGCGATGCGCTCGCGCTCCGTCTCCTGCGCGCGGAGCACCTGCTGCCCCCACGCGACGGCGTTCGCGGTGAGACGCCGCTGATTGATCCACAGTACCGCGACCACCGTGATCACGAGCACGATCATGGTGGTGACACTCACGCTGACCAGCCAGGTCAGGTACGACGCCGAGGAGTCCACAGCATGGCCAAGGTGTAGAGACAATAGCCGAGCAGGAGCAGTACGGAACGCGCGGTGAACATCCCGAGCACGACCTCGCGATGCGCAGGGTACAGCACCTTCGCCGCCGGCTCGATCACGACACTCGGCGCGTAACTGATCACCGTCCCGATCCCGATCAGGAGTCCGGCGTCGCGGAGCCCCGGGAAGTCGGGGTGCCGCACACGCGCGACGATCACGAGGCAGCCGAGCACCGAGAGATAGAGCCAGTGGGACGGAGCGAGGAACGCGGAGTAGTCGCCGAGTTCTCCGGGGTCCAGCATGCCGACGAGCCAGATCATCAGATAGAGCACGAGTCCCGCGCGCGCCCAGCGCCGGAACGATGCCGATTC
The DNA here is from genome assembly GCA_964484775.1 of uncultured Gemmatimonas sp. Lineage (GTDB taxonomy): Bacteria > Gemmatimonadota > Gemmatimonadetes > Gemmatimonadales > Gemmatimonadaceae > Fen-1231. The sequence goes on along the minus strand of CAZAGK010000001.1, from coordinate 72,702 downwards.
GAACAATGCGCCGAGTCCGAAGCAAGCCACGATCGCGAGGACCGGCCGGGCCCAGAGGACGACTGGCAGCGTCTTGATGTGGTTGAGCGACAGCACGCTCACCAGTGCGCCCTCGACGGCATCGACGAGCATCCACCACCAAGCCCCACGTACCGCGGGGGAGAGATCCGTCCAGCGTTTGCGACCGATCGCCACCGCGATGAGCGCGAGGACCACGCCCGCGCGCGCGAGGAGCCTGGAGAGTTCCGCCGGAGTCATCCCGTGGAGCCTGTGAGCAACACACTGCCCGTATCACAGTACGGCGGACAGTATTCGCCCTCCTCACCGATCACGCCACTCGCGATGTCACGATCCTGCGCATCGGTGCCGACGAGCACGAGCGTCGGCATGTAGGTGGAGGTGACGCCGAGGTAGAAGCGGATCCCCTCGGTCCCCGGCTGCGCGAGGATCGCGTCGATGATCGAGCGATCGTAGCGCCATGCGTGCACGGGAAGCAGCTGTGCGTTGCGGGCGTTGGTGGTGAGGGTCACAGCTTCGGCCAGGGAGATACTATGGTCGCGACGGGGCATTGCCGAGTTCCTTCGATGAAGAGGGACAAGATGACCGACTCTCCATCGAAGACTAGGGAAATCCCGAGAACGCGTTCTAGGGTTCTCCCTAGTTTGTGCCGGTCGCCCGATTTGGAACAGGGGGCGCCGTTGTTGTCCGGGGTGCGAGGCGTATCGAAGCGACGATCGGCCACCCGACGCTCGCGGCGTGCCCGACGAGCTGGATCGCCCAACGCTCGGTGATGTTCGGCGGGCGCCCCGTCATGAGCGGGATGACGACGAGTGACATCACCACCCAGACCATCGGGCCGAAGACCATGGCGACCTTGAGGACGCCGTAGTGTCCGTCGACCACATCGCGCAGCCAGTGCGAGCGCTCGTAGGCCAGGAGGAAGACGGTGCTCCAGCCGAGCGCGACGCCGATATGGAGCAACAGTCCGGCCACGGTATAGGCCGTGCCCCCATCGACGGCGACCTTACCGAACGGAACGCTCGCGACCCCCTGCCAGAGTCGGGCGAAGGTCGAACCGTAGAGCCCCATGCTCACGGCGCAGGCGAAGAGCCCGTCGGCGAGCGCACAGAGGGCCGTGGCGCGGATCAGTCGGTCGAGGGATCCGGTCTGGGGCATGCTCGCTCCCTTTATATAGATGGGGCGAAGATACTAACTATGTTGGTGGTTAGCTAGTCAGCCGCCGATGATCACCGTCGGCAACCCCAGCACGATCGACCCGCCATGCGCGGTGGTGTCCCCCATCCGTGCCGCCGGCTTCCCGCCGATCATCACGGTGGCCGACCCCTTCACGATCGAGTCCGGCGGGCCCACGCAGACGGCCATGTCGCCGACGACCGCGGCCGGCATGGAGCCGATGAGCACGGTCGGGACGCCGGGGCCCGAGACCGGCCCCCCGACGTGCGGGATCGGAGGCACGCCATGCGTGAGCATCGGACAGACATGCATGTCAGTGAGGCGCGCGGCGGGAGGCATCAGTTGATCATCACGATGGCGCCCTTCACCGTCACCTGACCGCTCGCCGAGAACTCAGCGGATGCCGCTCCCTTCGAGGCCAGCATCATACTTGCCGCGTGCGTGATGTTCCTGCCGGTCGTCTTCACATCCATCTTCGCATCGAGCTCGATGTTCGATACGGCGTTCAGGAGGATCGAACCCGTCGCCTTGAGCGTGATGTCCTTGGCGCTCTCGATGGTGATCCCTGCCGGCGTGAGTGAGACGATGTTGCTGTTCTCGTCGCGCAGCTCGATCGACTTGGTGTCGTCGTTGAGCACGACCTTGTTATGGGCGGGCGTGATGATCGTGATGATCTTCTTGTCGTCGTCGATCTCGATCGTGCACTTGCTCTTGCTCACGAACGCCTTGGTGTAGTTCTCCATCGTCGCCGCATGCGGCGCGACCTGATCCACTGAGTAGAGGCTGCCGAGGATCACGAGCTGCGCGGGATCGCCATTGAGATCACCGATGATGACCTCGTCGCCGACCTCGGGGATCACCCACGCGCCGTTGCCGTTGGAGGCGTAGAGGTGCGCGAGCCGGGCCCAGAGCGGCTCGAGTGCGTTCGGATCGTCGGCGGGGCGAACGGCGATGCGGCCCAGGTTCTCGGGGTCGCCGGTGAGTCGGTGCACCGTGGCGGTGCGGAGGGCGGATGGAGTGGGCATCGGGGGAAGATGAGTGATCGGCCAAGAATCGGCCAACACAGTGCTTATCTAATCGAGCGAGCGGAAGGGCAGAAGGCCCCGCGGAAGATACAAAGGGTGAGCTGGCTGTCCGGACTTGTTCTGGCGAAGCACGTGCAGGCTCGGGATTATCTTGCGAACCGCCTGATCACGCCCCATGTGAATCCCCGCATTTCCCCACGCAGCGACTGCGATCGGTAAATCCTCGCCGAGCTTGTACAGCCAAAAGTCGTTAAAGGGCCCAACGGGGTCCTTTGACCGCAGCATCTCCGAAGGGTCGGTCGCGATGCGTGCAAATAGGTTCACGATCGCGACACCGCCATAGCTCCACGATCGAGCGAAATCGATGCATCGACGTAGTGTCGGATCGTCCCGCTTGTCGTCGGCGATTGACGGATTGAGTCCGATGAACAGTACTGTGGGACGATGCAAGTCCCAGGTGCGCCAAAGGGCATAGCGGTAGCGTCGACTCCTGGACAAGACTGCGACCCGGCCGTCAGCAACCGTTGGTTTGTCGGGCCTCATGCCACAATGCGAACAGCGCACTGACATTGCGAGATCGATGTACTCATCGTCGAACCCATCGAGGTCTAGGTTGATCGATGCGCGCAGATAATCATGCGATCGGCGGTTGCATCTCGGGCAATCGAAATCGACTCGCCGAGGAGGTGACGTCATGCCCTGCCCCGTTCGGATTGCCGTGCGCGAAGTCCACCGTCCGAGCCGTCCTGCCAGAGCGATCCATCGAGCACGGCGAGAGGTATCCCGAGGTGTTCGGCGGCAAGCGCGAAAAGCCGCTCTAGGTCATCGTCGGGGCGATCAACGCCTGCGTCAAGCGCGAGCCTACGCAGATGAATGTCCACAGCGATAGCCGGGAGTCCGACCAGAAGCTTCAGGTACGCACAGGTCTTGGGCCCGACCCCCTTGATCTGCAGTAGCTTCGATCGGCTATCGACGTGCTGAAGCCACGCGCGAAGTTCGAGTGCAGAATCGACACCCTCGGAGTTCAGAAGTCTGACGAGATCGCGAAAGGCGCCGCACTTCCGCGCATTCCGGTTCCCCAGCAGAACCGGAGCCGGAATGGTCTCCAGCAGCTTGAGCAATCCCGACACGGTGGCAGCGGAGGGGTGTTCCGCGCGAATCCTCTTCACTCGCGGCTCCACAACCGCTCGATAATCCACACCGGGCTGAAGTGCGGCATCAGCCAGAATCGCTCCGATGTGGTCGCTACGTTCGCTCGCGCGCTCCCAAACATCAGACCGCTTTGGGATCGTGGCGATCGCGCGTTCAAGCGCGGCTACAGCGTCGATATCAGGTATCCACCCGGACATAAGAGCCCCCTACTCGCCCACCGCGGCATACTCCGCCTGATACGCACTCAGCATCTCGAAGAAATACGCCAGCGCCAGCGGCCCCAACAGCACACCCGCCAACCCGAAGTACTCCACCCCCGCGAACGCCCCGACGAGCGTCACCAGCGGATGGATGTTCGAGACCTTCCGGAAGATGATCGGGCGCACGACGTTGTCGATGTTGGAGATGATGATCACTCCCATCGCCGTCAGCGCGAGCGCCGCGCCGGTACGACCATCGGCATAGAGCACGATCGCCCCCGGGACCCACACGAGCGAACCGCCGAGTACCGGCAGCACCGACGCCACCGCCGCGATCGCGCCCCACAACGCGGCGTGACTGATCCCGGTCAGATAGAACGCGACCCCCACCAGCGTGCCCTGCAGCACCGCCGTCACGCCGATATCCACGAGCGTGGCCTCGGTCACGGTGTGGAACCGGTTGCGCAGCCGCTCGGTGGTCTTGTGGTTGAACGGGAGATGCTCGGCGATCGACTGCCACATCCCGTCACCCGAGACGAGCAGGTAGTACAACCCGAGCAGCGCGATGACGAGGTTGATCACGGCGCGTCCCACGCCGCCGGCGATCCCCACCGCCTGTTGCGACGCCCAGCTCGCGATGCTTCCCGTGGTCTTCGCGAGCTCAGGGCCGACAGCCAACGTCCCGAAATGGAGCGCGCCGATCTTGGCGATCACCGCCTGCATACCCGGGCCAGCGAACACACTCGGCAACTCGCTGATCACGAGCGCCGAGATCGCGAGCGCGGGGAGCAGGATCCCCAGCAGTGCGGCCAACAGCACAAGTGCGGCGGCCCTCGTGGGCTTCATCTTGCGCGAGAGCCACGTGTGCATAGGGGTGAAGACCACACCGAGCACCGGCGCGCCTAGCAACCCGGGGACGAAGGGGGCTGAGGCGACGAGGATGATCGTCCCGAGCACCAGGATGATCGCGATCGCCTGGTATCGGCGATTCGTGGCGAACTCGGCGGGCGGGGAGTCGGGCATACTACTGAATGTAGGGCTGATTCCCGGCGGTGAACACCGCACAAGGGGATGAGATTGCCTACGCCATACAATATATGTAATATATATGACATGAAGCGCACGACGATCTTCCTCGACGAGAAGACCTTGAAGGCGGTGCAGAAACTGGCACGTGCCCGTGGCGTGAGCTTTGCGGCCGCCGTCCGGGAGGCCCTGTCTGAGTATGTGGTGCGGCCGGAGGCCGTCTCCGTGCCGAAGATCGCCGGGATGTTCTCAAGCGAGTTCTCCGACACCTCGGAACGAGTGGACGAGCTCCTGTGGCGCGACCCACACGCCTGACGGTCGTCGCCGATACTGGCGCGATCTACGCACTCATCGACCAGCGGGACGCATGGCATGAGCGCGTGATGACGTGGTGGACGCAGCGCCCGCGGTCAGTCGTCCTGCCAGCGACGATCCTCTCCGAGATCTCCTATCTGCTCGGAACTCGCATCGGCCCGCACGCTGATGTCGCGTTCGCCCGTGCGCTCGCCGAGGGCGAGTTCGTGGTCGAGTCACTCGAGCCGGAGGATGTTCAGCGAGCCGCGGAACTGGTGCGCGAATACGCGGACCTTCCACTCGGCCTCACCGATGCGACAGTGATCGCCATCGCGGAGCGACTCGACGCGGCGGAGATTCTTACGACCGATCGGCGGCACTTTCAGGTGGCACGGTCGAGGCAACGGGCGGCGCTGTCGCCGTGACCTGAGAGGGGAGCTCAGCGCCTCCCAGTCACCACCTTCCCCGCCACATCGAACCCCACCACCGCCCCCTTCGCGAACTCCACCCCCTGGATCGTCACCCGCCGCGACACGCGACAGCTCGCGAGCTTCCCGTTCTCATGGAAGCGCACGAGTGAACTGCGCTGGATGATCTCGGTGAACACCCCGTACTTGCGACAGGGGACGCCCTGCACCTCCTGATCCTTGTCGAGCCAGATCCCGCGCGGCGCACCGTCGGGATACACCATGTGATGCGGCCCGTCGCCGCCGCCGGCGAGAACGAGGCCGTCGTAGGTGAACGGCTTCCGGAACTCGAAGTACTTGTACGTCCCCGTCGAGTCGTAGTGCAGCAGTGAGCCGGCGGGCATCGGCCGACCGAAGGCGACACCGTCGCGACTCATCGTACAGCCGATGATGTTCGGCTCCTTGCTGCCGAAGGGCACGCACCCGTCCGGGTACTTCGGTGATTGTGCCATGAGTGCCACCAATGCGGAAAGGAACAGGCGAGTCATGCGAGATCTCCGTCGTTGAGTGTCGTGCCGCGCAGCATGCAGAACGCGGCGACGACCAGCGGCACATTGATCAGTGCGAGCGCCCACAGCGATCCCCAGCTGAACGCCGTGTGCGACTGCAGCGCCGTGAAGGCGAGCGCACCGAGTGCCACCGTCACGATCGCGAGCAGGGTGATCGCGATGGCCCGCGGCCACCGACGCGCGGCGTACCCGAGTGCGATCAACAGCGCGCCCGGCACGATGTGTGACACGATCCCGCTCGCCTCACCTTCCATCGCGCCGAAGAGTGCGAGGAAGGCGCCCACCGCCATCGCGATCCGCGGTCCCGCGACCGCAGGATCGCCGACGAGCAGCAATCCCGCGAGCGCCCGCACCGCGATCGCGCCGAGGAGCACGGCGTTGAGCATCGTCCAACTCTGATCCCCCTTGCTCATCAGATGCAGGATCACGACGATGTTGCCGAACACGAGCGCGGCGAAGGCGACATTGCTCGCCTGGTATTGGATCGACAGTTGCCGCTCGTCGATCAGCTTGCGCGCGAACCCCATCGAATGGATGGTGGGGCGCAGCAGATAAGCGGCGACGCCGAGCAGCAGGAAGCCGTTGTCGACGGTGGCGCCGAGGAGGAGGGCGAGGGCGAAGATCGCGGTGGCCGCCCAGAAGATCGGATCGCGCTTAGCAAGCATCGGTGGGCTCCAGTTCGAAGAGCTGTTCGACGGTGACGTCGAGGGCGCGCGCCAGCTGCAGGGCGAGTTTGACCGAGGGGCTGTAGTCGCCCCGCTCGATGGCGATGATCGTCTGGCGCGAGACCTCGACCTTGCTGGCGAGGTCGGCCTGGCTCATCTCGCCGCGTTCGAACCGCAGGCGCCGGAGGTGGCTCTTCATGATCGATAGGTAAAGTTTTCTTTACACTATGTCAAGTAACCTTTACTCCGGTGAGGAAAGGAAAGGCCGCCCGGCGGGTGCCGGACGGCCTGCGTGCGACGAAATCGCCGCAGCGGAACGGCTACTTGGCCGTCAGCCAGGCGATCATCGCCTTCGAGCCCTGGTACTCCGACACCCGCTTCACCTCGGTGCCGTCGGCGTTCATCACCATCATCGTGGGGTAGCCGGTGATCTTGAGCCGCTTCACAAGCTCCTTCTGCAGGTCGGCGTCCACCTTGATCGCCACGAACCCGCTCGTGATGAGCGGCGCCAGCTCGGCGTCGTTCCACACCCACTGATCCATGGTGTGACAGGGGCCGCACCAGGTGGCCTCGAAGTCGATCAGCACCTTCTTGCCGCTCGCCTTCGCTTCGGTGAGCGCGGCGGGGAGCTCCTTCCCCCAGACCACGGGCGACTCGGTGCGCGGGCGCGGACGCTCGTCACGCACATTGTCGTCCGGCGCACGGTCCGCGGCCTTGGTGATCTTCCGCTTCACCACCACGAAGTTCACGCTCGAGCCATCCTCGGCGAATCCCTTGAACTCCACCGGGATGTCGCTGCCGTCCTTGGCCGTGAGGAACATCAGGCGATTCGTCGCGCGCGCTTCGTTGAGCGAGAGCACGTTCTTCTCGGCGTCAGGAGCGTCGGCGTTGAGCATCACCCACATGTCGGCCTTGTCCCAGATGGCGTTGTTGTCGTCCATCGCGGCGACGAGTGCCTTCACGCCGTTCACCGTCACCGTGCCCGTGCGCCACGAGCCGGTGGAGAAACGGACCACATCCACGGCGGCGGCGGAGTCCTCGCGCACCGACCAGAAGTTCACGAAGTAGGGCTCGGGCTTGGCGCGCTTGGTGTAGCTCGCCGTCACCTCGACCTTGCTGATGCTGCTCCACCAGGCCTTCGTCTTCTCGTTCTGCGAGGGCTTGGTGGTGAGGGGCGCGCCGTCGTCGGTGAAGTTGCCGTTGTGATTGCGGTCGATCCACAGCTGCACCAGATCGCGCGGATACTCGGCGCTCGCGGTGAGGAGGATCGGCGTGAACCCCTTCTTGTCGCTGCCGAGTTGCATCACGCCCGTCTTGGCGGGGCGAACCGCGCCGGCGGGGAGCGTGGTGGTGGCGGCGACGTCGGTGAGCGGCACCTGCATCCCCTTGGGGGAGAAGTTCGGCTTCGGCTTGCCGTCCACCGGCGCGGCGTAGTGGAGCGTGGCGCGAAGGGTGGCGGGCTGCTGCGCCGCGAGCGGCGTGGTGATGACAGCGAGCGCGAACGCAGGAGCAAGCGAGCCAGCGAGCGCAGGAGCAAGCGAGCCAGCGAGCGCAGGAGCAAGCGAGCCAGCGAGCGCAGCAGGACGGAATCGAAGAGTCATCGCGACGGTGGTTGGAGGCTGCAGGAATCTACAGGCTACGGCCGCGGCGGGTGCGGCCACTGGTGCAGCGCGGTGGGTGATGCGGCGATCGGGCGCGGGAGGATGATCGTGCCGAATCCGTCGCCACCGCCGACTTCGCAGCCACGCCCCATCGTGAACTCGCGCACGACGAGTGCGCTGAGCGCGGCGTCGAGCATGTCCTTGGGACCGCGGGTGAATCCGGCGAAGCTGATGGTGAGGGCGGCCTCTGGGGTGTGCTCGAGCTGACGATACGCGGCGCTCGGGAAGACCTCGTGCGGGTGGGTGAGCCCGGGGAGGGTGGCGAGTTCGGCGAAGAGGGCGAAGCCGAGTCGCATCCAGTCGGGGAGGTCGGTGCCGTCGGGGTCGTTGGCGACCGGGGTCCACTGGGGGTTGGCGAGCTTGAGCGCGGAGATCACGACCTCGCAGTGCCGACCGGCCCCTTTCGCATCCGGGGCGATCGACCAGCGGGCGGCGCTCCCGTTCCAGGACCAGAGGCGGCGACTGGGGAGGGGGAGCCGCGGGGCGTCGATGCCGATGGCGACGCGGGCGGGGTCGTTGCCGGAGAGCCGAGTGACGACGGCGCGGAGTTCGGCTGGGGCAGCGGCGGGGTCTGGGAGCCAGCCGGAGGCGAGGTGGGTGCCGGCCGCGTCGATGGCGTAGTAAGGGCATCCGCGCCGGACCTGGACGTCGACGCCGATGAAAGTCTCGGGGAGGGGCAGCACGGGCTCCGGTTGGCTATGTGGGAAAGATGGTGGCGGGAGCTGTCACCGGGAAGTCTCGTGGGTATGCTGGAAACAGACGTTTTCAAGAATGGTGTAATGGTATGCGGTATATGTGCTTGCGAACATCGCATAAACTCACTTCCTGGAGCCAACCTTCCTGAACCTGAAGTTGTCCAAGAAAGTAGAAACCCGGCTACCGGTTCTCCGTACACATAAGGGTACGGCCTCCAGATCCGCACGAACCACTTTCCCGCACGCGCTCGAATGATGTCCGCCAAGCACTTCCGCACCATCGCCGCACTCGGCGTTCTCGCCGTCGCCGCCTGCCGCTCCGAGACCACGCCGGCCGCTCCCGTGCCGGTCACCACCACCCGCTACACCCTGACCAGCGCCCTGGGAGCTCCGCTCCCGGCGCTCCAGGAGAGCTTCACCGATTCCACGTTGTCCGGGGTCCGCACCGTCCACATCCGTGTCACAAGCGGCGAGCTCGTGGTCGACCGCGCGACGGGACTCTACACGCTGGCCATCGAACGGAAGGGGTGGCGGGTGGACACGATCGGCGGCCAGCCGGTCGAAACGCTCGTCCACACGTGGACGAGCCGCGACCGCGGGCGCGTGACCGATGGTAGTGCACCCGCCTCGATGGTGCTACAATCGGAGCTGTTCAGCGGGCTCGTGCATCCGGCCGTCCTCGGCGTGGGACAGCTGACCGCCAGCATCCGCGAGCCCGGCACCGACGACGTTATCGCCACCGTCTTCAAGCCGCAGAGCTGAGCTCCGGCCGAGGGCTCACCCCATCCCGATCATCGTCAGGAGGGCGTCGAAACGCTGGCGCTGGATGGGGGAGAGCGTCTGGGCGTCGATGTCGAAGCCGAAGCTCGAGCTGTAGCCGGCCGAGGAGAGCGTGCCGCCGCCGGTGCGGATGCTGGAGACGAGTTCGGACATCCCGACTCCAGTGTCCAAGTACTGCTGGAGGCGATTCGAGATGGGGTCGACGTGGAACGACATGCGGCGCCTCGTGTGGTGGGAAGGGGTGGCCGGGGAGGGTGACAACCCCGTCGAGAGGTTAGTATAGTCAGTACGATGCGCCGCGTACCACTCGTCCGTCGCCTGCTGGCGACCCTGCTCGCCCCCTGGCTCGCCGTCGTTCTGGCGATGCCGGAGGCGGTGCACACGTGTGCCATGCACTCGACGGGGCACGAGCACGTGGCCGAGGCGCCGGCGCCGACGATGGCCGGGATGGCCGGGATGCACGGGATGTCGCATGAGTCTGCTCCCGCATCGGCATCCTCCACATCGAACCCGGGGCACGACACGCCCCCCTGCACCTGCCCCGAAGGGTGCTGCACCGTGGCGTCCATGGCGACGCTGGAAGTCCCGGTGTCGCTCAGTTGGGTCCGTGTCCTGCTCGACCACCGGGAACCGAACTTCCCGCGTGAGATCGCGTCGCTGGTCACCAGCAGCGACGTTCGACTCCCCTTCGCGAACGGACCACCCGCGCAGGCCTGATCGGTCGTGCTGACGCTCGCCCGCACGCGTGCAATCGCGCGGGCGACCGTGAGACGGCCACTCGATGACTCCGACAGCAGCTCCGACCACCGACTTCGCGGTGGCGCAGCGTTGTCGCTCTCAGGCCTTCCGACATCCGAATGTTCCGCTCCACGATCACGCGTCTCGCGCTCGCGAGCACGCTCATCGGCGCCGTTGCGTCGATCACCACTCCGCTCGCTGCTCAACAGAGCACCCCTCCCGCCACCCCCCGCGACAGCGCCACCAAGCTGGGCGGCGTGAAGGTCGTGGCGACCCAGGACGCGGTGGCCCCGCTCCCGGCACTGCAGATCGCCACCCTCAAGGCCACGGCGAGCATCACCGCGCGCGACATCTCGCGCACGGTCAACGTGATGGACGTCGAGGATGCGGTGAAGTACCTCCCGTCGCTCTTCCTCCGCAAGCGCAACAACGGCGACACCCAGGCGGTGATGGCCACGCGCGTGTGGGGCGTGAGTTCCAGTGCGCGCAGTCTGATCTTCGCCGATGGCGTGCCGCTCTCGGCGCTCATCGCCAACAACAACAACATCGGCGGGCCGCGGTGGGGGCTGGTCGCTCCCACGGAGATCGCGCGTGTCGATGTGATGTACGGCCCCTTCTCGGCCGCCTACGCCGGGAACTCGATGGGCGCCGTGGTCGAGATGACGACGCGCATGCCGACGAAGTTCGAAGGGACCTTCGACCAGTCGAACGCCCTGCAGAGCTTCGACCTCTATGGCACCAAGAAGAGCTTCGGTACCTCGCAGACCGCGCTCGCCCTGGGGAACCGCTTCGACAAGTTCTCCTTCTGGGTGAGCGGCAACTACCAGAACAGCCACGCGCAGCCCCTCACCTACGTGACCGCGGGGACGTTCCCTGCGGGGACGACCGGCGGGTTCAGCGAGTTCAACAAGCTCGGCGCCGCGGCCAATGTGATCGGCGCGAGCGGACTGCTCAACACCGGGATGACAAACGCCAAGGTGAAGCTCGCCTACGACATCACCCCGACGGTGCGCGCGTCGTACAGCTTCGGCATCTGGCGCAACGATGCGAACTCGGGTGTCGAGCCGTACATCCAGAAGACGGGCGCGCCGACCTTCGCGTCCAACGCCGGATTCGCGACCGGCAACTACAACCTGATCCAGCAGCACTCGTCGCACGCCTTCGCGCTGCGCTCCGACAGCAAGGGCGAGTGGGATTGGGAGCTCGTCGCGGCGAGCTACCGGATGGACAAGGATCAGCAGCGTTCCTCGACGACCGCCGCTGCCACGGGGCTGACCTTCGGTGCTGCGGGGCGTGCGGCGGTGCTCGACGGCACCAACTGGAACTCGATCGACGCCAAGGCCATCTGGCGGCAGGACGCCGGGAAGGGCGATCACACCGTGAGCTTCGGCCTGCACCAGGACGCCTACACGCTCAACAACCCGACGTACAATACGGCCGAGTGGACGGCGGGGGCGTTCGCGACGGTGGCGAGCGAGGGCGATGGCAAGACGCGCACGCAGGCGGTGTGGGCGCAGGATGCCTGGAAGCTCTCGTCGCGCTTCCTGCTCACCGTCGGCGGGCGCTACGAGCAGTGGAAGGCGTTCGACGGCTACAACGCGAATGGTGCGACCAAGGTGACGCAGCCGACGCTCTCGCACAACAAGTTCTCGCCGAAGGCCGTGCTCGCGTGGGCCGCGTCGTCGGATCTCACGTTGAGTGCGTCGGTGGCCAAGGCCTATCGATTCGCGACCGCCGGCGAGCTCTTCCAGCTCGTGACGACGGGGGCGACCTTCACCTCTCCCAATCCGAATCTGAAGCCCGACGATGTGCTGGCCACGGAGCTCCGCCTCGATCGTCGCTTCGAGAAAGCTCGCGTGCAGATCGCGCTCTTCCAGGACGACGTGAAGGACGCGATGATCGCGCAGTTCCTGCCGCTCGTCGCGGGGTCGTCCACGCTCTTCTCCTATGTGTCGAATGTGGACAAGGTCCGCGCGCGCGGTGCGGAGTTGATCGTGAACACCAACGGGCTCGGACTTGAGAAGTTGGATGTGGCTGGCAGCGTGACGTATCTGGACGCGCGCGTGGTCGCCCTGAGCGGCGCCGCGAACGCGACCGCCACGCCTGGTGCGGCGGTCGGGAAGTTCCTCCCGAACATCCCCGACTGGCGCGCGACGCTGCAGGGGACGTACCGCGCGACGGAACGCGCCTCGGTGTCGCTCGCCGGACGCTACAGCGGGAAGCTCTGGACCACGCTCGACAACGCCGACGTGAACCCGAACACCTATCAGGGATTCTCGGGGTGGTTCGTGGCCGACGCCAAGGCGCAGTACCGGTTCGATCGCGGGGTGTCGCTCTCGCTCGGCGTCGACAATCTGCTCAACCGGAAGTACTTCCTCTTTCATCCGTTCCCGCAGCGGACCCTCGTGGGGAGCCTCAAGTATGACTTCTAAGTTCCTGCGCGCCGCGATCACGGCTTCGCTCGGCGTCGCGGCCTTCACCGCGAGTGGTGCGCTCGGCGCACAGATCAGTGCCGGTACGCTGGCAGTCGCGGGGCGGATCAATGCGAATCCGTCGATCGCCGCGCGCGGGAACTTCGTCGCCGTCGCCTGGTCGGGGACGGCGGCGAGCACGATGGACATCTATGTCGCGACCAGCCGCGATGGTGGTGCGAGCTGGTCGGCACCAGCGGTGGTGAACTCCACCGCGGGTGATGCCCGCGTGAGCGGCGAACAGCCGCCGCGCGTGGCGTTGGTGCCGGGGAAGGGAGCGTTCCCTGAAGTCGTGGTGGTCTGGGGGAGCAAAGGCACGACCGGCTCGCGACTGAACAGTGCGCGGTCATCGGACGGCGGACGCACCTTCTCCGCGAGCAAGGTCGTTCCCGGAGCCGATGGCGCCGGGAACCGCGGGTGGGAGTCGATCGCCGTCGATGGCACTGGACGCGTGATGGCGCTCTGGCTCGACCACCGCGAGACGGTGATGCCGGCGGCGATGCATCACGAGGACGGCAGTACGATGCCGGCGACCCCTGCTCCCAAGGCCGACCCGAACGAGAAGGCCAACAAGTCGCAGCTCTTCTTCGGCTCGCTCGACGCGCGCGGTGCTGCCGGTCGCGGGATCGCGCGCGGCGTCTGTTACTGCTGCAAGACCTCGTTGACGGCATCGGGGAGCAATGTGTACGCCGTGTGGCGCCATGTCTTCCCGGGCAACCAGCGTGATATCGGCTTCACGATCTCTCGCGATGGTGGCAAGAGCTTCAGCGAGATCGTGCGGGTGAGCGAGGACCACTGGCAGTTCGATGGCTGCCCCGAGAACGGTCCTGCGGTCGCGGTGGATGCGCAGCAGCGGGCGCATGTGCTCTGGGTGACGCCGGCGGATGGCAAGGACGGTTCACCGCTCGCGCTGTATCACGCGCTCTCGACGGACGGCAAGAAGTTCTCGGCGCGTACGCGCGTTCCCACGCGCGGGCCGGCGGGGCATGTGCAGGCGACGATCACCGGCGATGGCTCGCTCGTGCTGGCGTGGGACGAGATCGTGAATGGCACGCGCCGCGCGGCGTTCGCGCGCGCGAAGGTGTATGGCGCGGGGAAGGTGAGCTTCAGTGCCATCGCTGCCGGCGACGATGAGGCGGGGCGCTGGTATCCCGTGGTCGCTGCCGCGACCAGTGGCGTCGTGGCCGCGTGGGTGAAGCAGATCGATGGCGGGAGCACCATCGGTGTGGCGCGGGTGCGGTAGACTATCCTTCCGTGGACGGAACTCTTTCCTCCACATCAAGTGCGGATCCACGCCACATGAAGCTCTGGCTCGACGCCGACGCCGCTCCGCGCGACGTGAAGGAGGTCTGCTATCGGGCGAGCGACCGGCTCAAGCTCGAGACCATTCTGGTCGCGAACCAGCGGCTGCAGCTTCCCGTCGGCTATACGCACCTGAGTGCAGTGCGCGTCGAAGGCGGCCCCGATGTGGCCGACCGGTACATCGCCGAACACGCCGAGCGGGGCGATGTGGCGGTGACCGCCGATATCCCCCTCGCGGCCATCCTCGTCCCGAACGGGGTGGTGGTCATCGATCCTCGCGGCGAGGAGTACACCGCCGAGGTGATCGGGGAGCGGCTCTCGGTGCGCAACTTCATGGACGGGCTGCGCGGCGCTGGAGTGGAGACCGGTGGCCATGCGGCCTATGGGGCCAAGGAGAAGCAGGCCTTCTCCAATGCGCTCGACCGGGCGCTGACGCGGTCACTGCGCGGGCGCTGACGACCCTCGCCGACCGCGACCACGAGTCGGACGGCGCTACTTCGTCTTCTTCGCCTTCGCAGTGAGTCGGATCTCGACCTTCGCGAAGTCGCGCATAGCGTCCTTCCCCACCCAGCGCTCCGACGCCACCTTGGACGCCGCCATCCGTTCCGCCACCACGCGCGCCTCGCGCCGGAGCGCCGGGTTGCGATGCCCGATCCCGCGCAACGCCCAGCTCACCCCCTTCTTCACGAAGTTCCGCTCATCGCTCGCCCCCTTCGCGATCAGCGGGAGCATCGGGAGGAACTTCGTGTCCGGGGCCTTCTTGTCGTGTAGCGCAAGACTCGCCATGAGGGCGAAACCGGCGCGCTTCACGAACTCCTGCTTCGAACCCGTCCACTTCGCGGCCTGCTCGTACGCGAAGGGCACTTTGTCGAACAGGTGGAAGCAGATGGTGTCGCAGATGGCCCAGTTGTCGAACGCGGCCGCCCAGCTGTTCATCTGTCGCTTGGTGACGAGCGTCGGATCATCGATGAAGGCCGCGAGCATGCGGGCCTCATACCAGCCCGTCGCCCACAACTCGGCAGCGAGCGCATGATCTCGGCCTATCGTCTTGGCATACGTGCGCAGGTCGCCCACCGAGACGCCGAACACCTTGGGCGAGACGATGGCGTAGCGCGCCATCCCCTCCACGTTGCGCTTGCTCCCCTTCTTCGCGAGCCAGGCCAGGACTTCGTCGCAGGTCATGCGATCGCCCGCGCATTCGCGCGGCAGTGATCCGCGATGGCGCCCAGCGCACCGCGGATGATCGACGCCAGTTCGGCGTCGGCCACGATGGCGTCGGCGGTGAGCCGACGTCCATCGATCGGCACCACGACATCGCCACCGCTGACCGGCAGCGCCGACATCGTGCGCAGTGTCTCGGCGATCGACGCATGCGCGAAGTGCGATCGTCCCGAGGCGTTGAGCAGGGCGAACGGCTTGCCCACCATCTCGGGGCCGCTCACGAGCCAGTCGAGGGCGTTCTTGAGCGAGCCCGGAACGCCGTGCGCGTATTCGGGACTCGAGATCAGGAGCACGTCGGCGGCGCCGACCGTACGCCGGAGCGCGTCCACGGCAGCGGGAGGAACGGCACCCTCGATATCCAGATCTGGATTGAAATGCGGCAGCTGGTCCAGCGATTCGAGATGGTCGAATGCGAACGCCACGCCACCGATCGACTCGGCGGCGCGCAACAACTCACGATTCGACGACCGCGCGCGCAGGCTCCCCGAGATGGCGAGGACCCTGATCGGCGGCGTGCTCACCGGAGCACAAGCGCGAAGTAGATCACATACCCCCACGAGAAGAACCCGTGGATGATCGCCCACAGGATCGACTTGTTGAGGCTCCACGAGATCGTGATCGCGAGCGCACTGCCGAATCCGACGCCGGCCTTGGCGTAGTTCGTGGAGCGGCTCACGAACGAGACGCGCGGTTGCTGTTGCGGAGCGCCATAGGTGTGGATGATCGGTTCTTCGTCCATGAGGACCTCAGTTGCTCTTCTTCCCGAAAGGGAGACGCATCAACGCGACGCGACCATTGCTGATCACGCCGATGACATCGGCGAGCGACCGGATGTCCTGGAGCGGATTGCGTTCCACGACGATCAGGTCGGCCTCGAACCCTGTCTTCAATTGGCCCGTACGGTCCTGGAGCCCCAGAAGTTCCGCCGCAGAGATCGTGCCGGACTTCAGTGCCTCGAGCGGCGTCATCCCCAGCTCCACGAAGGCGGCCACTTCGCCCGAGATGCGCGAGAGGCTCTCCGGTCCGTATTGCGTGTCGGCCCCGGTGGCGATCCGGATCCCCATCGCGTACGCCTTTCGGAAGGTCTCGCCCAAGCGTGGGAGCATGTTGGTCCCGCGCACGCGCAGCACGGGGTCGTCGTAGTCGCCGCCGGGCTGCGAGAGGTCCATCACCGTCACGTAGGTCGGCACGAACCAGGTGCCGCGCGCCTTCATGAGTGCCAGCGTCGAGTCCGAGAGATAGGTGCCGTGCTCGATGCTCCGGACACCCGCCTTCACGGCCGCGTAGGCCCCTTCGTCGCCGTGGGCATGCGCCATCACGGGGACGTTCTTCTTGGCGGCTTCGTCCACCACCCAATGCAACTGCTGTTCGGTGTAGGTCTGCTGGCGCGGATCGGTGTTCGGGAGTCCGGCACGCTCGGTGCCGCGCGTCTTGATGACATTCACCCCGTGCTCGAGGTTGATGCGCACGACCTCACGGAGCGCGGCCTCGCTCGTCACGCCATCCTTCAGGGCGCCGAGTTTGGGATCGGCGAGGATCGTCTCGCCGAGGTCCGGGGTCACGAAGACGCCGGCGGCGACCATGTCGGGGCCGGCGATCACGCCGTTCCGCACCAGCTCGCGCAGCGCCACGTCCTCGTAGTGCGGCGTGCTCGCGCTGCGCACGGTCGTCACACCGGACTCGAGTGCCCGCTTGGCGTTCGCGAGCGTGGAGATGTGCGTATGCGCGTCGATCAATCCCGGGAGCACATAGCGTCCACCGATGTCGATCACCTGGGCCCCCGCCGGAAGGGCGGCGCCCGCGGCGAGGATCTCGGCGATCTTCCCGTCGCGCAGGATCACCGTGGCATCGGTAGCGAAGGCGCCGCGAGCCCCGTCGATCAGGTTGGCGTGGGTGAGTGCGATGGTGCGCGCGGATGTTTGCGCTCCGAGCGACGTGGCGCCGATGGCGAGCGCGACGAGAAGACGACGAGCGAAGCGGGGAATGGGACGAGGCATGGCGCGATCCGTTGAGGGAGGCGAAAGGCGAGGCTACTCGGGGCGTCGCGCGACCAGCTGCACGACGGCGGCACGTCCGGTGTGATAACTCCCCTCGTGCACATCGCGTTCGAGCTCCCGCGCGATGTCGAAGGTGAGTCCGGTGAGTTCATTGCGGAGCTGCGGCTCGGTCATCAGGAAAGCGGGATCCTTGGGACCGCCGGTACCGAGTGCGAGCTGCGCCGGAGTATAGCTCTCGAGAATGAAGACACCGCCCGGGCGTAGCCCGCCGACCACTCTGCGGTACACGTCGGCGCGGAGCGCAGGCGGGAGATGCGCGAAGATCGCGACGATCCCACTCCATGCCCCGGGCGCGATCACGAAGTCGCGAAGATCGGCCACCTCGGTACGGAGCGCGACTCCACGTGAATGCGCGAGCTCCGCGGCCCGCTGCATGCCGACCGGCGACTGATCCACTGCGGTGATGTCGTGCCCGCGTTGCGCGAGGAACACGGCATTGCGGCCTTGTCCTTCCGCGAGGCAGAGCACCGGCCCGGGAGGGATCCGATCCGCGACCGACACGAGAAAGTCGTTCGCTTCGGTGCCATAGGCCCAATCGGGCTCGGCGTATCGGATGTCCCATTCGCTCATCGGACGCTCAGTCGTTCGAGGTTCCGCGTGACCCGACACGCGACGCGACGAGCCGCAGATGATGCGTGGTGTGATACACGGTGAACTCGAGCAGCTCGCGTACGCTCAACATCCCGAGCAACGGATGCAGCCCCTGTGCCCGATCGAGCGCGGACTCCGACCATCCGCTCGCGGCCTTGATCAGCGCCTCGTTGGTGTCGCGCCACTGCCGGATGATCTCGGCGCGTCGGGCGGCGGGGTCCTCGGGCGCCGGCTCAGGCGAGGGCGCGAACTCGCCGGCCTGTCCGCCGGCGGCGAGCACGCCGAGGTAGCTGGTGCGGAGTTCGTGATACGGACGCGAGGGGCCGCGATGCCGACCGAAGCGGAGTTGGATCATCCACACCGGGAGCGGCAACGCGCGCGCGAGCGGCGCCGAGCCTTTGCGCAGATGCCGCACATGTTCGGCGGGGGACCAGCGGTCCCCCTGCGGGCGGAAGAACTCCTCGTCGCTCAGCGTGGCGAGGAACGCCGTTCCTTCATCGACCACGGCGCGCAGGGCACGCTGCAGCTCCGGCGCCGTGAACGGCGCTCCCGGGTCGAAAGGCTCGGACGGCGCCGTCATTCAGCGTTCGCGTTTCCCGGGAGTGGTCGGCTTCCAGAACGGGAACTCGGCCTGATAGCCGATCCCCTCCAAGTCCGCCGCGCGCTCCTCGATGAAGGTGCGCGCGTCGGCCATGGCCTGGTTGTAGATGGTCGGCCCGATCTCGGCGAGGACGTAGTCGAGACAGATACCGGCCTTGAGGTCACCGATCTCCTCGTCGGTGTTCTCGCTGAACCACCGACGGATCGACGCGATCGCCTGCGATCGCGACCGTTCCGGGATGGCGATCGGTTCCTTGCCGCGCACGGTTACTTGCTGATCACGCCACAGGCGATACGCGCACCGGCGGCGCCGGCGGGGTTCGTCTTGTAGTCGTCGCCAGCGGCGTGGATGACGATGGCGGTGCCGCCCGTCTTGAAGAGGCTGTTGGCGCCGCTGCCCAGCGTGACGTCGCGCGCCATGGCGTCGAAGGTGAGGGCGCCATCGGTCGGGATCTGGATGTTGGGCAGATCACCGGCGTGCATCCCCATCGGATTGGCCATGCCGTGCTGCTTGGCGCCGGGGTTGAAGTGTCCGCCGGCGGAGGTGAAGGGAGCCTCGCAGGCGCCCGTCTCATGGATATGGAAGGCGTGCGGTCCGGCCGGCATCCCGGTGAGGGCCACATGCACGAGCACGCCGTTCGGCGAGTCGGTGAGGGTGGCCTGCCCGACGACCTGCCCCTTGGCATCCTTGAGTTCGGCCTTGGCGGTCGCGGCGTCTTGCGCGAACGCGGCGGTGGAGCAGGCGAGCATGGCGATCATGAGGACCTTCATTGGACATCTCCTGGACACGACGGGAATAACCGGTGGGTCGGGCAAGCCGACCGTGCCGCGCGGCGGCGCGAAGCGCATAGCTGGAGTATAGCGTCGCTGCCGAAGCTCCGCAGGAGTCCCTCGGACCGAGCCGTCCGATCGATCGGCAGAGCAACTGTCTCAGTGGTCGCGTCTTCCCACGAGTCGTGCGAGGAGTGCGTACTATATGACATGTCCTCCCCTCAAGGCCCGGTTCCACGCTTCGCGAACACTCGCGTGCTGGTCGTCGACGACGATCTCGCCCTGCGGGGACTGCTCGCCCGCATGCTCCGGCGCAGTGGCTATGACGCGATCGAAGCCGAGGGGACCGATCAGGCACTCGAGGTGCTGGCGAGCGAGGCCGACATCCCGCTCGTGCTCAGCGATCTCCACATGCCGGGGCGCGACGGGCGCGAGCTGCTGCGCGAGGTGCGCGAACGGTTCCCCGAGATCGCGGTCGTGATGATCACCGGGAGCGACGATGTCGCCACGGCCGTCGACTGTCTCAAGGCTGGCGCGAGCGACTACCTCTCCAAGCCGGTCCAGATCGACGAGGTCCGGGCCCGGATCGAGAAGGCGCTCGCCGAGCGGGCGGTCTCGACCGAGATGCGGCGACTCCGCGACAGTTATCAGGCCGATCTCGAGCAGCAGGTGCACTCGCTCTCGCGGAAGAACCGCTCGATGTTCCTGGCGCAGGTGCAGATGGCGGTCACGATGCTCGAGGCCAAGGATCCGTACACCCGTGGACACTCCGCGCGAGTGGCCAAGTACGCCGCCGCGACGGGGCGCGCGATGGGACTCTCCGAGGCGGTCGTCGAACAGTTGCACCTCGGCGGCGAGCTGCACGACATCGGCAAGATCGGTACGCGCGATGCGCTGCTCAACAAGACCGGCCCGCTCACCGACGATGAGTTCGTCGAGATCCGTCGGCACACGGTGGAAGGGGAGTCCATGCTGAGCGTGCTCCGTGCGGATCACCCCGAGGTGCTGCACATCGTGCGCTGGCACCACGAGCGGCTCGACGGCAGCGGGTTCCCGGACGGATTGCGCGGCGATCAGATCCCGCTCGCGGCGCGGATCGTCTCGGTGGTGGACGCTTTCGACGCCATGACGAG
Organism: uncultured Gemmatimonas sp.; assembly: GCA_964484775.1. Taxonomy (GTDB): domain Bacteria; phylum Gemmatimonadota; class Gemmatimonadetes; order Gemmatimonadales; family Gemmatimonadaceae; genus Fen-1231. The sequence continues at coordinate 52,150 of CAZAGK010000001.1, read as the reverse complement.
CACGCGCGCGTATCGCGAACGGCAGCAGCCCGAGCTCGCCCTGCGCGAACTCGAGCGCTGCGCCGGTCGGCAGTTTGACGACGAGGTCGTGCGCGCGTTCCTCGCGGCGTTCCCCGATCCCCGGGCTCTCCCGATCCTCGTGTGAGCGACATCCATGACTGAGGATCCGATCGCGACCGCGCCGCGCCCCATGCGCAGCCCCGGGGTGAAGTTCCCCCCGCCGGTCTGTTTCGCAGGCCCGTGGCTCGTGGGCTATCTGCTTCGACGCCTGCTCCCGCTGCCGATCGTTCCCGATGCGCTGCGTGAAGAGGCGCGCGGAAGCGGCGCCACGCTGATGACGGTCGCCGCGCTCGTCCTCGTCTGGGCGATCAGTCGGTTCCTCCTCGCAGGGACCTCCCTGATCCCGCACAAGCCGGCCAACGCCTTCGTGGTGAGCGGCCCGTATCGCATCACGCGCAACCCGATGTACGTGGCGATGGCCACGCTGCACCTCGGCTCGGCGCTCTACCTCGACTCCCTCTGGCTCGCACTTGGCGTGCCGGTGGGGATGCTGCTGATGCAACGCTTCGTCATCGCACGCGAGGAGCGCTACCTGACGCAGCGCTTCGGCGCCGAGTACGTGGCGTACCGATCGCGGGTGCGCCGGTGGCTCTGAGGCGCGTCCGGAGGCAGGGAATTCGCAGGTGATTCCGAGGTGAACGGAGTGTGATCGCCGGGTGAACCCCTCCCCGTAGAGTTGGCACATCGAAACACACCAACTCTTTCGGAGAAGTCCACCATGCGTCGTTCCACCCTGTTCATCGTCGCTGCGGCCACCGTGCTCGCGGCCTGCTCCAGCGCCACCGCCCCGACCGCTCCTGCCGCCGCCACCCCGTCGCAGGGTCCGGTGGTCGCCGGCCAGACGGGCGGCACCAACATCACCGGCCCGGTCTACAACCAGGCCGTGACCGTCCCCAGCGGCTACACCACCGGGCTCAACCTCCCGGCGCGTCTCTTCGTCCCCGCCGGCAACGGGCCCTTCAAGGCCGTGGTCGCCATGCATGGCTGCGGCGGACTGATGCTCGACAGCGCCACCGTCGCGACCGAGTTCGTGAGCTACGGCAAGGCGCTCGCCGACAGCGGCTACGTGGCGCTCTTCCTCGACTCGTTCTCCCCGCGCGGCATCTACGACGGCGTCTGCAACGACAGCACCAAGATCAACGAAGCGGTCGCCCGCGTGCAGGACGCCTACTCGGGGCTCACCTATGTGAAGGCGCTGAGCAATGTGAAGGGCGACAGCGTCGCGATCCTCGGCTGGTCGAACGGCGGCAGCGCGGCCATGTCGGCGATCGCCAACACGAACAACCCGGTGGCGTGGAGCAGCAGCTTCAAGTTCACGCAGGCGCTCATCTACTACCCGGGCTGCGGGCTGCGCAATCAGTACGGCGGCTACACCGCGGGAAGCTGGAAGCCCTATGCGCCGACGCGCGTGATGATCGGCTCGCTCGACAGCTTCACCAGCGGGTGCCAGAAGCGCGTGACGCGCGGGATCGCCCTCGGCGGCGATGTGCAGATCACGGTGTACAGCGGCGCGCAGCACGGTTTCAACCGCGCCGGTCAGCTGAGCGGCACGTGGGCGGCGGAGGATTACACCGCGCGTGATGCGGCCCGTGTGATCGTGTTCGACCGTCTGAAGAACTGACCCTCACCCTCGCCTGGAGACCGTGCCATGTTGACCGAACGCCAGAAGGAACTCGTCCAGCAGACGTGGGAGATGGTGGTCCCGATCGCGGACGCCGCCGCCAACCTGTTCTACGGACGTCTCTTCGAGATCGACCCCGCGCTGCAGCCGATGTTCGCCAAGAGCGACATGGCGGAACAGCGCCGCAAGCTGATGACCATGCTCACCATGACCGTGCGCGGGATGGACCGTCTCGACCAGCTCGTCGTGGGGATCGAGGCGATGGGGCGCCGTCACGCGGGATACGGCGTGCGCGACGAGCACTACGCCACCGTGGGCGCGGCGCTGATCTGGACCCTCGAGCAGGGGCTCGGCGACGCCTTCACGGACGAGGTGCGCGAGGCCTGGGTCGCGACCTACACCCTGCTGGCGGGTGTCATGCAGAAGGGAGCGCAGCAGAAGGCCGCGTAAGCTCCCGAACAGAACGCGGGGCCCGGAAGCGATGCTCGCTTCCGGGCCCCGCGTGCGTTCCGAGGTGGTTCAGCTCTTCGGCGGAGCCGGGTCGGTCGGACGGATCGCGGCGCGGATCTCGCCCGTGGTCATCATCGCCGCACGCCGCATCACCGAGGAGACGAGAGCGTAGGCCTCGTGCCAGGCAGCGCGGTCGTCGGCCGAGAGCGCGTCGCCGGCGAGATCATCGAGGGCCCAGAGCAGGGCGTTGCCGATCGTCTCGTAATGGTGGTCGAGCGCGCCGTAGGCCACGTGCCGCCGCCCCATCTGCGCGGCGTACGGGAGCAGGCGCTCGGGTTCACCCGCGTGCTCGACGATCGCCGTGATGGAGGCCAGGAACTTCACCTCCTGCACCGCGAAGTCGGTGTTCACGAACAACGGCTTCACTGAGGGATCGAGCTCGAAGAGGCGCCCGTAGAAGTGCTTGGCGAGTTCCCCGACCCGCGGCTGGATCAGGAGCCAGCTGGGCTGGAGTCGATCGTGGAGCGAGGCGGCCATGGTCCACACGGCTGAGGTGCCCCGGAGGCGGAATCCGGCGAGGCGCTTGCTCCGTACTTCAGGTCGGAGCTAGTATTGCAAGCTTCGCCGGCGGCGATCACCCGGGAATCACCTGAAAATCACCTGACCTGTAACGTGTTACGTATCAAGACGTTCGGTGGGCTCTCCGTGGAGCGCTCGGATGCCACTCTGGCCGGAGCGGCGGCTCAACCCCGTCGTTTGGCCATCCTGGCGATCCTCGCCCGCCACGGGGCGCGGGGGTTCAGTCGCGACAAGCTCGTCTCCCTCCTCTGGCCCGACGACGACGAGGAGCGCGCCCGCAAGAACCTCGCGCAGGCGCTCTATGCCCTGCGCCGCGATCTCGGCTCGGAAGAGGCGATCAGCGGCATTCGCGAACTCACCCTCGACCCGGGGATCGTCACCAGCGATGTCGCCGAGTTCGAGGATGCGCTCGCGGCGCGGGAGCTCGACCGGGCCGTGTCGCTGCACGTCGCGCCCTTCCTGGACGGGGTGCATGTCACGGGGTCGGCGGAGTTCGAGCGCTGGGCGGAGATCGAGCGCGCGGAGTTGCAGCAGAAGTGTACGACGGCACTGCAGCGGATCGCGCAGCGCGACGCCGAGCGCGGTGATCACCTCTCGGCCGCAGCGGCGTGGCGCAGGTTGGCGGGCGCGGATCCGCTGAATGCGCGGATCGCGCTGAGCCTGATGCGTTCGCTCGCCGTGTCGGGGGACATCGCCGGCGCGCTGAACCATGCGAGGGTGTACGAGATCCTGGCCTCGCAGGAGCTCGACCTCCCGCTGGACCGTGAGATCGTGAAGTTGGCGCAGCAGCTGCGGGAGTCGCCGGAGAGCTTCGAGGTGGCGCCGGTGGTGGCGCCCGTGACGACGCCTCTGGTCGCTCCGCGCCCTGAGGCGGTCCACGCGACACCGGCTGCGGTCCCGCCACGTCCGCGCTCCGGCACGACGATCGCCCTGGGCCGGTTGGTGGACCGCACCGGCGACGCCACCGGGCTCGGCGATGCGCTCGGCGACCTCCTCCCGATGGGGATCGCCCGCGTCCCTGGGGTCGCACTGCTCAGTGCGTCTCGGGTGGCGGAACTCGTCGAAGAGGGGGCGACGCCGGAGGGGGCGTGGCTCAGCGCCGCACGCCGCGCGGGGGCCTCGCATGTGATCGACGGTACGCTGTTCGCGCTCGTTGACGGTTCGTTGCGTCTCGACCTTCGACTCGTGGACGTGGACGGCGGGACGATCGTCGGTGTGGCGACGACCGTGGAGCGCGATCTCTTCACACTCGCCGACCGCGCGGCGGGGGAGCTCGCGGCGGTGATGTCGGCGTAGCCTCGCCCGAACCCTCGCCGGTGACCCGCCGGCGCGGTACAATTGCCGTCATGGATCGCCGCGACTTCCTCACCGACATCTCGCGCACGGCTGCGCTGTGCGCCATCGTCCCGAACATCTGGCGCGTGGAACATCGTCCGCGGCTGGTGGACGATCCCTTCACGCTGGGTGTCGCGTCGGGCGATCCGACCGCGTCCGGCGGCGTGCTCTGGACGCGCCTCGCGCCCCGTCCCTTCGATCCCGATGGCGGGATGGAAGTGAAGACGATGGTCGCATGGGAGGTCGCCGAGGACGAGGGGTTCAAGAAGATCGTGAAGAACGGTCGCGCCACCGCTGCGCCCGAACTCTCGTTCAGCATCCACATCAACGTCGACGGGCTGCAGCCCGACCGCTGGTATTTCTATCGCTTCCAGGTGGGGCTCGCGACGAGTGCCGTCGGGCACTTCCGCACCGCGCCCGCTGATGGCGCGCTCACACCGCTACGCATGGCGGTCGCGAGCTGCCAGCGCTACGACGAGGGACTCTTCACGGCGTACGACCACATGTCGCGCGAGGAGATCGATCTCGTCGCGCATCTGGGTGACTACATCTACGAAGGGGCGAGCGCCCCGACCGCGGTGCGCAAGCATCAGGGACTCGAGGCGCGCACGCTGGACGACTATCGGCGGCGCTATGCGCAGTACAAGACCGATCCGATGCTGCAGGCCGCGCACGCGCGCTGCCCGTGGGTGGTGGTGTGGGACGACCACGAGGTGGACAACAACTACGCCGGCACCTTCGGTGAGAGCGAGATGGAGTCGGTGGAGCAGATGCGTCTGCGTCGCGCGGCCGGCTATCAGGCGTGGTGGGAGCATCAGCCGGTGAATGTGCCGCGCGCACAGTCGTGGGCCGATCTCACGATCACGCGCACCATCAACTGGGGATCGCTGGCGCGCTTCTGGATGATGGACACGCGGCAGTACCGTGACGATCAACCGTGCGGCGATGGGACCAAGCCGGTGGGCTGCGGCGACTCGGCCGACCCCAAGCGCAGCATGCCCGGGATGGCGCAGGAGAAGTGGCTGCTCGACGGGCTCGGCGCGTCCAAGTCCAAGTGGCAGATCCTCGGGCAGCAGGTGATGATGGGGCCGTACGATTCGGCGCCGGGGCCGGAGCAGCGCGTGTCGATGGATCAGTGGGGTGGGTATCCCGCGTCGCGCGACCGGATCCTGAACGGGATCGCGCAGCGCGCGGCGAACCGCACCGTGGTGCTCACGGGCGACATCCACTCGAACTGGGTGAACGAGCTCAAGAGCGACTTCTCGCGTCCGGACCGTCCGACGGTGGCGGCGGAGTTCGTGGGGACGAGCATCGCCTCGGGCGGCGACGGCAGCGGCGATCCCAACGAACGGATGCGCACGCAGCTCACCGAGAACCCGCACATCAAGTGGCAGCAGAACCGCCGCGGCTACTACACCTGCCGGGTGGACGAACAGCAGTGGCTCACCGACTATCGCACGGTGGCCTATGTGTCGAAGCCGGGGGCGCCGATCGAGACGCCGACCAAGTGGAAGCTCACGCACGGGAAGCCGGGGATCGAGAAGCTGTGACGCCCGGCGTGCGTTTGATGGGCACGGTCGCGGCGCTGGCCGGTGTCGCCCTCGCATTCAGTGAGTCGGGAGACACGAGCGCAGCGGAGGCCGCCTCGGCGGCGACGGTGTCGCCCGCGCTCGTGGCCCTGGAACCGCCGACCGGCGCCGGCGCGGCGGAATCGAATCTGACCGTCGGTCCGGATGGACGGGTATATCTCTCGTGGATCGAACCCGCCGCCGACTCGGCGATGGCGCTGCGCTTCGCGTCGTTCGATGGCACCAAGTGGAGCACCGCGCAGACCATCCACAGCGGTCGCGACCTGATGGTGAACTGGGCCGATTTCCCGTCGATGGCGGCGCAGGCGAACGGCACGCTCACGGCGCATTGGCTGCAGAAGCATGGCACGACGTCGTACGCGTACGATGTGCGACTGGCGCAGTCGAAGGACGGCGGGAAGAGCTGGAGCGCACCGGTCGCGCCGCACGCCGACAGATCCGCGACCGAGAAGGGGTTCGTGACGCTGTGGCGCGAGGGGAGCGGCGTCGGCGTGGTCTGGCTCGACGGCCGCAAAGCCGACAAGACGGGCCCGAATCCGAAGCAGGAGATGATGCTGTACAGCGCGAGCCTCGCCGCCGACGGCAAGCTCTCGAGCGAAGTACAGCTCGACGGGCGTACCTGCGACTGCTGTCAGACGACCGCAGCGGTGACGGCGAACGGCCCGATCATCGCGTACCGGGATCGCTCGCCGACGGACACGCGCGACATCTACGTGACGCGGCGCGTCGGCGGGAAGTGGAGCGAACCCAAGCCGGTGTTCGCCGATGGGTGGGAGATCAACGCCTGTCCCGTGAATGGGCCCTTCATCGATGCGGCGGGGCAGCGTGTGGTGCTCGCCTGGTTCACGGGCGCCAACAACACCCCGCGGGTGAAGGTCGCCTTCTCACAGGACGGCGGTGCGAGCTTCAGCGCGCCGGTGACGGTGGATGAAGGGAATCCGGCGGGGCGCGTCGGTGCGGTGCTGCTGGATGATGGAAGCGCGGTGGTCAGCTGGCTCGAACGTACGAAGGGTGATACGGCGAGTGTGCGCGCGCGTCGCGTGCGGGCGAAGGAAGGGGTGGGCCCGGCGGTCACGATCGCCGCATCATCCGCAGCGCGTGCGAGCGGTTTCCCGCGCATGGCGCGGGTGAAGAGCGATCTCTATTTCGCGTGGACGATGCCGGGGCGTCCGTCATCGGTGCGGATGTCACGCGCGGGTGTGGGCGAGTTCAAGTGACGCGTCGTGCCACCGTGCGCGCCGCACGGGCGGTCGCGCTGCTGGCCGCGATCGCCGTCGCAGCCGCGTGCAGCAAGGGCGCCGCGGCCGGCTCCGGCGCCGTCGGTTCACCCGCGCCCGAATACGCCACCCGCGCACTCGGCGGCGATTCCGTCTCGCTCGCCGCGCTGCGGGGCAAGGTGGTGCTGCTGAACGTGTGGGCCACCTGGTGTCATCCCTGCCGCGAGGAGATCCCCGTGCTGCAGGGCTACCACGACCGCCACGCGAAGGATGGTCTCGCGGTGATCGGGGTGAGCGTCGATGCGGCGGGAATGGACGGCGGGATTCGCGACTTCGCGCGCGAGTTCAAGATGACCTATCCGCTCTGGCTCGATCCCGACGAGCGGATCTCGACGCAGTTCCTCACGATCGGCGTCCCCTCGACCTTCCTGATCGATCGCAAGGGCGTCGTGGTGTGGCGTCGCACCGGCGCGATCCGCGAGAACGACGTGGAGTTCGCGGCGGCGGTGGTGAAGGCGCTCGAGGAGTAGTCACTCGGCGCCTTCACGCGCGAGCGTCTCAGGGCACGTACGCGATACAGTCGATCTCCACGCGAAGTCCCTCACCTGGGAGTCCGGCGGCCTGGATCGTGGTGCGCGCGGGGCGATGATCGCCGAACACGCGCTCGTACACCGCATTCATCTCCTTGAACTCCTTCATGTCCAGGAGGAACACGCCGCAGCGCAGCACGTACTGCAGGTCCGAGCCGCCGGCCTGCAGGATGGTGCGCAGGTTCGCGAGACACTGTTCGGTCTGCGACGCCGCATCGGGGCCGGAGAGCTTCCCCGTCGAGGGGACGGTCGCGCCCTGTCCGGAGACGAAGATCAGACGGTCGAATCCCATTCCCGGCGAATAGGGGCCGACGGGCTTCGGGAGATCGGGGCTGTGGATCGGGCGATGACTCATCGGTCCTGTGGTGGAGTGGTGGTCCTACTTGGTGCCTTCGGCCAGCAACGCGGTGATCAGGTCACCGAGTCGCTTGGTGTTCCCCTGGTCCCATCCGGTGATGATCTGCCGGATGATCCCCTTGCGATCGACGACGATGATCTGCGGGATCCCCCCGACACGATAATCGGTGTCGGGCTTGGGCTGCACGAAGGTGTTGCCGGTCTGCTTGGGCTGCGGATTGATCGCCACGCGGAAGGGGAGCGCGTGCTCCTTGCCGAAGTACTCGCGATCGGCCTCGACTTCCTGGTCGGGGGTGAGATTCTTCTTGTCGCCGAGGTAGCCGTAGAGCGAGGTGACCATCGTCCCCTCGAAGGGGGCCGCCTTGAAGCGTTCACCCAACCCCTTCACGCCGGGATAGCTGTTCTTGCACGGTCCGCACCAGTGCGCGGTGAACTCGATGAAATGGACCTTGCCATCATCCATCCGCACCGGCGAGTTGTCGGCGGAGTTGATCCACCACTGGCCGGCGATCGCCTCGGCCTTGGTGCCGATGAGCGCGTAGCGATGGCGGAAGTCGGCGAACCGCTCCTTGGCCGACGGTCCGATCTCCGCCTCGCCGCGATCGAGGATCGCGAGCGCGGAATCGGGATGGAGCATGTCGGCGTGGGAGCGTGCGAGCGACTGGTACGCGCTGGTCATGGCATTGAGGCGCGTCGTGGCCGTCGGCCCCGTGGCGCTCAACTTCCGCGCCAGGGTCAACACCGCGAGCGACTGGGTGCGCAGCCCGTCGGCGACATCGAGATACTCATAGCGACCGAGCATCGTCGAATGCGCGGAGAGCTTGATGTCGTCGAGCGAATCGGGGAGTGCGTCGATGGCCACGAGCACCTTCTCGGCGCCATCGATGATGCCGAAGTACGAACTCGCGTTGGCAATCTCCTGCTGCAGCGCGAGGAGCAGCACTTTGGCATGCGGGCGCGGCGGGAGCCCCTTGGCGGTGAGCGCACGCGCGGTGGCGCGACGTTGGCCGGCGGTGTCGTTCACGAAGGAGTAGAGATTCACCAGGTCCACGAGCTGCGCGGGCGCGATCGTCTCCACGTCGAACGCAGCGGCGCACTCCTTGGCGGCGCGCACCGACTCCTTGTTCACGAGCGGATACGCGGCGTTGTACGCGGCGACCAGTTCGGTGCGCTTCTCGGGCGGCGCGGTGCGAGCGGCCGTGATGATCGGCTGCAACTTCTCGTTGCGCCAGTCGCTCGCCCCCTTGGTGCAGAGCGCGGGAGTGGCGGCGGTGAGTTTGAGCGTCTCCACGGTGGGCCCCTGCGCCCTCAGCGTCGCGGTGCTGCTTAGGGCGACCACCGTCATCACGATCGTGCGCGTCCGCATCATGTGCTCCTCCGTGCTGCGTGGGTCGCGATCATCCAGCGATCACTTGGGATCGTTCGTGCTCCGGGCCGAGCTGAGGAACTTCACGAACTCATCGGCATCGCGTGTCATGCCGAGGAAGGTCGCGCGTGGCGCTCCCTTCGCATCCACCACCGCGTAGAGCGGCAGCGCGACGGTGCCGAACCTGTCACGCTCGTACAGCTGTTGCTTGCGGTCCAACTCCCCTCGTCCGTCGGTGAAGAGGCGCACGCGCACGAACTGCCGCAACTCGCCCACCACTTCGGGACGCGGGAACATGTTCGCTTCCATCCACCGGCAGTTGGTGCAGGTGTAGCCGGTGAAGTCGATCAGTACAAACTTGCCCTCTCGGGAGGCCGCCGCCAGTGCGCCTTCCATGTCGTTGAGCACCCAGGGGAGCTCGCCCTTTGCCGAACCGCTCTCGGACGCGCCGCCGGCAGGGGGGAGGAAGGGCTCGAGCTCGCCGAGTCGTCGTCCGGTCAGGCCGAGCGCCACGAAGGCGGTCACCGCGAGTGCGGCCGCGCTCGCCACCCGATGCCAGCGACCGCTACGCTTCACCCCACTCGCGCCCAATCGTACGCCGCAGAGATACAGGACGAGCAGCGCGCCGAGCAGCACCCAGAGCGAGATCACCGTCTGCCGCGTGAAGATCCCCCACCCCTGCACGAGATCGGCGTTCGAAAGGAACTTGAGCGCCGCCGCGAGCTCGATGAAACCCAGTGCGCCCTTCACCGTCACCATCCACTCGCCGCTCTTGGGGAGTCGCGCGAGCACCTGCGGCACCAGCGCGAGCACCAGGAAGGGGAGGGCGAAGACCGAGGAGAAGACGAGCAAGCCGATCATCGGCCAGCGCCAGTCGCCGCGTGTCGCGCTCACGAGCAAGGTGCCGACGAGCGGCGCGGTGCAGGTGAAGGTCGTGACGGCGAAGGTCACCCCCATCAGCAGCGAGGTGGTGACGCGTCCGACCCGCGAGCCGCCCGATGCGCGATCGAGCCAGGTGAGCAACCCGCTCGGCAGCGTCACATGCAACACTTCGAACAGGCTGAGCGCGAAGAAGATGAAGAGCGCCGCAATGGCGAGGTTGAGCCAGGGGTCGGCGGCGAAGCGGTTGAGTCCGGCGACTCCCATCACGAGCGAGAGCCCGACGCCGATCCCGGTGAAGGCGATCACGATCCCGCCGGCGTACAGCAGCGCGTCGGCGAGGGCGCGGCTCTTGGTCACCTGACCGCGTCGGCTGAAATACGAGATGGTGATGGGCACCATCGGGAAGACGCAGGGGGTCAGCAGCGAGAGGGCGCCCATCGTGGCGGCGAGCCACAGGAAGGCGAGGAGTTCGCCGCGACTCGAGGTCGCGTTGACGACCGTGAGCGTGGCGTTCGTCGTCGGCTGCACCGAACTCGGCGCCACACTTCCCGGGGCGCTGATCGGTGCGGAGATCGGCGGAGTCGCGGCCGGTGGCGCTTTCGCAGCCGGCGCAACGACGACATCGGCGACCTCGGGCCCCGAGACCACGGTCGCGATGGCGATCGTGTCCTCGGTCGGCGGCAGGCAGTAGCGAGCGTTGCAGGTCTGGTACCCGATCCGCAGTTGAAGCTGCTGTGCCCCCTGCGGCGCCTTCCCCGCGATACGGATCGGGATGCGGAACGTGGCCGAGTCCTGATACCACTCGCTCTCGATCCCGAAGTTCGGGTCGGGGGCGATGACCGGGACAGGTGCGTTGACGGTGCCGTTCAGGCGAACGAGGGTGACCGGACCCACGTCGAGCGTGGTCGCGATCGGGCCCCCGGGAGGCTGCGTCAGGCTGTAGAGATGCCACCCGTTCGGGATCTGCGCTTTGAGCACGATCCGCAGCGCTTCGCCGGGCTTCGCGGTCGCTCGAGCGGGAGCGATCGCCGCCTCGAACTTCAACGGATGCTCCTGTGCCCCCGCCGGCCGGGCGAGCCCTGGGAGGACGAGCAGCGCGAGTACGGCGAAGGCGCGGGTCGAGGCGAGGCTCCGGAGCATCCCAGAATGTACGACCGCGACGCCACCGCCACACCCTCCGGAGCCTCTGAGCGTGCACTAACTTTCAGGGATGCTCTCCCTCCTGACCAACGCCCGCCTCTTCGCCCCCGAATCCTTGGGGATCCGGCACCTGCTGGTGGCGGGGGGGAAGATCGTGTGGATGGGAGAGGCGGTGCCATCGCTCCCGGCGGCGCTCGGAGCGACCGTGACCGACCTCGGCGGCAAGCGCCTGATCCCCGGGCTGATCGACGCACACGTGCATCTGACCGGCGGCGGCGGCGAAGCGGGGGCGAACACCAAGGTCCCCCCGCTCCCCCTCACCCGGTTCACGCGCGGCGGGGTCACGGCGGTGGTCGCGCTCCTCGGCACCGACGATGCCACGCGCCATCCGCGCGAGCTGGTCACGGCTGTCTACGGACTCCGCGCGGAAGGGCTCTCGGCGTGGTGCTATACCGCCGGCTATCACATCCCGCCGGTCACGATCACCGGCTCTGTACGGGGCGACATCGCGAGCGTCGAGTGCATCGTGGGCGTGAAGACCGCGATCAGCGATCATCGGTCGAGTCAGCCGACGCTGGATGAACTGCTGCGGCTCGCGAGCGAGGCGCACGTCGGCGGCCTGATGACGGGGAAGGCCGGCATCGTGCACCTGCACATCGGCGACGGTCCGCGCGGCCTCGAACTGATCCGACAGGCGCTCGATGGCTCGGAGCTCCCGCCGAGTGTGTTCAATCCGACGCATGTGAACCGCAGGAAGGCGCTCTTCGAGGAAGCGGTGGCGCTTGCGCGACGCGGCTGCAACGTGGACATCACGGCCTTCCCGGTAGCCGAGGGGGAGGACGCCTGGTCCGCGGCCGACGCGCTGCTGCGGTATCTCGCGAGCGGCGCGCCGAGCGAGCGGGTGACGATCAGCTCCGACGGGGGCGGCTGTCTGCCGACCTTCGACAGCGAAGGTCGCGTGTCTCATATGGACGTCGGCGATCCCGGCGATCTGGCGCGCGCGTTGCGCGAGCTGATCGGCCGCGGAGAGCCGTTGGAGCGGGTGCTCCCGGCGTTCACGAGCAATCCGGCGCGTCTGCTGCGCCTGGCGGGGAAGGGTAGGATCACCGTCGGTGCCGATGCCGATCTGGTGGTGCTCGACGACAATGGGGGAATCCAGGACGTGATGGCGAACGGACGGTGGCATGTGGTGAACGGCGCGCCGGTGGTCGGCGGCACCTTCGAGCAGGTCGGACCGGCAGCCGGAGGTCAGGCGTGAGCCCGCCGAAAGTGCCCGACGGCCACGAGCGCGGATTCATCATCCCGATCGGCGGTCACGAGGAGAAGGAACACAATCCGGTGATCCTCGAGCGGTTCGTGCAGCTGTGCGGGGGTCGCGATGCGCGGTTGCTCGTGATCCCGACCGCGTCGCGGCTTGAGGACACGGGTGACCGATACAAGAAGATCTTCACCGATCTCGGGGCCGCCGAGGTGGCGGTGCTGGATTTCGACACGCGTCGGGACGCCTACGAGAAGGGGCGTTTGGAGGCGCTGGCGGAGTGCGACGGGGTGTTTCTGACCGGTGGTAACCAGTTACGCCTCTCCACCCTGCTGGGTGGCACGGACATCGCCCGGACGCTGCGGGAGCGGAATGCGAAGGGGGTCCATATCGCCGGGACGAGTGCCGGGGCGAGCTTCCTCTCCGAGCACATGATCGCCTTCGGAGAGGACAACAAGCCGCCCCATGCCGGATCGGTGACCCTGGCCCCCGGGCTCGGGCTCACGAACCGGGTCGTGATCGACCAGCACTTCACCCAACGCAACCGGTTAGGGCGGCTCATCACGGCGCTGGCCTTCAACCCCTTCCTGATCGGACTGGGACTCGACGAGGACACCGCCGCCTTCATCGGCCCCGAACTCACCGTCGAGGTCGAAGGGAGCGGCACCCTGACCATCATGGACGCCGAACACCTCAAGTTCTCCTCCATGGACCAGGCGGGGCCGGACGACCCGGTCTCCATGCTCGGGATGACCATGCACGTGCTGATCCGCGGCACCACCTTCAACCTCCACACCCGCGACGCCTCCGCGGGCTCCCTCGCGGGGAGCAAGCGTTAGTGGCACCTTAGGGCATGCGGATCCTCGAGCGCTCGGTCTATGTCGGCCCCTCTCTGTATGCCCACTTCCCCGTCATACGCCTCGAGCTCGATCTCGGCGTCCTCGAGGAATGGCCCACCACACGACTCGGCGCCGGCTTCACCGACGCGCTGATCGCCGCCCTCCCCGGGCTCGCCGAACATGGCTGCTCCTACGGCGAACCCGGCGGACTGATCCGCCGCATGACCGAGGACGACGGTACCTGGCTCGGCCACGTGCTCGAACATGTCGCGATCGAGCTGCAGAACATCGCCGGCATCAAAGTCACCTTCGGCAAGACGCGCGGTGCCGGACGCACCGGCGTCTACCACGTGGTCTACGAGTACGAGCAGAAGGACGAAGGGCTCGAAGCCGGTGAACTCGCACTCCGGTTGATCGAGTCGCTCCTTCCGCCGGAGCTTCGCACGGAGCAGAACGCCGACGAACCCTTCGATTGGGCGCGCGAACGCGACACCTTCATCCGATTCGCGCAGCGGCGCGCACTCGGGCCGAGCACCGCATCGATCGTGCATGCGGCCGAAGCGCGCAACATCCCCTGGATCCGGCTCAACAGCCAGTCGCTCGTGCAGTTGGGCTACGGCAAGTATCAGCGCCGCATCCAGGCCACGATCACCGGGCAGACGTCGCACATCGCCGTGGAACTGGCGAGCGACAAGGAGGAGACGAACAAACTCCTCGGGATGCTCGGCCTTCCGGTCCCCAAGCAGGAGCTCGTGCAGACCGCCGATGCCGCGGTGCGTGCGGCGCGGAAGATGGGATACCCGGTGGTGGTGAAGCCGTACAACGGCAACCACGGACGCGCGGTGGCGATCCATCTCACGACGGATGACGCGGTGCGCACCGCGTTCGCCGCGGCGCAGGAGGTCTCGCGGTCGGTGCTGGTGGAGAGTTTCGTCACGGGTGACGACCATCGATTGCTCGTCGTGAACGGCGTGCTGGTCGCGGCCACGCGTCGTACGCCGGGACACGTCGTTGGCGACGGCATGCACACCATCGCGCAGTTGATCGAGATCGTGAATCAGGATCCTCGGCGCGGCATCGGGCACGAGAAGGTGCTCACCCGTCTCGAACTCGACGCGCAGGCGCAACGACTGCTCGACAAGAAGGGGTACACGGCGGAGACGGTGCCGGCGGCGGGAGAGATGGTCTATCTCCGCTCGACGGCGAACCTCTCCACCGGCGGTACCGCGACCGACGTGACCGACATCATCCACCCCGACAACGCCGACATGGCGGTGCGCGCCATCCAGGCCATCGGGCTCGATGTGGGCGGCGTGGACTTCCTCACCGCCGACATCACCGAGTCGTACAAGAAGCACGGTGGCGCGATCTGCGAGGTGAACGCCGCGCCGGGATTCCGGATGCACAGCGCGCCGAGCGAAGGACGCCCGCGCGATGTGGCGCAGCCGGTGATCGACATGCTCTTTCCCGTGGGATCGCCCGTCACGGTGCCGATCGCCGCCATCACCGGGACGAACGGCAAGACCACGACGTCGCGCATGCTCGCGCACATCTGCAAGATGGGCGGGATGACCCCAGGGCTCACCACGACCGACGGCGTGTACATCGACGGTCAGCGCACGGTCGAGGGCGACATGACGGGGCCGGTCGCCACGCGCACGGTGCTGAGCGATCCCTCGATCGATGTGGCGGTGCTCGAGGTCGCGCGCGGTGGCCTGCTCCGCGCGGGGATGGGGACGCGCTACGTGGATGTCGGGGCGGTACTGAACGTCCGCTCCGATCATCTGGGACTCAAGGGGATCGACACGCTGGAGGAGCTCGCCGAGGTGAAGCGGATCATCGTCGAGGTCGCGCGCGACACGGCGGTGCTGAATGCTGATGATCCCCTCTGTCTGAAGATGGCGGCGTATTCCGATGCCCAGTATCTGTGCTACGTGACGATGGATCCCGCGCATACGCTAGTGCGCGAGCACATCCGTGCCGGCGGGCGGGCGGTCTCGCTCGAGACCGGCGTGAACGGCCAGATGATCACGATCTACGACAAGGGGGCGCATATCCCTCTGGTGTGGACGCATCTGATCCCGGCGACGATCGAAGGGCGCGCGATGCACAACGTGAGCAACGCGATGTTCGCCGCCGCGATGGCCTTCTCGATGGGGATCAAGCTCGAGACGATCCGGCAGGGGCTGCGCACCTTCGACACGACCTTCTTCCAGGCCCCGGGGCGCACGAACGTCTACAACGAGCATCCGTTCAAGGTGATCCTCGACTACGGCCACAACGCGCACGCCGTGGCGGCCATGACCGATCTCGCGGGGCGGCTCGATGTCCCCGGCAAGCGTCTCGTGGTGCTCGCGGGTCCCGGCGACCGTCGCGACGAGGACATCCGCGAGATCGCGCGCACGGTGGCGGGGAAGTTCGACCACTACTTCTGTCGGCGCGACGACTCGCTTCGCGGGCGGGACGGCGATGAAGTGCCGCGCATCCTCGCCGAAACGCTCCGGAGTTGCGGCATTCCGGAGCAGCGCATCACCGTGATCCCCGACGAACAGCTCTCCGTGGATGCGGCACTGCGCAAGGCACGCGCCGGCGATCTGGTGCTCATCTTCGGCGATCAGATCGTGCGCACCTGGAAGCAGATCATCCATTTCCAGGCCGATGGCGCCTTGCGGCCGGTGACGGCGGAGTACGCCGTCCCCAAGCCGGCGGCTCCGGTACCGACGATCGAGTTCGGCGCGAACGAACTGGGCTCCCTGGTGCGCGACGAGCGCGGCGTGCGACTGGCGCGCGAGAGCGACGACTGACGCGACCATCGGACGCCGCTCCGCTGGCACTGGTCTGGGAGGATTCGCGCCGTCTGCTGGGCCCGAGTCTCTGGCTCGACGCCCCCGGCGCGGTGCTGGAGGCGGTGCTCGATCCGCTCGACGCGGAACGTGAGCTTGCGTCGTATCGTGCGCGCGTCGAGTCTCTGACGCGGGCACTCGGCTGGGACTCCACCTTCACGACGCGCCGCTACGGCTCGCGCGCCGCGCTGGCACTCACCGCGCCGATCGATGCGCTCTTCACCGCGACGCTCATCAATGAATGGGCGTGGGTCGGCGCAGCGACCGATGGCGCACGGCGTGCCGAGGCGCAGGTCGATCCGGAGGATCCCGGTGACATGCCCTGGCCGCTGGATCTCGCGTCGGCAATTGATTTGGCAAAGCAGGCCGTGGCGACGGAAGCGAACCCGGCGCTGCGTGCACTCGAGGCCGCGGCCCGTGCGCACGATCTTCCGTTCCTCTTCGATGAGGAGTTCGCGTCCGTCGGATACGGCACTCGGAGCATCAAGTGGCCCGTGACCTTGCTCCCCGCGCCCGATGTCGTCGACTGGCACGCACTCGGCGAGATCCCGGTCGCACTGGTGACGGGCTCCAACGGCAAGACCACGACGGTCCGCCTCGTGGCGGCGATGCTCGCGCGCGCGGGGCACACGGTGGGCTACTGCTGCAGCGATGGAGTGTTCATCGGTGCGGAGTGCGTGGAGCGGGGCGATTGGTCGGGTCCGGTGGGCGCGCGGTTGGTGCTGCGCGATCCACGCGTGACGGCGGCGGTGCTCGAGACCGCACGCGGCGGGATGCTGCGGCGCGGCCTGGTGGTCCCGCGTGCGACGGCGGCGATCGTCACGAACATCGCCGAGGATCACTTCGGCGGGTATGGGATCCACACGCTGGAGGACCTCGCGGAGGCGAAGCTCGTGGTGGCGCGTGCGTTGGGTGCGGATGGGACGCTCGTGCTCAATGCCGACGATGAACTCCTGCGTCGAGCGCCGGTGTCAGGGGCGACGGTGCGCTGGTTCGACGTCGCGTCATCGGGGGAACTGTTGCCCCCGGTCGCCGAGATGCCGCTCACGCTCGGTGGCGCCGCGCGCCACAATGTGGCGAACGCCGCCGGGGCCGCCTGCGTCGCCGAGTCACTCGGCGTCTCGCGCGACGACGTGCATGCCGTGCTGCGCGAGTTCGGGCGCGACAACGCCGACAACGCGGGGCGCCTCGAGCGCTTCGACGTGCACGGGGTGCGCGTCTGGGTGGACTACGCGCACAACCCGCACGGGCTTGGCGCTCTCCTGCACGCGGCCCGCAGTGAACTCGGCGCTGGACGCCTGGGCCTTCTGCTCGGCCAGGCCGGCGATCGCGAGGACGACGCCATCCGCGCCTTGGCGCGCACGGCGTGGGAGTCTGCGCCGTCGATGGTGGTGCTGAAGGACCTCGACGGCTACATGCGCGGGCGCGCGCCGGGGGAGATCCCGGCACTGCTGCGGGGCGAGCTGCTCCGCGTGGGTGCCGCCGCGTCGCAGATCGCGACGGTGAGCGCGGAAGCGGACGGCGTGCGCGCGCTGTTGGAATGGGCGCAGGCGGGGGACTTGCTGGTGCTGCCAGTGCACGCGCTGGAGGCGCGCGCGGCGGTGGTGGCGATGCTCACTGCGGAGCGCTGACTCGCGCCCGAGCTACTTCTTGTTCAGCGGATTGTCGCAGGTTGCCGGCGCGACGGGCATGCGCTCGAGTCGCGTCGGGTCGGACGCGGCCACCGGCATCGGTTCGAGCGAATCGCTGTTCGCGCGTGCGACCGGCATCGGGCACGAGGTCACAGTCGAGGTACGCAACGCTGACTGGCGAGCGCGCATGAGCGCGGTGATGGTCTCGAGGGAGTCGCTGGGCGCAACGCGCTGCGGCGTCACCATCAGTGGAATGTCGCTCTTCTCCTGACCGACCTGCAGTCGGCGCGCGAGCAGCTCGCGAAGGACCTGCTGCTGTTGCTGCGAATGTTGCGACGGGAGCTGCGCCCCGAGTGGCGCGGCAACGGCGCAGAAGGCAAGCGCAGCGATCACGATGTTGGCACGACGCACGGGCGACCTCGCCGATCGGGACAGGGGGAATGTACTGTCTTAGACCCGGAAGGCTAGAGAAGTGTTGCTTGGGTTCGCGGCGGGCCGACGCGCTCAATCCTTGTACGGATCGAACTCGTCGGCACCGGCCATGGCGACCACCAGCGGACGCAGGGTACGCACAACGTCGATGGTCCCCTCCTGTGACTTCAGGACGTCCGGCAGTCGGCGGTACACGTGCGGGCTCTCGTCAGGGCCGCCGCCGCGAAGGATCACTCCCTTCTCTCGGACCCAGTTGTGCATCATCTGATCCGAAATGGCTCCACGCTGATACTGACGGCGATGCCGACGATCCCACTTCCCTGCCGCCGCCGTGCGGGACATCACGCGTCCCGCGCCGTGCACCGTGGAGTAGAGGGCCGCCCGCTGCACTTCGGCGATCTCACCCTCGGCGATCGCTCCCTGCACGATCACCGCGTCATCGCCCATCGACCCTCCCACGAACCCCTTCTGTCCCGGGAAGGCCGGCGTAGCACCCTTCCGGATGACGATGAGTTCCCGGTCGTTGTGCATCTCCTTCCACGCGAAGTTGTGGTGGTTATGCACGAGCTCGAGCTCACGTCCGCCGATGAGCTGCACCACCTTGCGCGCCACCCATTCCCGTCCGGCATACGCATACATGCCGGCAAGGTTCATCAGTTCCCAATAGTCGTGGCCGATGGGAGCGTCGAGATCGAGCAGCACCTCCTGCTCCGGTACCCGGGCGTCCCACTCCGCGTTCTGGCTGAGCGCGAGGAACCCCGACGCGATCGTGTGACCGAGTCCGCGGCTCCCGAAATGGACACCGACCCAGAGCACCTCGTCCTCGTCGGCGAACAGATCCACATAGTGGTTGCCGCTGCCGACCGTACCGAGCTGCTGGCGCGCCTTTCGCTTGAGCGCGTCACGATGCGCGGAGGGCAGGGCCTCCCACGACGGGTGCTCGAACAGCGCATGGTCGGTCGGCGCATCATCCGCGGTGTTCTTGCGTCCGATTCCGAAGCTGACCGTGTTCACGAGCGCATCCGCGAAGTCGCGGAGCGTCTGGTGTCGCTGCGCCGCGTCGTCGCCGAGCTGCGCCAGCGTGATGTTGGTCCGGATCGCGGCATTGCCGCAGGCGATATCGAAGCCGACGCCGACGACCGAGATCCGGCGATCGTACGCCGCCACGCCGCCGATCGGCATCACGTAGCCGACGTGCCCATCGGCCATGAGGGCGACCGCGACCGCGCTGGAGCGCACCTGCTCCAGCTGACCGAGTGTCTTGGGGTCATGCTGACCAAAGATCTTCATCATGTAACTCCTGTGCTGCGTTGGGTGACCACTCCCCCCGGAGCGAGATGCGGAGAGGGCATCGCGGGCGCTCCGGAGGGCGGTCGGTGGATTTGGTGCCGGCGCCGGACGACATGTCGGTGGATGCGTACCGAATGGTGGGAGTCGCGTTCCGCCCACTCGAGCATCTCGCCATGCCGCCCGACGGCGGTTGCGCGGTTGATTCCTGGGACGAACGAAAACGCCCCGTCTGCGATGTGCAGACGGGGCTGAAGCGCTCCCGGATCAGTGTGTCAGTGCGCGCTCAGGTGAGTCGCTCTCCGGACATGATCTCTGCACGTGTGGCGTACTGATGGGTCATGGCGATGACCTTCCCGAACGCTATGATCCTGCGGACGGTCGACCCTTGTAGCAGGGTGGACCGTTCTTCTGCGAGCGGTGCGAGAGAGTGCGCGTTGGTCATCGTGCCGAGTTCCAGGTTTGGCGAGTTGCGGAAACGAAAAAAGTCGCATCGTCGAAGGACAATGGAACCAGAGGTTCCAGAGCGAATGAACCACCGGGCCTTTCGGCTCACGTGATCATCCTGTTCCTTCGGGACGCGACTCCCAGCGCACGAAGGATACGGCGACCGTGGATGGTTGTCAAGCGCGCCGCCGTCTCGTGGACCCGATCGAGTGCAGTCACGGAGAGAATGACGCTTAGCGGACCAGCCGTACCTCCACCCCATCCGCCACATCCCGCCACGCACGGTCCGCCGTGTACACCGGGAGTGCGAGCACCTGCGCGGTCGCGAGGCACACGGCGTCCGCGAGCGACAGTCCCTTGCGACGTCCCGCGGCGTGGATGGCTGAGGCGTGCGGGATCAGTCCTCCGACGAACGGCACGACGCGGAGACGTAGCGCGTCGATAATCGTGCCCGCGGCGACCGGATTGATCCCCTGCCGCCGGAGCACCGTGTGCACCTCAAGGAGGTTCACTGCATTGATCGTCGGCGCGGCGTCGAGTGCGGCGATCGTATCGGCGCCCGGTTCACCCTGCAGGAGCGCCAGCACCGCCGAGGCGTCCACGACAGCGGTGCTACTCACCCCAGAACTCGTCGGCGCGGAGGTCGAGCAGTTCCTGTACGAGATCGCCCTTCTTCCCCTTCTTCTTTCTGGCCCGGTACAGCGCCTGCGCTTCGCGCACGGACTGACGGAAACTCCGGACGCGCACTGCGTCCCCCTCGAGCTCCAGTGTCAGCTCGTCGCCGGCTGCCACGCCGAGGCGATGGCGGATATCGGCCGGGAGGACGATGCGGCCGTTGGGGTCGATCTTCGTGCGATATACCACTATCTCGGGGTATGCCATATTCGTGAAATCTGTCATTCGTCGACTTCGAACTCAAGACACGTCATCCTCCTGGGGCGGCTCCGATGCGCTCTGTCGGGTTGCCGACCACCTCGGCTCCACGAATATTCCCTGCATCCCCAGTCGAGGTGCCCGCATGATCCGCCCGACCTGGCTCCGGCACTTCGTGACGCGCGGCCGGAGCTGCATGGCCGTGCTCCTTCTCGTCGCGAGTGCGCCGCTGGCAGCGCAACAGCTGACGGGGACGGTCCGCGACAGCGTGAGCAACCTGCGCATCCGGGGCGCGGTGCTGCAGGCCATGGATGCATCAGGCACCGCAGTGGCCAGCACGACGAGCGACGAGCGCGGCACCTACCGCCTCATCCTTACGCCAAAAGCGGTGCGCGTGCGTGTCGTGCGCATCGGGTTCCGCCCGCGCGATCTCGCGCTGAGTTCGATCGCGAACAGCAATGGTCAGCTGGATATCGGGATGCTGCGCATCCCGAGCATGCTCGAGTCGGTCCGCGTCACCGACAACGCGCGGTGCGAGCGGCGCCCGGATCGCGCTGCCGCGCTCGGGCTCTGGGAGCAGGCACGTGCGGGACTGTTGGCTTCGGTCATCGCGCGAGAGGGCCGCACCGCGACGATGCAGGTCATCACCTACGACCGCATCTTCGACATCCCCGACAGCCCGGAAGAGCGGCTCCAGGTGCAGTCCGCGACGGAGGACCGGGCGGGGACATTCCGTGCGGCGATGTCGGCCGCGGACTTCGTGAAGACCGGCTTCTCCAGCGACTCAGCCGGCACGACCACTTACTTCGGCCCCGACGCCGAGGTCCTGCTCGGCGAGGGATTCACCAGCGGCTACTGCTTCCGTCTCATGTCGCCCGATCCCAAGCGCCCGTCGCAGGTTGGACTCGGGTTCTCTCCTGCGGACTCACGGCGCGGACGAATCGACATCGACGGCGCGCTCTGGATCGATACCACGGCGCGCGAACTTCGCGACATCACCTATCGGTATGCGGGGCTTCCGCGAGCGACCGATGTGTTCGAGCCCGGCGGGAAGATCGAGTTCCGGCAGATGAAGAACGGCACGTTGCTGATCGACCGGTGGTTCCTCCGGCTCGTCGGCGCGCGACGCGATACGCTGCAGGGTGGCAACGGCACGGTCCGGCTGCGGACGCGACTCTTCGCGTCGGAGTCGGGTGGGGAGCTCGCGCACGCGAGCTGGCCCGATGGCACGCGCTTCGATGCCGCACTCGGCACGCTGCGGATCCGTGCGACGAACAAGGGCGGAGCCCCCGCGGTGAACACGCTGCTCGACCTGCCCGGCACGAGCTATCGCGCCATCACCGACAGCGCGGGAGTCGCCGAGTTCCGCGATCTCGTGCCGGGGCCGTACACGGTGCGGGTGCGTGACGATCGGCTGGGGATGATCGGCGTGACGCTCGACCCGAAGATCAAGTTCCGGGCGGCGCGCGACTCGGTGCACAACGTCACGGTGCAATTGCCGTCGGCCGAGGACTACGTGATCGCCCGCTGCGTCGAGGCCAAGCAGTGGCAGATCAAGGACTCGGTGTTCATCGTGGGGCGCACGCTCACGCGGGCGAGCGAGGCGATCGCGGAGCTCGAAGTGAAATTCGAGATCGGCGACGGCGTTAAATGGCAGATCATCCCCGACTACTACGTGACGGGAACCGATGGCCTCTTCCAATCATGCGCGCGCGAGCTGACGCCGGGGATGTTCGTGCGGATCCGCGCGACGTGGCAGGGGCAGCAGGTGGGGGAGGAGATCCGGGCGCTCGACCGCTCGGTGATCGTGGTGCCGATGTATCCCGGCGAGAAGAAACCGTAGCGTGAACGCGGGTCAGGCCCGCCCGCGCGCCTCACGCGCCGCGAGCGTCACCGCCGTCAGCACCAGCAACGCCCCCGCCTGATGCGCCACACCGACCGCGACCGGGACCGCCAGCAGCAGCACCGTCACGCCGAGCGTCACCTGCACGCACACCGCGAGCGCCATCAGGTCGAGGCGGGTGCGCAACGCGGCCCACACGCGACCGCGCGTCGTCAGCCAGAACGTGAGCACGGCGAGCAGCGTGACGATCGCCAGTACGCGGTGATCGAACTGCGCGCTCGCCGGATCCTCGAAGAAGCTCTTCCACCACGGGTCCATCGTCGCGTACTCCGCGGGGACGAGTCCCTTGCCCATGTACGGGAACTCGTTGTAGATGCGCCCGGCGCGCAGTCCGGCAACGAAGGCGCCGCTCACCACGGTCAGGAATGCGAGTGAGAGCAGCGCGACGAGCGCTCCCCACGGCGACCGTGAGCGGCTCGAGTCGTTCGCACCCGACGGTCGCCCTTCGGCGAGCAGTGTGTCGGCCGTCCACACCGTCAGCAGGTAGATGACGAGGGCGAGGGAGAGGTGCGCGGCCAGGCGGTACTGACTCACATTCACGCGCGCCGTGAGTCCGCTCGAGACCATGTACCACCCCATCGCCCCTTGCAGCCCCATCAGGATGCCGAGGGTGCCGAGGCGCGGGAGGAGTTCGCGCGGCAGACGACGGCGCACCGCGAACCAGAGGAGCGGGAGCACGAACACCACGCCGACGAGTCGTGCCCAGAGGCGGTGCAGGAACTCCCACCAGAAGATCCCCTTGAAGGCGCCGAGCGTCATGTCGGCGTTCATCTTGGCGTACTGGGGGATCTGCTTGTACTTGTCGAACTCCACCTGCCAGGCCGCATCGGAGAGCGGGGGGAGGACCCCGGTGACCGGCTTCCACTCGGTGATGGAGAGTCCACTCTCGGTGAGGCGCGTGCCCCCGCCGATCAGGACGAGGAGGAAGAGCATCCCCGCCCAGACGGTGAGCCAACGGCCGATGGTGCGGCGGTCGAGGGTGTGGTCGGACATCGTTGAATGATAAAACAATGGCGGCCCGGGTATCCGGGCCGCCGGTGACAGTCCGAGCGACGGTCAGGGTTTTGGGGCGGGGCAGATCTTGTCGTACCAGGCGATCATGCCTTTGACGGTCGTCTGTTCCTTCGCGTCGAGTGTCCAGCTGCCGGGCTTCGCGTCCTGCCCCGTCATCACGCCCTTCGGGTCGATGTTCACCGTGGTCGTGACCAGATCGGGCGCGCCACTCGGCGTCGCGACCGCTTGGATGTTCGTGAGCAAGGTCAGTGAGAGCTTCGGGTCCCGCGTGACGATCACGATCCGGATGTCGGTCGGAGAACTGCCGGCGACGGCGGCGCGGACTTCCTTCGGTCCGAAGAGCGAAGGGCCGGGGGCTGGCTGCGTTTCGCAGCGGGCGGCGGTGGTGGGGATGGTGAGGGCGAGGCGAGTACCCTGCGCCAACACCTCAAGGGGCAGCAGGACGGTGAGGAACAGCGTGCGCACGAAGAATGCGCGCCACTTCATGGCGCTGGACACCGCTTGTCGAACCATGCCAACAACGCGCGGACGCGGAGCTTCTCACTCGAATCGGGACGGAACATCCCGTCCACCGCCCGCTTCAATATCGCGGCCGTGTCGGCAGCGGTCTTGGGCGATGCGTCCGATGCCTGAGACTGCATGCTCTGCCCGGTCATGGCTCCCGTCGAATCGATCATGACCGTCAACGTACTGGCTGACGGGCCCCTGGGATCCTGAAGATGCGTCGTCGCGGTCGTGAGGAAGCTCATCTTCGTGAGGTCGCTGTGCATCACGGAGATCATCCGTGTCCCGCTCGGGAAGTCATGGATCTGGAACATCCGGATGAACTTCACGTCAGGCGCCTGCGGGATCTTCTGCCCAGGCGGCGCCGGCATGGTCACGCATTCGCCAACACCGTCGGCCGGCATGGCGAGCTCCGGCCGAACGGGCGCGGGCGCCTGCGAGGATGCCCACGTGGGCGAGGCGCCGACCAGGAGCAGGCCGAACACCAACGACTGGAGTCGCATCTGGAATGATCCGGGGTCAAGGGTATTGCCACAGTCGCGCATTTGGAGCCGGTCCGCAACTCGATGCGGCGGATTCGCGCCACCCCACCCGTGCCCGACTGCGCCGAGTACCCGCATTGACGGTGACGCCCCCTCCGAACGGTCAGCTACGCATACGTAGTGCACGCCCCAGAATTCGGGGATTCCCTGACGGGGTGGCTACCGAGGATTCGTAGCTTCTACTCAGGTGCCGACCGCTTGCCGACACCTGTCTCGTTCACGCCCCCCGAAATCCCCCATGGACCAATCCAGTCGCTACGCCGACCTCTCGCTCCGCGAGGTCGACCTCATCGCTGCCGGTCAGCACATCCTGGCCGCGTACAAGATGAAGCCGAAGGCGGGTCACGGTTACCTCGAGGCCGCCGCCCATTTCGCCGCCGAGTCGAGCACCGGAACGAATGTCGAAGTCTCCACGACCGACGACTTCACCCGCGGCGTCGACGCCCTCGTCTACCACATCGACGAGGCGACCGAGGAGATGCGGATCGCCTATCCGCTCGAGCTCTTCGACCGGAACATGACCGACGGGCGCATGATGATCGTGTCGTTCCTCACCCTGGCGATCGGAAATAACCAGGGGATGGGTGACATCGAGCACGCCAAGATGTACGACTTCCATGTCCCGGACCGTGCGCTCCAGCTGTTCGATGGTCCCTCCAAGGACATCTCGGATCTCTGGCGCATCCTCGGCCGACCGGTGAAGGACGGCGGCTACATCTCGGGGACGATCATCAAACCGAAGCTCGGGCTGCGCCCGGAGCCGTTCGCCAAGGCGGCCTACGAGTTCTGGCTCGGCGGCGACTTCATCAAGAACGACGAGCCGCAGGGGAATCAGGTCTTCGCGCCGATGCGCAAGGTGATCCCGCTCGTGGCCGACGCCATGAAGCGCGCGATGGACGAGACGGGACAGGCCAAGCTCTTCTCCGCCAACATCACCGCCGACGATCACTACGAGATGTGCGCGCGGGCGGACTTCATCCTGCAGACCTTCGGCCCCGATGCCGACAAGGTCGCCTTCCTCGTGGACGGTTTCGTCGGCGGCCCGGGGATGGTGACCACCGCGCGTCGCCAGTACCCGAACCAGTACCTGCACTATCACCGCGCCGGCCATGGGATGGTGACCTCGCCCAGTGCCAAGCGCGGATATGACGCCTACGTGCTCGCCAAGATGTCGCGCCTGCAGGGCGCCTCGGGGATCCACGTGGGGACGATGGGCTACGGCAAGATGGAAGGGACCAACGACGATCGCGCGATCGCCTATATCATCGAACGCGACGAGTATCAGGGTCCCGCCTACCACCAGAAGTGGTTCGGGATGAAGCCGACCACACCGATCATCTCCGGCGGCATGAATGCGCTGCGACTCCCGGGCTTCTTCCAGAACCTCGGGCACGGCAACGTGATCAACACCGCCGGCGGTGGTTCGTACGGCCACCTCGACTCGCCGGCGGCGGGAGCGATCTCGCTCCGGCAGGCCTACGAGTGCTGGAAGGCCGGTGCCGATCCGATCGACTGGGCGAAGGAGCATCGGGAGTTCGCGCGCGCGTTCGAGTCGTTCCCGGGAGATGCCGACACGATCTACCCGGGGTGGCGCGCCAAGCTCGGGATCAACAGCTAGGAGTCGCGATGACCACAGGCGGTCGTTCCACGCTCACGCAGTTCCTCATCGAAGAACGGCGGCGCGCCCCGGAAGCTACGGGCGATCTCAACGGTCTGATCACCGATGTGGCGGTCGCCTGCAAGGCGATCGCCAGTCGCGTGGCCTACGGCGCGCTCTCGGGCGTGGCCGGCGGAGCGGGGACGGTGAATGCGCACGGCGAGGAGCAGAAGCATCTCGACGTGATCAGCAACGACATCTTCGTCCGCGCGAACGAGTGGGGTGGCCACGTCGCCGGCATGGCCTCCGAGGAGATGGAGGAGATCTACACCCTGCCGACGCAGTATCCGCGCGGGAAGTATCTCCTCGTCTTCGACCCGCTCGATGGATCGTCGAACATCGACGTGAACGTCTCGGTGGGGAGCATCTTCTCGATCCTCCGCTCCCCGAATCCGGGGAAGGACCCGGTCCTCGCCGACTTCCTGCAGCCGGGAACGCAGCAGGTGTGCGCGGGATACGCGATCTACGGCCCGTGCACGATGTTCGTGATCACCCTCGGCAAGGGGACGCACGCCTTCACCCTGGATCCGATGCTGGGCGAATGGGTGCTCAGTCACAAGGATCTGCGCATCCCGGACCAGACGCAGGAGTTCGCGATCAATGCGTCGAACAGCCGATTCTGGGAGCCGCCGGTGAAGCACTATGTGGACGAGTGTCTCGCCGGGCAGTCGGGACCGCGGGGCACCGACTTCAACATGCGCTGGATCGCGTCACTGGTCGCGGAGACGCACCGGATCCTGATGCGCGGGGGCGTGTTCCTGTATCCGCGCGACACCAAGGATCCGAGCAAGCCCGGTCGGCTGCGGCTGTTGTACGAGATCAACCCGGTCTCCTTCCTCGTCGAGCAGGCGGGAGGGCTCGCCAGCACGGGGCATGTGCGTGCGATGGAGGTGACGCCGGCAGCCCTGCATCAGCGGATCGGTTTCGTGTTCGGTGCGAGCGAGGAAGTCTCGCGCATCGAGCGCTATCATCGCGAGATCCAGCCCGACAAGTACACCGCGCCGCTCTTCGGCACGCGCGGATTGTTCTCCATGCCGGATTGAGTCGCTCCCCCCTCGCCCTGTCCTTTCACCGCTCGAGGCTCGATGTCCGCGAAGCACCCGATCATCGCCATCACCGGATCGTCCGGCGCCGGTACCACGTCGGTCACCAACACCTTCGACAACATCTTCCGTCGTGAGGGAGTGAAGGCCGCCGTGGTGGAGGGGGACAGCTTCCATCGCTACGACCGCGCCGAGATGAAGCTCGAGATGGCCAAGGCCGAAGCGAGCGGGAACCGGCACTTCAGCCACTTCGGCGAGGAGGCGAACCTCTTTCCCGAGCTCGAGAAGCTGTTCAAGGACTACGGGGAGACGGGGCAGGGGACGGCGCGCAAGTATCTGCACAACGATCAGGAGGCCGCGCCGTACAAGCAGCCGCCGGGGACCTTCACGGCGTGGGAGCCGCTCCCCGAGAGCGAGCTCCTCTTCTACGAAGGACTGCACGGCGCCGTGGCGACCAAGACGGTCGATGTCGCGCGTCACGCCGACATGCTGATCGGCGTGACGCCGGTGATCAACCTCGAGTGGATCCAGAAGATCCATCGCGATCGCAACACGCGCGGCTACAGCACGGAAGCGGTGACCGATGTGATCCTGCGCCGCATGCCGGACTATGTGAACTACATCGTCCCGCAGTTCATGCGCACGCACATCAACTTCCAGCGCGTGCCCGTGGTGGACACCTCGAACCCGTTCATCGCACGGACGATCCCCACGGCGGACGAGAGCATCGTGGTGATCCGCTTCGCGAACCCGCGCGGATTCGACTTCCCGTATCTGCTGAGCATGCTCCACGACTCGTGGATGACGCGTGCCAACACGATCGTCTGCCCGGGCGGGAAGATGGAGCTCGCGATGCAGCTGATCTTCACGCCGATGGTGATGCGTCTCGTGGAGCGGCGGCGGAAGTACCTCGGGCTTTGAGCCCTGCTACGCGAGCGCCTTCCGGAGCGCGGTGAGGAGCGCATCGACGTCCTGTTCGCTGTTGAACAGGTGGGTCGAGATGCGCTGACCGTTGAACCAGTTCCCGGGGACCACCTTCACGTAGATATGGTGGTCCTTGTGGAGCTTTTGCTGGAACGGTCCGGCCTTGATCGTGTCGGGAAGCCGGTAGCTCAGCAGCGGCGAGGCGAGCGCGGGCTCGTGTGCACTCACCACCTGTAGCGTGGGGATCCCGGCGAGCCCCGCCGCGAGTCGTGCACGGAGCGCGAGATTGTGTCGTTCGACGGTCGCCATCCCCTTGCCGTTCAGATAGTCGATCGCCGCCCCCAGACCGATCACGCTCGGGAGGCTGCAGACACCGGTCGAGGCCGTGTACGCGCCGCGGCCGCTCTGCAGCTGGATCGGATCCACCTGCGCGCCGATCGCCTTGCTCAGGTAGAGCAGCCCGGTCCCCTTCGGAGCGAGCAGCCATTTGTGCCCGCTCGTGGCGTAGACGTCGCAGCCGAGTGCCTTCACGTCCACCGCGATCCCGCCGACGGCCTGCGCGCCGTCGATCACCGAGAGGACGCCGCGCCCACGGGCCACGGCGCAGAGCGCCGCGATCGGCATGCGCAGTCCGGTGGACGAGAGCAGATGCGACACCGACATCACGCGGGTGCGCGGAGTGACGGCCCTGGTCATCCGTTCGACGATCGACTCGGCGTCGTGCTCGCCGGGCTGGATGGCGACCACGTCGAGGACGATGCCCTTGGTGCGTACGAGATAATCCCAGCAGGCGCGACCACCGGGATGCTCCTGGTCGGTGGTGAGCACGTGGTCGCCCGCCGCGAGGTTCAGTCCCTGGGCGACGCGATTCAACCCTTCGGACGTGCAGGTGGTGAGGATCAACTCCTCGGTCTCGCAGCCGAGGAACTTCGCTCCCTTCTCCCGCACGAGGTCGAGTGCTTGTTCGTGCGCGCCGTAGCCGTAGAACGTCGGATTCAGCTCCAGCTCGCGCCAGGCCGCGATCGTGCGATCCATGACCGGGCGCGGGGTAGGGCCGAGCGAGCCGGTCTGCAGGTACACCAGTCCGGGTTCGAGGAGGAAGTCCTCGGGCGCGGCGAGTCCACGAGCGGCCTTCGGCGCATTCGGCAGGAGCGCCGGCGCAGCGTGCACGCCTCGCGTCGCGACGCCGAGCGCTCCGACTGCCGCGACCGAGCTGAGGAAACCGCGACGCGAATGCACGGGGGAGTCGGTCATCGGAAGTCCGGGCGCGAGGGGTGAACGGCCGTCAGACGATCGGGAGCCCGTGGGGCGGGGCCATGTCGTCGGTCGTGTTCCGCATGTGATCGGCGAGGTCGTGCAGCTTCTGTCGCAGGGCGGCGCGCAGCGGCTCCGGCATCGAGTGCTCCGCCAGCGCGCGATCCATGCACCAGAGCCACTGGTCGCGCGCCTCGGCACCGATCGGGAAGGGGAGATGTCGCGCCCGGAGGCGCGGGTGTCCGTACTGCTCCACGTACAGCTGCGGGCCGCCGAGCCAGCCGCTCAGGAACATGTGGAGCTTCTCGCGTGAACGCTTGAGTGACGCGGCGTGCATGGCGCGGACGGCGGCGGCCTCCGGCGCGGAGTCCATCAGGTCGTAGAAGCGGTCCACCAGCGCGCGAACGCCAGTGTCACCGCCGACCAGTTCGTACGGGGTCTCTGACACGGTCATCCGTCTAAACTAGCGAGGTCGGCAGGGCGCTGCGCCGGGTCTATAATTCAGCAGTGACCACCTCGCCCCCCCCCGCCCCGCACGCGCCGTCGAGCGCCTCGGAGTGGCTGCTCCTGATCGTCCCCGGCCTCATCTGGGGGGCGTCGTTCCTGTTCATCGCCGAGGGGCTCCGCTCCACCGGCCCGAACGGGATCACCTTCATGCGGATCATGATCGGCTTCGTGGCGCTGAGCTTCGTTCCCGCGGCCCGTCGGTCGATCCCGACCGCGGAGTGGCGCGGGATCCTCATCCTCGGCGTGGTCTGGTTCGCGCTCCCGCTCTCGATGTTCCCGTACGCCGAACAGCGGGTCTCGTCCGCAGTCACGGGGATGCTCAACGGGGCCAATCCGCTCTTCACGGCGATCGTCGCATCGCTGATCGCCCGGCAGCTGCCGAGTCGCGGGGTCATCACCGGGCTCGCGGTCGGATTGGCGGGGGTGGTGATGGTCGCGTGGCCCTCGCTCGGAGAAGGGAGCAACAGCATCGATGGTGTTCTCCTCTCGATCGTCGGGGTGGCCTGCTACGGCGTGGCGGTGAACCTCGCCCGCCCGATCCAGGGACGGAACGGCGCGCTCCCGGTGATCTGGAGGGCGCAGCTGGTGGGGTTGATCCTCACCGCACCGCTCGGCGCGCGTGAGGCATTGGCCGCACAGTGGACGCTGGTGCCGTTCCTCTCGGTGCTGACGCTGGGTGCGCTCGGGACCGGTCTCGCCTACGTGATGCTCTCGGTGGCGGGCGCACGGATGGGGGCGACCCGCGCCTCGGCGACCACCTTCTTCATTCCTGCCGTGGCCCTGTTGCTGGGGGTACTCGTGCGTGGTGAACGGGTCGCGCTACTTTCCGTGGTAGGCTGTGCGGTCTGCATCGTCGGGGCCTGGATGATGCGCCGCGACTCCACATCCACCAAGCGCACCACATGACGGAACGTTCGTGGCTGGACGGCGCCCGCTCCCCCGCCGAAGTCATCTCGCACATCGCCTCGGGGCAACGGGTCTTCGTGCATGGCGGATGCATGACGCCCACGACGCTGCTCGACGCCATGTGCGCCGAACACCGGCCGGATCTGGTCGATGTGCAGTTGTATCACGCGCACCTCGAGGGCACGGCGCCCTTCGCCGACGCCGGTCACGCGCACTCGTTCTTCTCGAACTCGCTCTTCACCGGCGCGAACCTCCGCACGGCGGTCGCCGAGGGACGCGCCGACTACATCCCGGTCTTCCTCTCGGATATCCCGGCGCTCTTCCGGACGCGGCGGATCCCGCTCGATGTGGCGATCATGCAGCTGTCGCCGCCGGACCGTCATGGCATCTGCACGCTCGGGACGTCGGTGGATACCGCGCTCGCCGCTGCCGAGAACGCGTCGATCGTGCTCGCGGAGATCAATCATCAGGTGCCGCGGACCTCGGGGGCATCGGCCTTCCCGCTCTCGAAGGTGACCGCGTACTGCGTGACCGATCGTCCGTTGCTGGAGCATGCGCGGGCGCCGGGGGGCGAGGTCGACAAGGCGATCGGCGCGCTGATCGCCGATCTCATCGAGGACGGGTCCACCCTGCAGCTCGGGATCGGGGCGATCCCCGATGCCGTGCTCGGCCGGCTCGGGCACAAGAACGATCTCGGGATCCACACCGAGATGTTCTCCGATGGGCTCGTGCCCCTGTTGGAACGGGGGAACGTCACCAATCGGTACAAGCACATCCATCGCGGGCGCACCGTCACCGCGTTCGTCGCGGGGAGCAAGCCGCTCTTCGATTTCGTGGACGACAACAAGCTCGTCGAGTTCCATCCCTGCGATCGGACGAACGACACCTCGATCATCCGCGAGAACCCCAAAGTGATCGCCATCAATTCGGCGATCGAGATCGATCTCACCGGTCAGGTGTGCGCCGACTCGATGGGGCACCGGATCTACAGCGGGATCGGCGGGCAGATGGACTTCGTCCGCGGAGCGGCGCTCTCCGAAGGCGGGAAGCCGATCATCGCCCTTCCCTCGACGGCGATGCACGGGAAGGTCTCACGGATCGTCCCCGAGCTGAAGGCCGGCGCCGGTGTGGTGACGACCCGCGGGCACGTGCATTGGGTGGTCACCGAGTACGGCGCGGTGAATCTGCACGGATTGGGACTGCGGCAACGCGGCGATGCGCTGATCTCGATCGCGCACCCCGACATGCGCGCCGAACTGCGTCAGTCACTCACCAACTTGCGGCACTTCCCGGTCGCCTGACGGGAGGACGACCCGGAACTCCGTGAGTCCGGGGCGCGAGGCGGCGAGGAGCAGCTGTCCGCCGTGCGCGACCGCGATGCGTCGTGAGATGGCCAGCCCGAGGCCGGCACCATCGGTCATGCTCCCGGCGGTGCGCACGCGTGCGGCGTCGCTCCGATAGAAACGGTCGAAGATCCGATCGTGCGCGTCGGGCGCGATCCCCGGGCCGTGGTCGATGACCGATATCACGTGCGCACCTGGCGCCTCCGCCATCACCACCTCGACCGTGCTCTCCGCCGGCGAGTACTTGATGGCGTTGTCGAGCAGGTTGAGCAGGAGTCGGTCGAGCAGGGCACGATCGCCGTTGAAGGGGGCCTGGGTCATCTGCCGCAGTTCGACCTTCACGCCGCGCCGCTCTCCCACCTGGGCCACGGCGCGGACGGCGTCGTGCACGATCTCCTCGAGATACACGGGCTCGGCGCGGAGGGCGAGATGTCCCGCGTCGGCGCGTGCCAGGAGGAAGAGGTCGTCCACCAGTCGCGTGAGGCGCTGGCCGGCCTGGAGCATCACCTGCACCGACTCACGATACTCCGCTTCGGTCCGATGCTCGCGCGCGAGCGTGACCTCGGCCTCGGCGCGCAGGATCGCGGTGGGGGTGCGCATCTCGTGCGAGGCATCGGCCATGAAGCGGCGCTGCTGCGCGAGCGCACGCTCCACGCGGTCGAGGAGTGCGTTGAAGACGCGGGCGAGCCCCATCAGTTCCGCACCACCGGCGACGGGAAGACGCTGGTCGAGGTTCTGCGCGGTGATGGCTTCGGCGCGTGCCGTCATCGCCGTGACGGGCGCGAGACTGCGTTGCGCGAGGAGGTACGCGCCGAAGGCGGCCGCCAAGAGCAGCAGCGGGATCGCGACGACGAACATCGTCCGGATCTGACTGAGCACGGCGGTGAGATCGCGGAGCGGGTAGGCTCCGCTGACCAGGAAGGTCTCGCCGGCCAGCACGACGGCGTGGGTGATCAGCCGGTCGCCGCCGTTCGGGCCGGCGACGGTGCGCGGTACGGTGTCGGCGCGCGGGGCGGCGGAGGCGAGCGCGGTGAGCACGCGGTCTCCGTCGCCCCCCTCGCCGCGATCGCTCTCGGTCCCCAGAATGAGCACCGTTCCCATGGAATCGCGCACGATCATCCGCAGGTCGCGGAATCGGACCTCCGCGAGCGTGGTGCGGATCGCATCCTCGGCCGAGGCGGCCTGCATGCGTTCGGCGCCCGCCTCGCGGACGAAGACGTTCAGCGCATCGCCGATGAAGGCGTCGGAGCGCGCGAGCAATGCGCGGGAGAAGGCGAGGTAGCTGAGGAACGCGAAAGCGATCAGCGGGATCGCCAGCGCGATGGTATAGCCGACGGTCAGCCGGGCGCGGAGCGACGACGGTCCGCGGCCCGAGGGCGGCGCGGCATCCGTCACCGTCAGTTGCCTCGGGCGGTCAGGTCGGCGCCCGCGACCGCGTGCTCCGCGGACTCGGGGGTGTTCCACATGAAGCCGGCGCCGCGCACCGTGGCGAGCAGCGGACGCTTCTCGTCATCGCCCAGCTTCTTGCGCAGTCGCGCGGTGTAGACGTCGATGATGTTCGAGTAGGTGTTGCTCGAGCCGTCCCACACTTCGCGCAGGAGTTCGGCGCGCGCGATGACGCGCCCCGGACGCTGCGCCATGTAGAGCAGCAGCGCGTACTCGCGCGCGGTGAGCGTGATGCCCCGGCCGCCGCGGGAGACCTCGTGCCGCGCCGTGTCGATGACGAGATCGCCGGCGACGATCCGCGCCGGTGTGGCCTCGGCGTGGCGGCGGGTGATGGCCCGCAGGCGCGCGAGCAGTTCACCGAAATCGAAGGGCTTCGTGAGATAGTCGTCGGCGCCGGCGTCGAGCCCGGCGATCCGCTGCTCCACGGCGTCGAGCGCGGTGAGCATCAGGATCGGGACGTTGTTCCCGTCGGCCCGGATCATCCGGCAGGCCGTGACCCCATCCGGCTCAGGGATCAGGATATCGACGATCAGCGCCGCATACTCGTTGGCGGCGACCAGCTCGAGCAGCTGCGCGCCCGAACTGGCCTGATCGACCGTGTAGCCGGCCTCTTCCAGGCCCCGGCTCACGGACTTCCGGAGCTGACGATCGTCCTCGATGAACGCGATCCGCATGCTCGGAATCTACGGCATGCGGACGGGGCGACAAGCCAGCACGCCCCGTCCCCCGTGCCTCAGGGCTTGATCGGTGCCGCGAGATAGGCCGGATCGACCGCAGGGTCGATGCCGACGTCGTCGAGGATGATCGTCCCCTGGAAGCTCCGGTTGAAGAGCAATCGGATGGACTTGATGCGATCCGCCTTGAAATCCGGTGCGGCGGCGGCGAAGTCGGCGAGCGGGAGGACGAAGGACTGCGGCACATACTCGAATATGTTGCCGAACCGCTGCTCATCCCGTCCCTCGCGGCGATACAGGCGCACCTCGAGCGGGCGCCGCACCGGGCCGTAACGGCTGATCGGCACGCGGGCCGTGTGCCCCTCGGCGTCGGTGAGCTCGACCGTGAAGTCGATCGGGATCGTGTCCGCTTCTTCCTTGCTCTTCGGCGGGGTCGGCGGCTTGGGTGCGGCCTTCGTGGAATCCGCCTTCCGCTTGGCCGCGACCGAATCCGCCTTCTTGGTGGAATCCGACTTCTTGGTGGTGTCCTTGGGAAGCGCGCGCGGGCCGGGCTTGTCCTTGGTCGGCGCGACGGAGAGGTAGAGCGCCCCCTTGTCGGTGACGTTCCAGGCCTTCACGACCGAGTCGGCGAGCGTGATCGTGTAGCTGGCCGGACGCCCCATCTTGGTGGTGTCGGGGCCCGCGATCCGGTTGTTCCAGCCGATCCAGACGGCGTTGTTCTTCTGTCCGTCGCCTCCCTGACTGCGGAAGGGGATCTCGTTCTCCTTCCAGGTCGCGAGGCTGTCACTCTCGATCGTGACGCCGGGCGCGCCGGTGGTGACGTCCACGTCCTCTTCGTAATCGGCGACGCTGCGCACGCCGCTCTCCATGAAGCGGGTGGTGTACATCGTCTTCGGGAACCAGTGGCCGGCGGTGCGATGATCGCGGAACATCGGCAGATACTCCGACTTCCCGTGCAACGTGGCCTCGAGGAAGCCCGAGATCACGAGCTTCCCCATCTGCCGCTGATCCTCGATCGGCACGAGCGCGCGGAGCTCGAGCGAGCGCCCGCTGCGCGGCCCGTTGTCCTTGTTCTGCCACACGCTGTTCCACTGGCCGTGGTTGGCGCGGTACATGAACACCATCGCCTTGAAGTGCGGCTGGCCGTCGGTGAAACGGAGCCGCTCGTACTGGCGCATGCCGACGGCGGTCGAGACGTCGCCGTCGTGCGAGCCATGGAGCAGCAGGTAGTTCACGTTCTCGAGCGGGGTGTAGCGCGACGCCGGCTTGTACTGACCGTCCACCGGTGCGATCGCGACCACGCTGCGGATCTTGAAATTGAAATTGAACTTCTGTTTCGCGTCGTCGGGGTAGAACTTCAGGGTGTTGAAGGCCGCCGCGACCGCCGCCGCCTCACCGCCGCGGGAATGCCCCATCACCGCGATGCGGTCCATGTCCACCTTGTGCGAGAGCGGCCCGCCGGTGGAATCGTTGAAGCGCTTCCAGGCTTCGAGATGCTTCAGCAGCAGCCAACCGCGTCCGTCGTTCTCCCCCGAGAGGCCGTTGATGAAATTCTCATCGACCGACACGAGGATGAACCCGCGCGACGCCAACAACTCGCCGAGGTACCCGTAGCCGGGGTCGGAGAAATCCTCTGGATTGTGGTTGCCGTGCACCACGAGCACGAGCGGGAACGGCCCGGCGCCTTCGGGATACCAGACGCGACCATTCAGGGGCACGGCCTTCATGTCGAAGCCCCAGAAGTCCTTGCGATCGCCGGCCACCGTCGGTGGTACGGAGACGAAGGGGGAGATGTCCACCGACTTCGTCTTGTAGGTGATCGAGTCCTTGAACTCCTTCCGTTGCTTGTCGGTGCCGGAGCCGTAGAACATCCGCACCACCTTGTACGAGCCGGCGTCGGCCGGACTCTGCGCGGTGATGGTCTGATATGCGAGCACCGTCGCCGAGTCGTCCTTGGAGAACTTGAGGGCCTGCGAGCAGGCGGCGCCGAGCAAGGCCGTCAACACGAGGGCGCGCGGCAGCAGGCCGCGGGAGCGGGTCATGATCGGCATCAGCGCCACCGCACGGTGAGGCGATGTCCCATCTGGGACCCGCTGAAGAAGGCCGCGCCGTAGTCGAGGTTCAAGCGATCGGCGCCGAACGACAGGCCGGCGCCCACCGGCTTCTCATCCGCCGTCTCCGGGCGCCGAGCGCCGGCGCGCAGCGTGACGTTGTACCCCTCGATCCAGCTCCATCCCATCTCCACGCCGGCCGCCGGAGAGACCCAGCCGCGGCGACGCGCGGTGACCTGCGTATGGAAGCCGTAGTCGAAGGCGCCCCACGAGTACTGCACGTTCCATCCCAGGGCCACCTGCGTCGGCACGCTGTAGCGCGTCCCGCGCAGCATGTACGGCTGCCCGATGTTCTGCAGCGAGAGCCCGGCGGTGCCGTTCCAAAGCGGGTGCGAAGTGCCGATATCCAGCAACCAGGCACCACCCCGTGACGGCAACGGCACCACCGGCAGCTCGGTCGAGTTCCGCCGCACGATGTCCTCGGCGTACTTCACCGAGGTCCCGACGCGGAATCCCTTGTAGGTCATCGCGCCGGAGACCATGGCCACGAGACTGAACTGGTCGGCTTCGCCACCGCTCGTCAGCGCCACCGGCGCGAGCGGGTAGGCGGTGGTGAAGCGCGGTCCGGCGAAATCGACGATCTGGAGCCCCCAGCCCAACGTGATCGGTCCCATGGTCGACGCGGAGGCCGCAGCGAGTGCGCGGGTCGTCGTACCATAGGTCGCGAGGGTGAGCCCGAAGCCGTTCGTCGAGTTCAGACGGGCCGGGTTCTGGAAGACGGCGTACTCGTCACGACCGGCGACCCCGGCATTGCCGAGGGCAGCGGACCGTGCGGACGCAGGGAGGAGGAGAGCGAGCGGGCCGGCGTCCTGGGCAGCGGCGGGAGCCGCGACGAGAAGGGCGAGGGCGGCCGCGGAGAGAAAGCGGTCGAGGCGCATTCGAACGAAAGTGAGGGAAAACGCGCCCCGGGGGAAGGGCAGGCACCCTTCTTGGACACGCGCATCCGGTAGAGCGTTTGTCGTCCGACGCACTCAGTCGATGGTGCGCGGGTACCCGATCAGCACCGCGCCCTTCGCGAGCCTCGCCCGATACTCCGTGCCCACCTTCCGCACCGTCCCCCCGGACCACGTGACGGGGGCTCCCGCGAACGGGTCGAGCAGGCGGAGCTCGCCCCCGGCGGTGCTCTCGATCTGGACCCGGTTGGTCGCCCCTCCGGTGCGTTCGGCGCCCACCTTCCAGCCACCATCGGCACGGAGATCGCGGAATTGCACACGTGCCCACTTCTCGCCCACGGCGGGGAAGATCCGCAGCACCCCGTCGCGGGTCTGCAGCATCATCTCCTGGGCAGCATGCAGGGCAAGGAAATTTCCTTCCAATGTAAAGGGTTTATAGTGGGCGTTGGACAGGCCGAGTCGCGTCTGTTCGCCATTCGCGTGGAAGCCGTTCCGAAGCAGGAAGCCGCGGCGATAGTCCTCGAGGTATCGGAGCGCTTCGTCACCGCGTCCGGCGCGCGCGAGCATGGCGCTGTACCAGGCGTAGCTGTAGCCCATCCATTCGCCCGTCCCGAACTGTCGCAACTGATCCACCGTACGGCGGATCGTGAGGGTGTCCGACGCACGGCCCACCGAGAGAAGTCCCAACGGATGGATCGCCATCGCATTCGAGAAGTGCCGATGCGACTCCGCGAAGGGGATCCCCGCCGCCACGGCGAGTCCACCGCTCACCGGATCGATCGCGAGGGGATCGAGCTTGGCGCCGACGGCTCGCCACTCCCGCGCGGCTCCGGTGTCGCCGAGGGCGGTCGCCATGGAGTCCAGAGCGCCGAAGACCCAGTGCAGGAGGGAGAGATCGAAGTTCGACGGGGCCGGCAGCCAGGCCTTCATGCTGTTGTCGTACAGCTCGGGGCTCGACGACAGCGGCAGTCGCAGATGTCCATCAGTCGTGGGTCGCAGCAGCGCCTTCGTAGCACGTCCCAACTCGGCGACGAACGGATACGCGCGATCGCGCAGGAAGCGCCGATCGCGGTGAAAGCGCCATTCGAGCTCGAACGACTGCGCCACCCAGAGCCCCATCGTGGGGGAGAGGGAGTACTGCCCCCAGCCGCCGAGTGGGAGCCCGTCGAGCGCCATCACGCCGGGGATGGCCGCCCCCTCCACGCCGTAGAAGTCGCGGGCGAAGCGGCGGTAGGCCGGGAGTCGGTTCCAGTTGAACTCCAACCACCCCTGCATCGCCTCGTCCGCGCCCGAAGCGTGCGCGGCGAGGTAGGTCATCTGGGTGTTGAGGTCGTTGTGGATGTCTCCCTTCCACGGCGGAAGCGAGTTGCCGTCCGCGGTCCACACCCCCTGCAGGGGGATCGCCGGCGTCCCCCGTCGCGCCGCGGCGCCGTAGAAGTACTGCACCAGGTCGAGGTGCCGCTGCATGGCCGCGTCGGGCACTCCGATCCACGCGACGGAACCCCAATAGCGTGACCACCACTGCTCGTGGCGAGCGGCGACATTCGCGTAGCCACGACGCAGGGCGCGGGCGAGTCGATCGCGCGCGATGGTCACCGGCGAGGCGCCGTCCGTCGAGGTGGCGATGGTGATCGCGACCGTGGACAGCGTGTCGCGCCGGAGCTCGCCTACGGCGACCACGTAGCGCAACCCCTCGACGGTCCGCTGTTCCATCCAGCGATAGCGCTCGTTCCGCGTACTGTCGGCACCGACGGTGGCCGGTGCGAACCCCAACTTGTCGAGCGACGGGGGGCGGACGATCTCCACCGCCCGCAGCCCCGGGACCGCGAACAGCGCCACACTGTCGGTGGCACTGAACAGTCCGCGCATCGCGCCGCGGGCGAGCTGGACCGTGGCTTCGGCGCGTTGCAGGTCGAGGGTGAAGCTCCGGGCGGAACGCGTCGAGTCGAGCGTGAGCACGACCCGACCGCCGGGAAGTTTGGTCGGATACGGCACGCGATCGTAGGGATCGTCGAACCGGATGTGGAGCGAGTCCTCCTTCTTCTCGGCCACCAGCCGCTGCACATCGCTCCAGCGGAAGCCGTCGGTCCCGTAGCGCGCGGCGGGGCGGAGGTCCCAGAGGTCGGCGCGGTCGAGGGAGATGTTGATGTGGGTGTCACCGCCCCAGACGAGTCCGCCGAGGAGCCCATTGCCGAGCGGGATCGCTTCGTCCCAAGTGGCGATCGGGGCGTCGAGTCGGAGCGTCGAGCGGCGCGGCGTCTGTGCCGCGAGCCCCCCTGCCGGGAGCACGAGCGGTAGAACGGCGATCGCGAGTCGGAGGAATCGAGCGGTCGGTCGAGCGACGGCTGCGGTCACGGGACTCCGGGGCGCGTGGTACGGGGGATGCAGCGACCGTCCCGTACGGAATGGTGCGAGTCGGTGGCTGTGGATGAACGAACGTAAGACGCTTTCCTGCAACAAGATACGGGATATCCGGCACGGTGCAACGCGCCGCCGTGTCGGATCCGATACGCCCGATGGGTTGCGTGGTCCGAGCGACGGGTACCACCTTCCATATTATACCTGCGTCGTACGGACGCGAGGTGAAGGCGGGAAGGCGAAGTGGCCCTTCCGGCCAGAGGATCGAGGCGATGCATCACCAGGACCGCCAGGTTCGCTGGGAACGGCACTCGAACGAGCTCCTCGATCGGTGCGTCCCGCTCCGTGATCGCCATGACATCCCCGCAGTTCCCGATCGTCGGTGTTGGAGCATCGGCCGGAGGCTTGGCCGCGTTCGAGGCGTTCTTCTCCGGGATCCCGGCGGGAACGCTCCCCGGAATGGCGTTCGTCCTCGTGCAGCACCTGGACCCCGATCACAAGAGTCTGCTCACCGAGCTGATCGCGCGGATCACGACGCTCGACGTGGTCGAAGTGGTGGATGCCACGGTCGTCGTCGTGGATCACGTCTATGTGATCCCGCCGGGCTATGAGATGACGCTGAGCAGCGGAACGCTGCATCTCTCCGAACCGGCCGAACCACGCGGTCGTAGTCTGTCGATCGACAACTTCTTCCGGTCACTCGCGCTGGATCAGGGGGAACACGCTATCGGCGTCGTGCTCTCGGGCACCGGGAGCGATGGATCCGACGGTGCGCGCGCCATCAAGGATGCCGGTGGCCTGGTGATCGCGCAGGAGCCCGCCTCGGCGGAGTTCGACGGGATGCCCAAGAGCGTGATCGCGACCGGCGCGGTGGGGCTGGTCCTCGTGCCCCAGGCCATGTTCCCGAAGCTGCGTACGCTCCCGCCGACGACCGCCGGAGCAGCGGCACCCGTCGACGAGGATCCGCCCTCCCGCGCGCTCCAGCGGATCTTCACCGTGCTCCGCACCCAGACCGGGCATGACTTCGCGCCGTACAAGCCGGGCACGATCCAGCGGCGCATCGAACGGCGCATGCTCGTGCATCACCTGACGACGATCGAGGAGTACGTACGCCTCATCCAGCAGACGCCGGCTGAGGCGGACGCGCTGTTCCGCGATCTCCTGATCGGCGTCACGAGCTTCTTCCGCGATGCCGATGCGTTCCGTACGCTCGAAGCGCAGGTGATCCCGTCGCTCTTCGCGGGCAAGTCGGCCGATGACCCCATCCGCCTCTGGTGCGTCGGCTGTTCGAGCGGCGAGGAGCCGTATTCCCTCGCGATCCTGCTCGCGGAGCACATGGAGCGCACCAAGGGTGCGCACCCGGTGCAGCTCTTCGCCACCGATCTGGACGGCGCCGCGATCGCCCGGGCTCGCACCGGAATCTACCCGGCGTCGAGCACCGTGAATTTGACCGCGGAGCGACTGGCGCAGTGGTTCGTGGCCGAACCGGACCGCGCCAGCTTTCGTGTCCGAAAGGCGATCCGGGACATGGTGATCTTCTCCGAGCACGACGCGCTCAAGGACCCGCCCTTCTCGCGGCTCGACCTGATCTGCTGCCGGAACCTGCTCATCTACCTCGGCGCCGAAGTGCAGGCCAAGCTGATGGGGCTGTTCCACTACGCCCTCAAGCCGTCGGGCGTGCTCTTCCTCGGATCATCCGAAGGCGCAGGCGACGCGAGCGATCGATTCGCCGAGATCGATCGCAAGGCGCGCCTGTACCGCCGGAAGGAAAGCGGTGCCGGAGCGCTTCGCGCCCTGCTGAGCATGGTCGCACGTCCTGCCGCCGCACAACCGCACGCACACTCGACCTCCACCGGCCCGAGCCCGAAGAGTACCCCCATGAAGATCCCGCTTCGTGAACTGACGGAACAGGCGCTGCTGCGCGAACTCCCGGTATCGGGAGCCTTGGTCAACGGTGACGGCGACGTGCTGTATCTGCATGGACGCACCGGTATGTACCTCGAGCCGGCGCCGGGCGAGGTCGGGGTGCCGAACATCCTGAAGATGGCGCGCGATGGACTCCGCTTCGAGCTCACGAACGCGCTCCGGAGCGCCGTCGGCTCGCAGGAGCCGGTGCACTGCACGGGTCTCTCGGTGCGGACGAACGGACACTTCACGACGCTCGATATCGTCGTACGACCGATCGGGCCCGCGGGGTCACCCTCGGGGGAGCCGCTGTATCTGGTGATCCTCGAGGAGGACCGCGCCGCTGAACGCATCGCGAGTGCCGAGGGAGCAGCACCGGCGCAAGGCGCTGCCGGCCCGGATGGGGACTCTCCGCCGGTCTCTGCGCTCACCCGCGAACTCCGCTTCACCAAGGACCTGCTCCGCAACACGCTCACTGAACTGCAGCTCACCACCGAGAACCTGCGCTCCTCCAACGAGGAGATGCAGTCGGTGAACGAGGAGCTGCAATCCACCAACGAGGAGCTGGAGACCTCCAAGGAGGAGCTTCAGTCGGTGAACGAGGAGCTCGCGACGGTGAACACCGAGCTGCAGATCAAGGTCACCGATCTGTCGCGCGCCAACAACGACATGAACAACCTGCTGGCCGGCACGAACATCGGGACGGTGTTCGTGGACCACCAGCTGCGCATCCTCCGGTTCACGCCGAGTGTGAGCGAGATCATCAACGTGATCCCGAGCGACATCGGCCGTCCGGTGGGACACATCGTGGCGAATCTCGAGGGCTACACCCGGCTCGTCGAGGACACCCAGCACGTACTCGACACACTGCAGGCGAAGTCGGTGGATGTCCGTTCGCACGCCGGACGGAGCTACTCCATGCGGATCCAGCCGTACCGCACGCTCGAGAACGTGATCGAAGGGGCGGTCATCTCGTTCGTCGACACCACCGAGATCGTCGTCGCGCGCGATGCCCTGCAGAAGGCGAACGACCTGCACCGGTTGGCGGTGGTCGTGCGCGATGCACACGACGCGATCACCGTCCAGGGACTCGACGGGAGGATCATCGCGTGGAACCGCGGGGCCGAACGCCTCTACGGATGGACGGAGACGGAAGCGCTCACGCTCAACGTGCGTGACCGGATCCCGGTCGCGATCCGCGAACAGGCGGTGACGGATCTGGAACGGCTGAGTCGGAGCGAGACACTGGAATCGCATCGGACGCAGCGACTGTGCAAGAACGGCGCCGTGGTCGAGGTCTCGGTCGTGACCACTGCGCTGATGAATGGCTCCGGGGAGATGTACGCGATCGCCACGACGGAACGATCGTACGAACCGCAGCAGAGGTAGTTCGGAGGTCCCATGCTCGAGCACGACGAAGACGAACCCACGACCACACCCACCGAGGACGCGGCGGAACGCGCGGCGGATCTGCGACTCCGCGCCGAAGCGGAGGTCGCCGGGAGCGAGAAGCCGACGGGCGAGGACCCGCAGCTACTGTCCGAGGACGAGGCGCGGCATGCGTTGCACGAACTGCGGGTGCATCAGATCGAGCTCGAGATGCAGAACGACGAACTCCGTCGCACCCAGGACGATCTGGCGCTGGCGCACGGCCGCTACCGCGACCTCTTCGAGCAGGCTCCCGTCGGGTACCTGACCGTCGACGGCGCAGGGAAGATCCTCCAGGCCAACTTCCGGGCCGCCAGCATGCTCGGCGTGGCGCGCACCGCGCTGATCGACCGACCGATCGTGCGTCTGATCCTCTCGGACGACCAGGACCGGTACTATCTGCATCGCCGCCGCCTGCTCGATCCCGGGGCCACGGACAGTTGCGAGCTCCGCATGGTCCGGCTGAACGCACCGTTCATCTGGGTGGAGATGACGTCGACGCTCGTGTGGAGCGACGCCGGCTTGCCCATCAACCGGATCGCGCTGACGGACATCACGCTCCGGAAGTCGACCCAGATGCTGCTCCAGCAGAGCGAGGCGCGGAGTCAGGCCATCTCGCAGTCGGCCCACGATGCGATCATCACGGTCGACGAGGGCGGGCAGATCGTCGGGTGGAACCATGGGGCCGAGTCGATGTTCGGCGCCCCCGAACGCACGGCGATCGGAAGTCCGGTCAGCGCATTCCTGGTCCCGTCGGAGACGAATGCGCAGGTCCGTGGTCGCCGGCTCGATCACACCGAGTTCTCCGTGGAACGCACCGTCGCGACCTGGACGACCGAGGATGGACAGTTCACCACGAGCATCGTCCGCGACATCACGGAGCGCGAGCGCGCCGCCGCCCTGCTGCACCTCGAAGGCACCGCACTCGAAGCATCCGCCAACGCGATCGTCATCACCAACCGCGACGGCGTGATGGAATGGGTGAATCCCGCGTTCAGCAAGATCTCCGGGTACGAGGCGGAGTCGGCGATCGGCACGCGCCCCGGTGACCTGCTCGGCTCCGGGGAGCAGGATGCCTCGTTCTATTCCCGTCTCTGGCAGACGGTGCTCTCCGGCGCCGTCTGGCAAGGGGAGATGGTCGATCGGCGGAAGGACGGCACGCTGTTCACCGCCGAGATGACGATCACGCCCGTGAAGGACGAATCCGGGGCGATCGCGCACTTCATCGCGATCTCGCAGGACATCACCCAGCGGAAAAAGCTTGAGGAGCAGCTGCGCCAGGCGCAGAAGATGGAGTCGATCGGCCGACTCGCCGGTGGAGTCGCGCACGACTTCAACAATATGCTCACCGTCATCCTCGGTCGGGCCGAGATGGCGTTGAACGAGACCGACCCGGACCGCGCGATCTACGCCGATCTCGCCGAGATCCGCAAGGCCGCCACACGGTCGGCGGAGCTGACCAAGCAATTGC
Source organism: uncultured Gemmatimonas sp. (assembly GCA_964484775.1). Taxonomy (GTDB): domain Bacteria; phylum Gemmatimonadota; class Gemmatimonadetes; order Gemmatimonadales; family Gemmatimonadaceae; genus Fen-1231. Next base: position 7,471 of record CAZAGK010000001.1, on the reverse strand, counting down.
TGGCCTTCGCGCGCAAGCAACAGATCACGCCGGCCGTGCTCGACATCAATACGGCGATCAGCAGCGCCCTGGAGATGCTGCAGCGCCTGATCGGCGATGACGTGGTCGTGCACTGGGTCGCGGATGGTCGCGCCTGGGACGTGCGGATCGATCCCACGCAGATCGATCAGGTGCTCACGAACCTCTTTCTGAACGCACGGACAGCGATGCCCAAGGGGGGGCACCTGAAAGTCACGGTGGAGAATCTGGCACTCGATGCAGCAGCGTGTGCATCACAACGCGATGCGTCTCCGGGAGACTTCGTACGGATCGTGGTCGAGGACGACGGCATCGGGATGACACCGGAGGTCCTCGGGCAGATCTTCGAGCCCTTCTTCACCACCAAGCCGATCGGCGCCGGAACCGGGCTCGGACTCGCCACCGTGCACGGCATCGTCGCGCAGGCTGGCGGCTTCGTGACGGCCACCAGCACGCTCGGGAATGGCGCACGCTTCGAGGTGAATCTGCCGCGTTACGTCGGTGCCACGCGGTCGCCGGTCATCCCGCCACTGCTACACCCGCCGATCAGCAAGGACGGCACTCGCGGGAACGAGACGATCCTGCTCGTCGACGACGAGCGCCTCGTCCGGGAGGTCGCACAGCGCGCGCTCGAGCTCTTCGGCTACCGCGTGATCGCGGCCGCGAGCGGGGCCGAGGCGCTCACGCTCGCCGCGGAGTACGTCGGGGACATCCAACTGCTGCTGACCGACGTGCTGATGCCCGGGATGAACGGGCGCCAACTCGCCGAGACGTTGCTCGTCATCCGTCCTTCCCTGCGCGTGCTCTACATGAGCGGTTTCGCGGCCGCCGTGCTCACCGCCAATGGTGAACTCGCGGAATCGACGGCCTTCCTCGAGAAACCGTTCTCCGTCACCGAGCTCGCGGAACGGGTGCGAGCGCTACTGCACAGCCCGGTGATGCCCGTCTCCTGATCGCGTGCCGGAGGTGCTGCGACCTCGTCCGCGATCCTATCCCTCGGCGGCGATCGTCTCGAGTTCTTCCCATCGCGCCGACTTCGCGGCGATCTCCGCGTCGAGCACCTCGAGCCGCGCGCGCACGGCGATCACGGCCGCACCATCGCGGAGGAAGTTCGGGTCCGCGAGCTTGCCGTAGAGCGACTCGCGCTCCTGCTCGAGCGCGTCGATCGCATCCGGCAGCGTCTCGAGCTCGGCCTTCTCCTTGAAGGTGAGCCGACGCGCCTTGGTCGCCTTCGGCGCGGCGGCAGCGACCGGTGCGCGCTTGGGCACCGGCGCCGCCACCGGAATCGTCGGGCGTTGCCGTACCCAATCCGCATAGCCGCCCACATACTCGCCGACCCGACCGTTCCCCTCGAAGACGAGCGTGCTCGTGACGACGTTGTCGAGGAAGGCGCGGTCGTGGCTCACCACGAGCAACGTCCCCGGGAACTCCAGCAGCAACTCCTCGAGCAGGTCGAGCGTCTCGATGTCGAGGTCGTTCGTCGGTTCGTCGAGCACGAGCAGGTTGAAGGGACGCGTGAAGAGCCGTGCGAGCAGCAGCCGGTTCCGTTCACCCCCCGAGAGGGCGCGCACCGGCGTGCGCACGCGATCGGCGGGGAAGAGGAAATCCTGCAGATAGCTCATCACATGCTTCTTGTTGCCGCCGACGTCCACCCAGTCGGCGCCGTCCGCGATGCTGTCGTACACGCTCTGCTCGGGGTCGAGCTGCTCGCGCAACTGGTCGAAGTACGCCACCTCGAGTCCGGTGCCGAGGCGGATCGACCCGGTGTCGGGGGCGAGTTCGCCGAGCAGGAGGCGCAGCAGCGTCGTCTTCCCTGAGCCGTTGGGCCCGATCAACCCCACGCGATCCCCGCGCGTGATGGTCGTGGTGAAATCGCGCACGATCGTCTTGGGGCCGCGCGCGAAGCTCACGCCGCGCGCCTCGGCCACGAGTCGTCCCGAGCGCTCCGCGACCTGCACCTCCATCTGCGCCGAACCACCGCGCTCGCGGCGTCGGCTCCGCTCCACGCGCAGTGCCTCGAGGTTCCGGACCCGCCCTTCGTTGCGTGTGCGGCGCGCCTGGATCCCGGTGCGGATCCACACCTCTTCCTTCGCCAGCTTGCGGTCGAACTCGGCGAACTCCTTCTCCTCCACCGCGAGCGCGGCTTCCTTGCGCACGAGATAGGTGTCGTAGTCCGTCCCCCAATCGACGAGGCGCCCACGGTCGAGCTCGACGATCCGCGTGGCCACGTTGCGCAGGAAGGCGCGATCGTGCGTCACGAACACGAGCGTCATCCCGCGATCGACGAGGAACTGCTCCATCCACTCCACCGCTTCGACGTCCAGGTGGTTGGTCGGCTCGTCGAGGAGGAGCACATCGGGCTGCCGCACGAGCGCGCGCGCGAGCAGCGTCTGCCGCTTGCGTCCGCCGGAGGCCGAGGCGAAGGGGAGATCGGCGTCGAGCGAGAGGTGTTCGAGCACCGTGTCCACGCGCGACTGCATCTCCCAGGCGTTGGCGGCGTCGAGCGCGTGGTGCAGGCGGTCGAGCTCCTTGAGCGCGGCGTCGCTCCCAGCCGAGCCGGCGAGCGTGCTCACTCGATGGCTCGCCTCGTGGTAGCGCGAGAGCAGGGTGCCCGCGTCGCCGAGTCCCCCGGCGACGACCTCGAAGATGGTGCCTTCGACATCGTCCGGGACCTGCTGTTCGAGCCGGGTCACGGTCACCCCGGTCTGACGCACCACCTCACCCTCGGCGGGGCTCAGCTCCCCGTCGAGGATCTTGAGGATGGTGCTCTTGCCGGCCCCGTTCCGGCCCAGCAGGCAGACCCGCTCCCCCCGCTCGATCGCGAAGCGGGCGTGATCGAGGACCGGGGGACCGCCGAAGGCGAGGGTGACATCCTGAAGACCGAGCAGAGCCATACGGCGAAATATGGCTCCGGGGTCACCCTCACCGGGCGAGTCCGGCTCGCTGTCTTAGGCGGAGGCCGCGATCGCAGCGGCCTGCTGGGCTTGGACGATCATCGCGGCGGCGGCAGAGTCGATGCTCGAGGCGAAGCTGATGAGCCCCGTCCCGAGCCCCTTGAGCTTGTTGTTCCAGAGGATCTCTCCGCCGACCGGGTCGAGGCAGAAGAGCTCGCCGGCGGCGCCGGCGAAGAGCTTGTCGCCCGACATCCACACGGTGACGAAGCTCGACGACTTGAGCTTGGTGCGCCAGACCTCCTCGCCGGTGGAGCGGTCGACCGCGACCGCGTGACTGCCGATGCCGAAGTAGATATGGGTGTTGCGGGGGGCCATGGTGATTCCTCGATGGGGGAGGGAGTGACGGGAGGCGCACTCACACTACGCGAAGTTGGGCACCGGTAGTTCCAAAAGTAACCGGTATATCAGATACTTCATTCGTCAATAGTATTCTCGCCGAGTTTTGTGACGCGCCCCGGGTCGGTCGAGTAATCAGGGGAGCACCACATAACCGGTGTCAGTGCTACCCCCACCGCACGCTCATCGCTGCCCGCACGTCCGCGGACGTGCATCATCACCAGCCCCCCGGAGATCCACCGCAATGAAGTCTCGCCTCCTGACGCTCACGATCGCCGCGCTGTCCACCATCGCCGTGGCCTGCAAGGCCGCCAGCGACGCCAGCCCGACGCAGCCGAACCGCAACCTGGTGACCTTCCGCGCCGTGCTGAACGGTGCCAACGAAGTGCCCGCCAACACCACCACCGGCTCGGGCGTCTTCACCGGCGTGCTCGACACCGTCACCAACATCTTCACCTACGACATCACCTTCACCGGGCTGACGTCGAACGTGAACAACGGGCACATCCACGGACCGGCGCTCGCGACGGCGACCTCGGGCACGACGATCAACTTCAACACCCTCCCGGGCTCGACCTTCAGCTTCGGCCAGACGGTCGGCAGCGCGCACGGCGTGGCGATCCTCTCCCCGACGGTGCTGATCACGGCGACGATCTCGGGCGACTCGCTCAAGAAGCTGCTCTTCGCCGGGCTGACCTATGCGAACATCCACACCGTGAACAACCCGGCCGGCGAGATCCGCGGCCAGATCACCAAGCAGTAAGCGATCGTCCGTCGCGCCGGAGGCCGCATGATCGGGCGCCGTGCCGCGGTCCGGTTCGCCGTCGGGCTCGTCACCGGCGTGGTCGCCAGTCTCACGACGGGCGTCCGCGCCCACGCGCAAGGCGGCGGACAGGGCGACATGCAGGGGATGTCGCATCAACACAGTTCCGGGTCGGCCTCGCGCCGCGGGTCGGGCACTGGCTGGCTCCCGGATTCCACGCCCCTTCGAGAGCTGGCTCTCTCGAAGGGCGCGTGGGCGTTGTCGTTCCAAGGGTCCGCTTCGGCGATGTACGACCAGCAGTACACCTATCGCGGGGGCGCACAGCTCGCCCTCACCGATTGGGAGATGGTGATGGCCATGCGCCCCGTGGGATCGGGGATGCTCCATCTGCACGCCATGACGAGCCTGGAGTCGATCGTACTCGGCGGCGGCGGATATCAGGAGTTGCTGCAGACGGGGGGCACCTATCGCCACGCCTTCCTGCACGACCGCATGCATCCGCACAACACGATCATGGAGCTCTCGGCGCAGTTCGAGCAGCCGATCGGCGGTGGACTCACCGCCTCGCTCTATGTGGCGCCGGTCGGTGAGCCGGCCGTGGGGCCGGTCTCGTTCATGCATCGCGCCTCGTCGCAGAACGACCCGATGGCGCCCATCGGCCATCACTGGCAGGACGTCTCGCATCAGAGCTACGGCGCCATCACCTTCGGGATCGGGACCGATCGGCTGAAGCTCGAGGGGTCGCTGTTCAATCCGCGTGAGGCCGACGAACATCACCCGGTGGTGGACTACCGCGACGCGAAGCTCGACGCCTACGCCGGTCGGCTCAGCTGGGCCCCGACCGCTTCCGTCGTGGCCTCCGCCTGGTGGGCGTTCCTCAATACCCATCAGCGTCTCGACCCCACCACGCGCATGCATCGCTGGGGTGCGTCGCTCAGCACGCAGACCCACGGCCCTGGCGGCGGCGACTGGGCGAGCACGCTGATCTGGGGGGTGAACCTGCACCATCACGGCGCAGGGAGCCACCAGCTCCTGCACGCCGCCCCTGGGTCCTCTCCGCATCATCTGTCCACGAGTCTGCTCGTGGAGTCGAATCTCGAGATCGGCACGCGCAACGCCGTGTTCGTCCGTGCGGAGCGTGTCGAGAAGAACGGCGAGGAACTCGGCTTCCTCGGGGGCGATCTGACCGTGATGTATCCGGTGCAGTCGTTCACGCTGGGCGCCACGCATCGCGTCGCGTCGGTGGGTCCGATGGAGATGGCGTTCGGCGCACGAGGCACGCTGAACATGGTGCCGCAGGAACTTCGCCTCGCCTACGGGACGCGCCAGCCCATGGGGATGGCGCTCTACACGCAGTTCCGTCCGAGGCGCGCGCGCTGAGCAGTCGGTAAGTTGGGGATGTCCACGCGCTCCACGCCGCGTCCCGAGCTCCCTGCACGCATGCGCCTGTCCCCACTCCCCGTCATCGCCACGGCGGCGCTGATCGCCGCGCCGCACACGATCGTCGCCCAACAGCACGTCGAGCTGCGCGTGCCGGCGTTCACGGCCTATCTGCTCCCGGATCCCGATGCGGCACGCATGTCGCAGAATCGGCCCGTCCTTCCGTTCGGCGCCAAGGGCTCGAGTATCGCCTGGTATGCGCATCTCGACGCCAGGGTGACGCTCGATCCGACGATCCTCGTGAAGCTTCCCAAAGGGGAGCAGCGTGAACTCCGGCTCACGATCGCGCGCACGACCGGCGGCACCGCGATCATGACTCGCACCGCGCGTGTGGAAGGGACCGGCGCCGAGAGCCGTGTCGCGATCGGCCCGATCGCGTTCGTCGATACCGGCTATTTCCGTTTCGAGCTGAGCACCACCGACGGCGCCCCCGCACCCACGCTCGAGGTGCAGGCGATGCTGATCGATTCGGCGTCAGCGCCGAAGATGCACTTCAATCTCGACCCGCGCCGCAACGCCGCGAGCGTCCATCTGCGCTACCCGACCGACAGCACGCTGACGGTGACCGGCTTCTACAACGAGGTCACCGCCGTCGATGATCCGGTCACCACGTACTACATGGCCACCGGTTTCGCCCGCGGCTACTTCGGGATGCAGGTGAACTCTCCCACGGAGCGTCGCATCATCTTCTCGGTGTGGGACGCGGCGAATGGCACGAACGCCAAGGATCGCACCACGGTCGCACCGGAGAACTTCACGCAGCTCATCGCCAAGGGCGACGGCGTCGTGGCCGAGGTGTTCGGCAACGAGGGGACCGGCGGACACTCGCATCTGGTCTACAACTGGAAGACGGGCTCCACGCAGAAGTTCTTCGTCACCGCGAAGCCGGACGGGGAGAGCACCATCTACTCCGGCTACTGGTACCACCCGGACAAGCAGGCGTGGCAGTTGATCGCCAGCTTCCGCGCGCCGAAGGACGGACTGGGGCTGCGCCGCCTGTACTCATTCAGCGAGAATTTCGGCGGCACCACCGGCCACCTGCGTCGCAAGGCGCTGTTCGGGAATCAGTGGATCCGCCTGAGCGACGGGCGCTGGCAGGAGCTCACCACCGCCACCTTCAGCCACGATCCCACCGGCAAGGAGAACCGACTCGATCGGTTCATGGGCGTGGAGAACGGGAAGTTCTTCCTGAGCCATGGCGGGTTCGTGCCGGGGTTCACCCTCATGGGAACGCCGTTCACGCGCACCGGGGGCGGAAAGCCCCCGGTGATCGACCTGCCGAAGTGATCGTGTCAGCGGCGCGGCGCGAGTCGCGCCGCTTCAACTTCCGATACAGCGTGTTCCGGCTGATCCCGAGCCGACGTGCCGCCTCGGAGATGTTGCCGCCCACGGCGCCGACCGCGCGATGCACTGCCGACTCCGACAGGGCGCGCAGATTCTCGGTCTCACTCGACGCGTCGCGGGACGACGGCCATGCGGGCGGTGCCTGGCGCAGCTCCGACGCCACGTCGTCCGGCAGATGGTGCCAGTCGATCACGCGCTCGTCGTCGTCGAGCATGGCACAGGCGGTGCGCAGCGCGTTGTTGAGCTGACGCAGGTTCCCGGGCCAGCTGTACCGGTCGAAGGCCACGGCGACCGTCGCATCCAATTCGATCCCGCGTCCCGGGGCGGCCTGCTCGATCATCTTGGCGGTGAGCGCCGGGAGATCGCCACGCTCGCGCAGGCGCGGCAGCGTGAGCGTCAGTCCATTGATGCGATAGTACAGATCCGGGCGGAACCGCCCCGCGTCCATCTCCGCGCGCAGATCTCGGTGCGTCGCGCAGATCAGGGTGAAGTCCACCGGTACCGAACGACCGCCGCCGAGCGGGGTCACCTGACGCTCCTGCAGCACGCGCAGCAGGTGCCGTTGGAGCGAGGTCGGCATGTCGCCGATCTCGTCGAGGAACAGCGTGCCGCCGTC